>QHUD01000062.1 GCA_003221085.1 Gemmatimonadota bacterium
GGTGAGTCCGTACTCTCCGTGCAGCCAGGCGGCGCACGGGAGAATGCGTTTCTTGTCGTGCACGATGGCGTCGGCCATCTGGACCGCCGCGGCCGAGGGCGCGTAGTAGGCGGAGCCGGTCTTCAAGAAGGCGACGATCTCGGCGCCGCCGTTGCGGGTCCGCTCCACGATCTTGTCGAGCGTCGGCTTGCTGAGGAAGTGTGTGACGGGAATCCCGGCCACGGTCGTGTAGGAGATGAGCGGCACCATCGTGTCGCCGTGCCCGCCGAGCACCATCGCCTGGATGTCCTCGACCGAGACGTCGAGCGCCTCGGCCAGGAAGGCGCGGAACCGCGCCGTGTCGAGCACACCCGCCATTCCGATCACCCGCTCGCGTGGGAATCCCGTCACCTGCTTCGTGACCCAGCACATCACGTCGAGCGGGTTCGAGACCACTAGGACGATCGCGTTGGGGCAATGCTGCTTGATCTGCTGGGAGACCTGCTTGACGATGTCGGCGTTGGTGCGCACGAGGTCATCGCGGCTCATGCCCGGCTTGCGGGCGATGCCGGCGGTGACCACGACGAGCTCGCTGCCGGCGGCGGGTGTGTAGTCGTTTGCGCCCACGACCCGCGTGTCGAACCCCTCGATCGGCGCGGACTGCCATTGGTCGAGCGCTTTGCCTTGGGGGACGCCCTCGATCACATCGACGAGGACGACCGTGCGCGCGAGCTCCTTCTCGGCGAGGCGCTGTGCGGCGGTGGCACCCACATTGCCGGCGCCCACGACGGTGATCTTGTTGAGCACCGTCACCCTCCGCGGGTATGCATCTCGCGATGCGGATCGGCGCGCAGCGAATCGATCCGATACAACGCCCCCCGGTCCGCCACCCCCAGCCGCTCCTCCGCCCCGCGATCGGTACGGCCCTGCCACGTCCCCCGGATGAGCGACGCCAGCTCCTGGTCGCTGGCGCCGCGGCGCAGCGGCTCGCGCAGATCGATGCCCCGCGCGGCGTACAGGCACAGGAACCAGGTGCCGTCGGCCGTGACCCGGCTGCGGTCGCAAGTGCGACAGAACGGCGCCGTGACCGAGGCGATGATGCCGAACGTCGTCCCGTCGGCGAGCCGGAACCGCTCGGCCGGGGCGCGGCCGTCACCCGAAATCGGCTCGATCGGGCCATAGCGTCGGGCGAGCATCTCCAACATCTCCCGTTGGGACACGACCTGATCCTGAGACCAGCGGGTTGCACCGCCCACGTCCATGTACTCGATGAACCGCACCTCGGCGTCGTGGCCGCGGGCAAACTCGACCAGGTCGGCGAGCTCGTCGTCGTTGAAGCCGCGGATCACCACGGCGTTCAGTTTGAGCTTCGTGAAGCCGGCCTGTCCGGCCGCGGTGATGCCTTCGAGCACGTCGGCGTGGCGCGCGCTCTTGGCGAACGCGAGCATGCGCTCGGGGCGGAGCGTGTCGAGACTCACGGTCACCCGTTGCAGGCCCGCGGCCCGGAGGGCGGCGGCCTGCTTTCCGAGCAGCAAGCCGTTCGTCGTCATGGCGAGGTCGTCGACGCGCCGGTTGCGGGCGATCAGCCCGATGAGCGTCGGCAGGTCGTGACGCAGCAGCGGCTCACCGCCGGTGAGTCGCACCTTGTGCACGCCGAGCTCCGCGAACACCCGCGTGAGCCGCTCGATCTCCTCGAACGTCAGGATCGCGGTCCGTGGAAGCCACACGTATTCGTCTTCCGGCATGCAGTAGCGACAGCGCAGGTTGCAGCGGTCCGTCACCGACAGCCGCAGGCTGGCGAGCGGGCGTTGCAGCGCGTCGTGGATGGCGTCAGACATGTGAGGGCTTCGCGGCTGGACGGCCGGACGGATCGACCCAGACTTCACTGCCGTCCGTCCGGAGCTCCTTCTTCCACACGGGGATCCGCTGTTTCACCGCTTCGATCACGTACCGGCAGGCCTCGAACGCCTGGGCCCGATGCGGCGCCGCCGCGACGATCGCGATGCTCGCTTCGCCGACGGGGATCGTCCCCAGCCGGTGGCGGACGGAGATGCGCGCCTCCGGCCAGCGACCGCGCGCGTCCGCCAGGAGCCGGCCGAACTCAGCCTCCACCATGTCTTCGTAGGCCGAGTACTCGATCGCCGTCACCCCGTGCTCGTCGGGCCCGTTGCGCACGGTCCCGAGGAAGACGCTCGTCCCACCGCACGTGGGCGACGAGACCTCGGCGAGGAGCCGGTCGACAGAGAGGGGGTCGCGAGTGAGGTACGTCATTCAGCCGCCTGCAATGGGGGGTAAGAGTGCCACTTCGTCTCCATCCTGCACGCGCGCATCCAGCTTGGCCTGCTTCAGGTTCACGGCTGCGAGCGGACGCTCGGGCAGGTCTCCAGCCCCAGGGAAGTCCTCCCGCACGCGCCGCACCACATCCCCGACGGTCGCCGGGAGCGGCAGCGACACCTCGGCTTCGGAGCGTCCGACGAGCTCTGCGTAGCGGGCGAAAAATCGCACTCGCACGGTTGCCAGCGTCGCGGGGTTCACGGTCGCTGGCAAGATAGCTCCGCTCAGTTCCCGGTGGAACCGGTCGAGAGGCCGCGCCAGATCTTCGCCTGCTTCGCGCTCGGCGACGGTGCGGGCGTGATGGTGAACGACACCTGAGTGCGCTCGCGCACCTGCGTGCTCAGACTCAGCGCCCGACCCCCGCGCACCACGCCGATCGCGAGCGGCGCCCCTGCTTTGCCGCGATAACGGTCGCGGAACTTCACGCCCCAGTCTTCGTCGGGCCGGGTCTCGATCTCACCCACCTTGAGCAGCACGTCGCCGGGCGCGAGGCCCGCCGCCTCGGCGGCGCTGCCGGGCACCACGCCCTGCACGACCAGCTTGCCGGAATCGCCGGGCTGGGCGTTCAGGCCGAGGAATGGACTGGATTGGGTCTTCCGGGTGACCGCGATGCCGGCCTTCGCGAGCACGCTGTCGTACGGGAGCGGCTCCCGGCCGTTGATGTAGCGTTGATAAAAGCCTTCCACATCGGGCATGCCGGCCTCGCGCACTAGGCCGAGCAGGTCGGCGGTCGTGAAGCCCTTGTTGCGCTGGTAGAACCGCGTGTAGAGCGCCCGTGTGACGTCGTCGAGGCTCTTGCGGTTGTCCGTCGCATCACGGATCGCCACGTCCAGCAGCATTCCCGTGAGCGCCCCCTTCGGGTAGTAAAGCTGCGAGCTGTTCACGAACACTTCGTGGATCCAGGTCGCCACGCTGCCGTCCTCTTCGCTCCACGGCTCGGGAGCGGACTCGACCTGCTGCATATCCTGCGCGGTGTTGTCGAGGAACTGCTCGGTCGTCCACAATCCGGAGCGGATGTTCGTGAGATCGGCGTAGTAGTCCGTCACGCCCTCCGACCACCAGAGCAGCGGTGTGTACTGCTCCGCGTGGTAGTCGTACGGCCACATTTCGGCGGGCCGGATGCGCTTCACGTTGTAGAGGTGGAAGTACTCGTGCGACATCAGTGGTACCATGAAGTCGCCGAAGGTGCCGGCCGCGTCGGCAAACGCGCCCTGCGGCATGATGTCGAACTGCGAGGCGCTGTGCTCCAACCCGCCGCCGAAGTTGACCGGCTCGCGGATCACATTGAAGAACACCGTGTAGTGATCGTACGGCGGGCCGCCGAACAATGCGTTCTCGGTCTTGGCGATTTTCTCGAGCGCGTTCCGCATGTTCCGCTGGACCGCGGTCGTGTAGGCGTCGGTCGGCCACACCGCGATCCGGACCGCTTTGCCGTCCACCTGCAGCGAGTCGAGGCTGTACTTGCCCACGAAGGTTTGGGCGTCGGCCAGCTCGTGGTAATTCGGGGCGGTGTACGGCCCCGCCCCGTTCCCGCCGCCCCGGAGCGCCGTCGTCACCTGCCAGCCCGCTGGCAGGTTGAATCGGACCTCGGCCGGGCGCTCCAGCTGTCGCTCCTCGTAAAGGAAGACATTGGCGCCGAGGAACTGCCCGAACTCACCGGCGATGCGCGCGAGCGAGAGGTCGATCGTGTCGGCGAGGTAATCGAACTCCGCGGTCACGCGATCACTCTTGCCGGTCACGACGCGCCACGTGTCCTTGTCGAACCGATCCCAGAAGAGCGCCTGGCCCTGTGCGTTCTTCGCGCCGAAGTGGCGCACATAGCGCGCGTAATTCTGGATCTCGTAGTTGCCGGGGCTCCACGCGGGGAGGGACACGAAGAGCGTATCCTTGCCGCGCGACGGAAACTCGGCGCTCACGTGGAACAGGTGCGCCGCCGGCGACGGAATCGAAATCTCGTACTTGACTGGCGCAGTGGTCTGAGCGGACAGCGGGACGGCGACGAGGAGCACGAGCAACGGGCGCACGAACCACTCCGGGTAGATGTGAGAGTTGACTATTACACCGCGCAAAACGAAGCGGCCCAGACGCTTAGTTCCGGGCCGCCGGGATGACGTGAGCTCCTGGACGAGGCAATCAGGGTGTGACGCGTTCGCTCGCCTCCGCCACCATAGCGCGCAACTCCTTGCTGGGCTTGAAGACAGGCACCGGTCGCGCGGCCACTTCCACCGGGTCACCGGTGCGTGGATTGCGCGCCATGCGAGTCTTGCGCTGGCGAATCTTGAACGTGCCAAACCCGCGAATCTCAATGTTATGCTGCTCGGACAACGCCGCTTTGACCGCGTCGAGGAAGGAGTCAACTACGCGCGCGCAGTCCTTTTTGGAAATCAGGGGACCGGCGGTGCGAGCGATTTGTGCGGTGACCTTTTCGACCAGGTCGGCCTTCGTCATCCATCCCCCTTGAAGGGCCCAAGGGCAGTCAAGACGAGGGGCCAACATACGGGCTTACCTATTGTGTGTCAAGAGCTTGGAGGAACTGTTCGAAGTGGCCTTGGGCGTCGTGCGGTCCCGGCGACGCCTCGGGGTGGTACTGCACGGCGAAAATCGGGTATTCCCGGTGCTTCACCCCTTCGACGGTGCGGTCGTTGAGGTTAAGGTGGGTGACCTCAAGCGCTTTGGCACCTGGAATGCCGCCCGTATCGCCCCGGACGGCGAACCCGTGGTTCTGCGAGGTGATAAGTACTTGTCCGGTCGCAAGATCCCGCACGGGATGGTTTCCCCCCCGATGCCCGTACGGGAGCTTCACCGTCTCCCCGCCGAGCGCCAAACCGAGCAGTTGGTGGCCGAGGCAGATCCCGAAGATCGGGAGTGAGCCGTCGGCCAGATCACGGAGTGTGGTGATCGCGTAGGACACCGCCGCTGGATCTCCCGGGCCGTTCGACAGGAACAGCCCGTCGGGCGCGAGCTCGCGGATCCGTGCCGCCGGCGTGGCGGCCGGGACGACGGTGACGCGGCAGCCGTTCTTGAGAAACAATCGCAGGATGTTGCGCTTCATCCCGTAGTCGTACGCCACGATGTGGCGGTGCGCGTCGGCCGGTCCTTCGGTGTACTCGGCACCGATGGTCGCCTGGGTGGCGAGATCGAGACCGTCCATCGACGGGCTCGCGGCGAGCGCGGTGCGCACGGCGTCGTTCGGCTGCTCCCCCAACGCCACCGCACCGCGCATCGCGCCCTTGGAGCGGATGTGACGCGTGAGCTGGCGGGTGTCCACATCGGCGACGAGCGGGACGCGTGCCGCCGCGAGCCAGTCCGCGAGCGCGCCCGTGGATCGCCAGTTCGACGGCTGCACCGAGAGCTCGCGCACCACGACCCCCGCGACCCGCGGACGGTCGGACTCGATGTCGTCCGGATTGATGCCGTAGTTGCCGATCATCGGCGCCGTCATCACGACGATCTGGCCGAGATAGGAGGGGTCGGTGAAGACCTCCTGGTAGCCGGACAGATTGGTGGTGAAGACGACCTCAGCGTACGTAGGCTCGAACGGCGTCGGCGCGGTACCGGGGAACCAGGCGCCGTCCTCGAGCAGCACGTAAGCGGGGTGGCGTTCAGCGATGGGGCGGTGGACTCGGGTTTGAGGGTTGCGGAGGCGGCGTGTTCTGCGGCGCCTGCGCCCCGGGGAGCGGCAGCGGCGTGGGTTGTACCGGAGCCGGCGCGGGAGCGCCTCCCTCGAGCACCGAGCGCGGTGCCGCGCTGTGCGCCGACATGACGGCCAGAACCAGCGAGATGAACAGGAAGAGGCCGGCGCACCACCAAGTGATCTTGGTGAGTAAGGTCGTCGCCTGTCGGCCACCCATGAACTGCTCCGTACCGGCCCCGCCTCCCAGCGAGGCCAACCCACCACCCTGGCCGGCTTGCAGCAAGACCGCGGTGATGAGAATGAGCGCGTCGAGGGCGAGGACGAAGAGCAGAAAGGTGTACATGCGGCGGGGATAATACCTACGCGGCGTCGGTCTGCACAAGTTGGGCCCAAGCTTCGGGATCGAGCGACGCGCCGCCGACCAGCACGCCGTCGAGCTCGCGCTCGGCGAGGAGCGCGGCGACGTTCTTCGCGTTCACGCTGCCGCCATAGAGCACCCGGGGTGCCGGCGCCGTCCGGCCCACGAGCCAGCCGCGGATTTCGCGATGCACCGCGGCGGCGTCCTGGGGGGTCGCGTTGCGGCCGGTGCCGATTGCCCACACGGGCTCATAGGCGACCACGACCCGAGACAGCGCCGCGCCGTCCAGACCGCTCAGCGCCGCGGCGAGCTGGCGGATGACCACGGCCAGTGTGTGTCCGGCGTCGCGTTCGGCGAGGGTCTCGCCGACGCACAGCACGGGCACGAGCCCCGCGCCGAGGGCCGCGCCCAGCTTGCGACGGGTGTCGTCGTCGGTCTCGCCGAACACGTGGCGCCGCTCGGAGTGGCCGATCAATGCGGCGCGGGCTCCGGCCTGAAGGGCGAGCGGGGCGGAGACCGCCCCGGTGTAGGCGCCTTTCGGCTCCCAGTAGATGTCCTGGATGCCCACCAGCAGGTCGGCGCGGTCCCGCGCCGCCTGGGCGGCGGCTTCGACCGACACGGCGGGCGGGAAGAACCACACCTCGCGGTGCTCCCGACGGTTGTAGCGGGCGCGGAACGCTTTCACGTATGCTCGGGCGTCATCCGGCCCGAGGTGCATTTTCCAGTTCGCAGCGAACAACAGGGGTCTCACGCGTCCTCGAGGGCGGCGACTCCGGGGAGAGGCTTCCCCTCCAGGAACTCGAGCGCGGCGCCGCCCCCCGTGGAGACGTGCGTGAGCTTGTCCTCGAGCCCGGCCACGGCGGCGGCCGAGTCTCCGCCCCCCACGACCGTCGTGGCGCCACGCTTGCCGGCCTCGATCAACGCTTCCCCGATGGCACGCGTCCCCTCGTCGAACGGCGGCGTCTCGAACACCCCCATGGGGCCGTTCCAGAACACCGTCTTGGCCCTCCTGTCGCTCGGCGGCACGCGCCAAACTCGGCGCCACGACCGCGCCCCGGGGGAGGATCAGCTTGGCGCCGGCTGTGGCGAGGAGATCCTTCGCGAGGTCCTCCTTGTCGCGCTCCACGAGCGAGCCGCCCACCTGGAATCCGATCGCGAGGAAAAACGTGTTCGCCATCGCTCCACCGATGAGGATCTCATCCACCTTGGGGAGCAGCGCCTGGATGACGTCGATCTTCCCTGAAATCTTCGCCCCGCCGAGCACGGCGACGAACGGCCGCTTGGGCTGCTCGAGCGCCTCACCGAGGTAGCGCAGCTCCTTCTCCATTAGAAAGCCGGTCACCGCGGGCCGGAGGAGGCGCGCCACCGCTTCGGTCGACGCGTGCGCACGGTGGGCCGAGCCGAAGGCGTCGTTCACGTAGAAGTCGCCCAGTGCCGCGAGCGTTTGGGCGAACGCGGCGTCGTTCGCCTCCTCCCCCGGCCAGAAGCGCGTGTTCTCGACCAGCGCCACACCGCCCCGCGGGAGGCGGCGGCTGGCCGCTACGCCGCCGGCCGGATCGGGGATGAACTCGACGGGTGTTCCCAGGATGCGCTCGACGTCGCGCACGATCTGCTGGAGCGACGCCTTCGGGTCGGGGCCCTTGGGGCGGCCGAAGTGCGAGAGCAGCACGACCCGCGCGCCCTTCTCCCGGAGGTAGGCGATGGTGGGAAGCGCGGCGCGGATGCGGGTGTCATCGGTGACGGCGCCGTCCTTGAACGGCACGTTGAAATCGACGCGGACGAGGGCCCGCCTGCCGTCCAGCGCCGCGGGCGGCAGATCGCGCAGACTGCGCTTTCTCACTTGCGGGCAAGATACGCGAGCAGATCGACGCAGCGCGCGGAATAGCCCATTTCGTTGTCGTACCACGACGACACGTGCAAGAACGTCCCGTCGATCACGTTGGTCGAGAGCGCGTCCACCACGCTCGAATAAAAGCTGCCGATGTAGTCCACCGAAACGAGCGGCTCGTCACTCACGTCGAGGATGCCCTGGAGGGTCGAGCGAGCCGCCTGCTTGAAGGCGTCGTTCACTTCCTGGATCGTCGTCTTCTTCTCGACCTCGGCCGTCAGCTCCACCACGGAAACGTCGGGCGTGGGGACGCGCAGCGAGATGCCGTCGATCTTCCCTTTCACTTCCGGAATCACGAGGCTCGTGGCCTTGGCGGCCCCGGTGGTCGTCGGGATGATGCTCAGCGCGGCGGCCCGCGCGCGGCGCAGGTCCTTGTGGGGCAGATCGAGGATCTGCTGATCGTTCGTATAGCTGTGAATCGTGGTCATGAACCCGTGCTTGAAACCCCAGTTGTCGAGCACGACCTTCACGACCGGCACGAGACAATTCGTGGTGCACGAGGCGTTCGAGAGGACGTGATGCTTGGCCGGGTCGTACTTCTGGTGATTTACGCCCATCACGATCGTGATGTCCTCACCCTTGGCGGGGGCCGAGATCACCACCTTCTTGGCACCGGCCGCGAGATGCTTGTCCGCGTCGGGGCGGTCGGTGAACCGTCCGGTGCTCTCGAGCACCAGGTCCACGCCCAGCGCCTTCCACGGCAGCTTCTCCGGCTCCTTGATCGCCGACACCTTGATAGATTTGCCGTTGACCACCAGGGCATCGCCCTGCGCCTCGACCGTTCCGGGGAAGCGGCGGTGGATGGAGTCGTACTTCAGGAGATGCGCGAGTGTCTTGGTGTCGGTGATGTCGTTCACCGCCACGAACTCGAGCGCCTGCTGCTGCATGAGCACCGCGGCCCTCAGCACGTTGCGCCCGATGCGACCGAACCCGTTGATCCCGACCCGTACCGCCATGGCTCTCCCCTAGGTGAAGTCCGGCACGACCGCCCGGCCGAAGGTCACAGCCGACACCGTGTGGGCTCCGGCTCGCTCCAGCACCCGCGCGGCCTCGGCCAGCGTGGCGCCGGTAGTGAAGACGTCGTCGACTAAGACCAGCGGCCGTCGCAGTGCGGAGTGTGGAATGCGGAGTGCGGAGTTTTTCACCGGGCGTTCACTCCGCATTCCACACTCCCCATTCCGCACTTGGAACGCCCCCGCCACGTTCGCCAGCCGCGCCTCGGGTGTCAACGCCGTTTGCGCGGCCGTGTCTCGCGTGCGGACCAGCGGCTCGATCACCGGGCGACCCCAGCGACGGCTCAGCGCGCGCGCCAGGCGCTCGCTCTGATTGTAGCCCCGGTCCCGGAAACGGGCGCGCCCTAGTGGTACCGGGACGAGCCAGGCCGACTCGACCCCCGGGAGCTCGAGCCCGACCATTGCGGCGGCGAGCTCGGCGGCGATACGCGGCAGGCCGCCGTACTTGAGCGCATGGACCGCCTCACGCGCACCGGCGTCGAGCCACACGGCGGAGCGCGCCACCCCGAACGCTGCAGGCCATTCGGCGCACAGCCGGCAGCGCCCAAATGACGGCTCCGGCTGCCCGCAGCGGGCGCACCACGGCGGCCGGACGGGGCGCCAGCGATGGCGGCACACGTCGCACACCAGCCGACCGGCATCGCGGAACGAGAAGAGGGCGCGGCACAGCAGACACTCTGCCGGGAGAAGGAGCTGCTCGACCGCCTCACGCACCAAGAGCGCGGTTCACAGCGGCGCGCATCACCTCGAGTGGTGCCGCCTGATCCGGGAAGAAGCGGGTGAACGCCGCGGCGCCCTGGTGCACCAACACCTCGCGGCCGTCCTGCGCCCGCACGCCCGCGGCGGTCAGCGTGCGCACCCACCGCGTCCCGCCGGGAGCGTACACAAGGTCGAGCGCGGCATGCAGGCGTCCCGCGCTCTCCGGGTCGAGCGGCAGGGGATCGGTATCTTTCAAGCCGGCGGGGGTCGCGTTGATGGCGATATCAGGCTCGAGTTTACCTCGCGCCGCTTCGGCACGCGTCCCCTGCCGGCGCGCCCAATCGGCGAAGTCGCGCGCCCGCCCGGCATCGCGCGACAGCACGTGCAGGTCGGCCTTGGCCCCGGCCGCCGCCACCGCCACCGCGCGCGCGGCGCCGCCGGTGCCGACCAGGAGCCAGCTGCCGGTGCCGTCGACCCCCAGCTGACGCAGGGCGGCCAGGATGCCCGCCACGTCGGTGTTGTCGCCCACGAGCGCTCCTTGCTCCGTCCAGAACGTATTGCACGCTCCCACGCGGGCGCACACATCGGTTTTCCGCGCGACGCATCGTTCTGCTGCTTCCTTGTGCGGCACGGTCACGTTCCCCGCCCCGCCGACGGCGGCGAGCGCGGCCAGCACCGTGACCAGCGCCGGGGCGGGCGTCCGCAGCGCGACGTACACGGCATCCAGTCCCAGGACTCGGATCGCGGCGTTGTGCATGGCGGGAGAAAGCGAATGGGCGACGGGGTCGCCGATGACGGCCAGCAGGCGCGTGCTAGCGCTGACTTCCACTCGCGAACTCTTTGGCGATGCGGTCCACCGCGTTCTGCAGCAGCGCCTCGAGCTCGGCGCAGGTGTCGCGATACACGTCGAGGTCACCCCCGAAGGGGTCGCTGACCTCGGCCTCGTCCCCCTCGCGGCCGGCGTACTCCCCGAGCACGAACACGTGACCCTCGCCGCCCAGCTCGTCCACGCGTGCCCGGTGGTGGCGCGCCATGGTGAGGATCAGGTCGGAGCCGTCGACGAGCTCGCGCGTCAGGAGCCGCGCCCGGTGGCCCGACAGGTCGAGCCCGCGCTCGAGGCCCACGAGATAGGCTCCCTCCGAGACCGGCGCGCCGTCCCAGGCCCCGGTGCCGGCCGAGGCGACGGCGATCCCTTCGATCCCGCGCTCCACCAGGGCCCGCTCGAGCAACGCCGCCGCGAGCGGGCTGCGGCAGATGTTCCCGGTGCACACCAGCAGGATGCGTTTCGTGTTCGGTTCCTCGTTCATGGAGCGAGCCGTCCCGCGGCGCGGCGCAACTCGCCGAGCGTCACCGCCCCTTCGCGGACCAGGCGGGGCGCGGGCCGCGTGCAGTCAACCACGGTCGACGGGGGAGAGTTTCCCAGGACGCCGCCGTCCAGCACGAGCAACGTCCCCGTCTCGACCGCCGGCGCGAAGTCCCGCACGATTGCCTCGGCGCCCGGCGCGGGTGGACTCCCCGGCAAGTTAGCCGATGTGGACGTCACAGGCTCCCCCAGCGCTTGCACCAACCTGGCCATCCCGCGATGCGACGTCCAGCGCACGGCGATCCCGCCTTCCGGGCCCCGCAGCACGTCCGGCAGCCGGCCGCTCCCCCCGGGGAGCACTAGCGTGAGGGGCCCGGGCCAGAAGGCGCGCGCCAGAGCGCTCGCCGAGTCGCTGAACGCGAGGCCCTGCGCTTCCGCCATGTCCCGATCGGCAACCAGCAGCAGGAACGGCTTATTGGGCTGCCGGCCTTTGAGGCGTGCCAGCGCCTGCACCTCCGGGCCCCGCGCGCGCGAGCCCAAGCCGTACACCGTCTCCGTCGGATAGGCGATCAGCCCGCCCGCGCCGAGATGCGCGACCACCCGGGGGAGCGCGGCCGTCACTTCCTCGTCCGTCCGAAAGGGCACGCCGCTCACCGCAGCTCCCGCGCCAGCGCCTCGGCGACCCGGAAATCGTCGGCGGTCGTGACCTTGAGATTGTACGGCGAATCGGGAACCACCTCCACGGGGAAGCCTGCGCGCTCGCACAGCTCCGCGTCGTCGGTCGGCGCCGCATCGCCGTTCGCAACCCCGGCGTATGCTCGCTCGATCATCGCGCGCGGGAACCCCTGGGGTGTCTGCGCCCGCCACAGACGATCTCGTGCTACGGTTCTCGTGATACGCTCTTGCTCGACGTCTTTTACGGTGTCGGAAACCGGTATCGCGGCCACGGCGCCGACTCCCGAACGGACCTTGGCGATCACGCCGTCGATCGTCTCCCGGGTCACGAACGGGCGGGCGGCGTCGTGGACCAGCACGACGGTGGCGCGCGGCGCCAGCGCCGCGAGGCCGGCGCGCACCGAGTGGGCCCGGGTGGCCCCGCCCGCGACCAGGCCCAGCCGGTCGCCCACCAGCTTGCCCAGCCACTCGGGGGGTCGAGTTTCGAATCCGGCGGGCACGACGACGATCACCTGCCCGACGTCGGGGTGGGATGTGAACGGCCGCAGCGCGCGCACCAGCATCGGGACGCCCAGGATGGGCCGGAACTGTTTCGGTTCGCCCGGGCCGGCGCGCATTCCGGCGCCGGCCGCCACGACGACGACGCCCGCGTCAGGCAGCGAGTCGCCGGGCGAGCTCACCGATGCCGTCCATGCCGACCAGATCGAGCCCGGGCAGGCTCACACGCGAGCGGGCGGACAGGAACACGCGCCGGAACCCCTGGCGCGCCGCCTCGCCGAGGCGCCGCTCGACGGCCGCCACGGGGCGGATCTCGCCGCCCAGGCCGACCTCTCCCAGGAACACGGCGTCCGCCGGGAGCGCTCGGTCGTGCACGCTCGAGACGAGCGCCGCCACGACCGCGAGATCGGTCGAGGGCTCGACCAGCCGAACGCCGCCCGTCACGTTCACGAACACGTCCCGCTCGCCGAACGGCAACCCGCCGCGGCGCTCGAGCACGGCGAGGAGCACCGCCAGGCGGCGATGGTCGAGCCCCGTGGCCACCCGCTGTGGCGTGCCGAACCCGCTTTTCGACGCGAGGGCCTGGATCTCCACCAGGAGGGGGCGCGTCCCTTCCATCAGGGCCGTCACCGCCGAGCCGGAGACTCCGGTGGTGCGTCCCGCCAAGAACGCCGCCGCCGGGTCCGCGACCGGCTCGAGGCCGGCCCCAGTCATCTCGAACACGCCGATCTCGTCCACCGAGCCGAAGCGGTTCTTCACGGCGCGCAGGATCCGGTGATCCAGGGTGCTCTCGCCCTCGAAATAGAGGACGGTGTCGACGATGTGCTCGAGGGTCTTGGGGCCCGCGATGCCGCCGCCCTTCGTCACATGCCCGACCAGCAACACCGCGGGCCCCGCCTCCTTCGCGAACCGCATGAGCCGGGCCGCGCACTCCCGCACCTGGCCCACGTTGCCCGGCGCACCTTCGAGCTCGTCGGTGTACGTGGTCTGGATCGAGTCGACGAACACGACGCGAGCCCCGAGCGCGTGTGCGTGATACGTCATCGCCTCGAGCCGCGTCTCGCCCAGCACGTGTACCGCGCCGGCGTCGGCCGTCAGCCGCTCGGCCCGTAACCGGATCTGATCGGGCGACTCTTCGCCGGACACATACAACGTGGGTACGCCCGCCTGCTCGAGCCGCGCCGCGCACTGCAGCAGCAAGGTGGACTTCCCGATGCCGGGCTCGCCGCCCACCAGCACCACCGATCCCGGGACGATGCCGCCGCCGAGCACGAAGTCGAACTCGCGGAGACCGGTCTGCCACCGCGCCACCCTGGACCCTTCCCCCAGGGCGGACAGGCGGACCGGCGGACTGCCGGACGGAGACGGCCCTCTGTCCGCCCGTTTACCCGTCCGCCCGACCACCTCTTCGACCAGCGTATTCCACGCCCCGCACGCCTCGCAGCGTCCGCCCCATTTGGGCTGGTCCGCGCCACAGTCCGTGCAGCGGAACACCGAGCCTCCCTTAGGCACGGGCGGCCTCCGCGGGCGATTCGCGCGGCGTGTAGTTGTCGAAGCGCGTGTATTCCTTCTTGAAGACCAGCTTGACGGTCCCGGTGGGGCCGTTGCGCTGCTTGCCCACGATGAGCTCCGCCAGTCCCTCGATGCTCTCGTTGGTCTTGGGGTCCGTCGGGCCGTCGTAGAACTCCTGGCGATAGATGAAGCACACGACATCCGCGTCTTGCTCGATCGCTCCCGACTCGCGCAGGTCCGAGAGCTGGGGGCGCCGGTGCTCGCCGCCGCGCTGCTCGGGGGCGCGGGAGAGCTGGGACAAGGCCACCACCGGCACGTCGAGCTCCTTGGCGAGGGCCTTGAGCGAGCGGGAGATGAACGAGATTTCCTGCTGCCGGCTTTCGGAGTCGGTGGGGCCCTGCATCATCTGCAGGTAGTCGACCACCACCAGGCCGACGTCGTGCTCCGCCTTGAGGCGACGCGCCTTGGAGCGCATGGCGAGGGGCGAGAGCATCGCCGAGTCGTCGATCCAGATCGGCGCGGTACCCAGAAGCCCAGCCGCGCGGGCGAGCTTGGGATAATCGTCGTCGCGCAGCTGACCGCGACGCAGTCGCTGCGCGTCCACCAGGCCCTCGGAGCAGAGCAATCGCTGTACCAGCTGCTCCTTCGACATCTCGAGCGAGAAGACCGCGATCCCGACGTTGTGCTCGATGGCGGCGTGCTGCACGACGTTGAGCGCGAGCGCCGTCTTCCCCATGGATGGCCGCGCCGCGACGATGACCAGATCGCCGCGCTGGAATCCGGCCGTGAGCCGGTCCAGATCCGTGAAGCCGGTCGCCACACCGGTGAGCGCGCCCTGGCTCGTATGGAGCTGCTCGATGCGCTCCATGGTCGGCCAGATCAGCTCCTTCAGGCGGATGAACTCCTCGGCGCGCCGGAACTGGGCGACCTGGAACACGCGGTGCTCGGCGTTGTCGAGCACTTCGATGGATGTCGAGCGGCCCTCGTAGGCGTCCTGGATGATCGCCGTGGCGGCCTCGATCAGCCGCCGCAGCACCGCCTTGTCACGGACGATCTTGGCGTGGTACTCGACGTTCGCGGCGGTCGGGACGACGTCGATAAGGCCCCCGAGGTACTCCATCCCGCCGGCGCGATCCAGGTCCCCGCGCCGCAGCAGCTCGTCGCGCAGCGTCACGGGGTCGATCACATCGCCCCGCTCGGTGAGCGCGATCATCGAGCGGAACAGCAGCCGGTGCCCTTCGCGGTAAAACATCGTATCGTCGAGCAGCTCGGCGGCCTTGAGGGCCGCGTCCTGGTCGAGC
>QHUD01000063.1 GCA_003221085.1 Gemmatimonadota bacterium
TCCCTGAACCAGGCGTAGGCGTCGTCATCGAGCACCTCACTCCACAGGTACGCGTAGTATCCGGCGTAGTACCCACCGCTCCAGATGTGTGCGAAGTAGCTGGTGCGGTAGCGCGGCGGGACTTCCGGCACGTCCACGGCGAACCGCTTCAACGCCTGGGCCTCGAAGCCGGCGATGTCCGTCTGCGCCGGCCCCACCCGCAGGGTGTGCCACGCCATGTCGAGCAGGGCGGCGGCGACGTACTCGGTGGTGGCGAACCCCTGGTCGAACGTGCGAGCCCGCTTGATCTTGTCCACCAGGGCCCGAGGCATCGCCTGGCCGGTCTGGTAGTGTTTCGAGTAATGCGCCAGGACGCTGGGCTCGAGCGCCCAGTGCTCGTTGAACTGCGACGGGAACTCCACAAAGTCCGTCGGCACGTTGGTGCCGGCGAGCCGCGGATACTCGACGCTCGTGAGCATCGCATGCAGCGCGTGCCCGAACTCGTGGAACATCGTCTTCACGTCGTCGAAGCGCAGCAGCGCCGGTTGGCCGGGAGCGGGCTTCGGGAAGTTGGCGACGTTGAAGACGACGGGCTTGGTGTGCAACAGTCCCGTACCGTCTACGAACGTATCTTCCCACGCCCCGCCGCTCTTGTTATCACGCTTGAAGTAGTCGCAGTACCAGAGAGCGAGGGACGTGCCGTCGGCGTCGAACACCTCGAACACCCGGACATCGGGATGAAAGACCGGGAGGTCGGTGCGCCGCTTGAACGTCAAGCCGTACAGCCGGTTCGCGGCGAAGAAGACGCCGTCCTGCAGCACGCGATCGAGCTCGAAGTAGGGCTTGAGCTGCGATTCGTCCAACGCGTACTCGGCCTTGCGCACTTGCTCGGCGTAGTACTGCCAGTCCCATGGGGCGAGTTTGAAGCCGCCGTGCTGCTTGTTGATCATCGCCTGCAGCTGCTCCGCTTCGCGACGGGCCTGAGCGGTCGCGGCCGGCACCAGGTCGCTCAGCAGCTTGATCGCCGCATCCGGGCTCTTGGCCATCTGGTCGTCGAGGACGTACGCGGCGAGGCTCGGATAGCCGAGCAGCTGGGCGCGCTGGGCGCGGAGCTGCGCCAGCCGCTTGACGATCTCCCGCGTGTCGTTCGAGTCGCCTCGCTCCGCGCGGGTCGTCGACGCGATGAACAGCCGTTGCCGCACGGCCCGGTTCTTGAGCGAGGCCTGCGCCGGCTGCTGGGTGGTGTTCTGCAGCGGCAGGACCCATTTGCCGTCCAGCTTGCGCTGGCGCGCCGCCTCGCCCGCGGCGGCGATCTCGGCGTCGCTCAGGCCGTCGAGCTCGTTCTTGTCGCCCACCACCACCGCCCCCGTCTTCGTGGCCGCGAGCAGCCGGTTCTGAAAGTCGGTCGCGAGCTTCGATTCCTCCTGGTTCAGGGCGCGCAGCCGCGCCTTGTCCCCCTCCGCGAGCAGCGCCCCGGCGCGCACGAAGTCGCGGTAGTAGCGCTCGACCAGGAACGTCTGCACCGAGTCGAGGCCGAGATCGGCGCGGCGCTCGTACACGCTCCGGACCCGGCGGAACAGCGTGTCGTTCAAGTGGATCGCGTCGAGATGCGCGGCAAGCCGGGGCGCTTCCTCGGTCTGCACGCGCTGCAGCGTGTCGTCGGTGTTGGCCTGCGTCATGGCGATGAAGACCTTGAACGCACGCGTGAGCAGCGCGCCCGAGCGTTCCAGCGCGACGATCGTGTTGTCGAAGCTGGGCACGGCGGTATCGGACGCGATGGCGGCGACCTCCGCGAGCTGCCGGCGCATTCCTTCTTCCACCGCCGGCTGGTAGTCGGCGTCATGAATCCGGTCGAACGGTGGCGCCTGGTACAGGAGCGGACTGGGGCTCGCAAACGGGTTCGCGCTGGTGAACGGAGCGGGGTCCGCGGTCGCTGGCGCGGAGCGCCGATGGCAGCCGAGCAGGGTTACGCACAGGGCGAGCGCGAAACGGCGGTCAAGCAGTGGCATCGGCAGGCCCCCGAATGTGCAGCGAGCGGAACAGGACGCGACCTGCCGCGGCTACATCCCGCACGGCAGCGTTGAACGCGGCCTCATTGACCTTGGAGGGAGCGTGGAAGCCGCTGATCTTGCGCACGAACTGCAGCGCCGCGTCATGCAGCTCCGCGTCGGTCGGTGGGTGATCCGGGTGTCGCAGGCGTTTGATGTTTCGGCACATGGGAGATCAACCTCTGTGTGGTACGCCGTACCCGCGGGCCATGGCCGTGGCCGCCAGGACCATGAGCACGACAAGTATGCCCTGGACGAAGCTGATCCGCGCGAACCGGCTCGCGGCTCGCCTGTCGGGCACGCCCCCGCGAGCCACCGCGGTGCGCCACCGAATCAGCGCGATCATCGGGCCGAGCTCGAGAACGAGAATCGCCGCCAGCAGGCCCATCTTCGCCCAGAACAGGTGGTTGTGGAGATAAGTAGAAGCTACCCTTCTCGTACCCGCCGAACGCCCGGACCAGGCCCGTGCCGATCCACAGGAGGGCGGCGACGCCCCACCAGGTATCGGCGTAGAAAGCGCGCCGCAATCCGGCGACGTCGAGCTGCGCCTGCAGCGCGCGACCGCGGGCCCACACGGCACCAAGGCCTACACCGAGGGCGAGCAAGTGGAATGCGGCCAGCCAGCGGATCGTCATGGTGTTTCGTGCCTAGAAAATTGTACACGAACTTGAACAGTATAGAAGCCCAGAGCCAGGCCGCAGAGTGCCAGGAGACACTCGCACTCCTCCGGGTGGGGCTCCGCGGCTCGACACCGGTCGGCGCCAAAAATGCCACCGGTAGACCCACTCCACTAGACCGCGGCAGTAAGTTCAAAGCATGCCCGACAAACCATGCGTCCATATCGCTGCAGTCACGACCGTCCGGCACGCGAAGCGCCGGGAGTGCGAGGAGTGCGTGAAGATCGGTGCGCAGTGGGTGCACCTGCGCACCTGTCAGGAGTGCGGTACCACGCGCTGTTGCGATGACTCGCCCAACCGGCACGCGAGCAAACACGCCCGGGCGAGCGGCCATCCGGTGATCGCGTCGGCGGAGCCGGGGGAGCGCTGGCTGTACTGCTATCCGGATAACGCTTTCGCAGAGTATTGATCATCACCAGCGTCCTCGGCATTCATCACGTCACCGCGATCGCGAGTGACCCGCAGCGCAACCTCGATTTCTACGTGGGGTTGCTCGGCCTCCGGCTCGTCAAGCGTACCGTCAACTTTGATGATCCGGAGACCTACCATTTGTACTTCGGCGACGAGGTGGGCACCCCGGGGAGCATCATGACGTTCTTCCCCTGGCCCGGCGCCAGACCCGGGCGGCAGGGCACGGGACAGATCGCCGTGACGTCGTTCGCCGTGCTGCCGCGCGCGCTCGGGTTCTGGCTCGAGCGGCTGGTCCGGCACGGCATCAAGCACGAGGGGCCGACGAAGCAGGTCATCTCGTTCAGGGACCATGATGGGTTGATGCTGGAGCTCGTCGGCGATGCCGGGGCCGAGGCCAGGCCCGCCTGGGGAGACGCCCCCGGCATTCCGCGCGAGCACGCGATTCACGGTTTTCATCGCGTCACAATCTGGGCAGCGCAGGGCGATGACACCGAGCGCGTGCTCGTGGACACGCTTGGCTTTCGCGCCGTGCATGAAGACGGCAGCACCCGGCGCTTCGCCGTGGGCGACGGCGGGCCGGGAACGCTCGTGGACGTACGCTCGGTCGGAGGCTTCGTTCGCGGCGCCGGGGGCGCGGGAACGGTCCATCACGTCGCGTGGCGGGTACCCGACGACGCCGCACAGCTCAAGATGCGCGAGCGGGTCACGCACGCGGGGCTCGACCCCACGCCGGTGATCGATCGCAACTACTTCCACTCGGTGTACTTTCGCGAGCCGGGCGGCGTGCTCTTCGAGCTCGCTACCGACCCGCCGGGTTTCGCCATCGACGAGCCGGTGGCGCGGCTGGGCGAGCGCCTCAGGTTGCCGCGGCAGTACGAAGCACACCGTGCGCAGATCGAGGCGATCCTGCCGCCCATCCACTTGCCTGTCCCCACCTCCGCAGCCACGCTGCTCGCGAGCACGACCGGACCAGAGGACGTGAGTGGCGACGCGCTCGGCTTCGTCCATCGCTACCTCCCCCCGGCCGCCGGGGCGGAGCTCGCGAGCAGCACGACGTTGCTGCTCCTGCACGGCACTGGCGGGGATGAGGAGGATCTCATACCGCTCGGGCGATCCCTGCTCCCGGGTGCCGGGCTGCTGAGCCCACGCGGCAAGGTGCTCGAGCGCGGCGCGCCCCGCTTTTTCCGCCGGCTGGCCGAGGGGGTCTTCGACCAGGAGGACCTGGCCCGCCGGACCGAGGAGCTGGCTCAGTTCATCGCGGCGGCCGCCAAGACCTACGAGCTCGATCGCGACGGCATCGTGGCGGTGGGGTTCTCGAACGGGGCGAACATCGCTGCGAGCCTGTTGCTGCGACGCCCGGGGCTCGTTCGCGGCGCGGTGCTCTTGAGCCCCATGGTCCCGTTCGAGCCCGACCCGCCTCCCGATCTCACGGGCACATCCGTTTTCATCGGCGCCGGGCGCACGGACTCGATCGCACCGCCGGCGCAGGCCGAGCATCTTGCCGGGTTGCTGCGGCGTGCGGGCGCGGTCGTGACGGTCCAGTGGGAACCGAGTGGGCACGCCGTGACCGAGCGGGAAGTGGATGCCGCCCGGGAGTGGCTCGTGCAATCAGTTGTGGAGCGGCCTCGGGAGCGTCGGATGCCTGCTGCGAAGGAGGACTGAGATCCGGGCTAGGGGCTCCAGGCGGCATAGATGTCGAAGCCACCGCTCGATAGACGACGCAGGTCCGTGCCGTCCGAGCGCATCGACCAGATGCCGCCCACCCCGCCCCGTCCGCTCGTGAAGGCCATACGGCTGCCGTCGGGAGACCACGCGGGGAAGTAATCGTTGTCGAGCCCTCCCGTGAGGGGCGTGAGGGCCGTGCCGTCCGGCTTCACGGTATAGATGTGGGCCGGGACACCAGCGCCGCTATGGAAGGCAATTCGCGTTCCGTCCGGCGACCATGCCGGCCCACCGTCGTTGGTCGTCCCTGCCGGGCTCAGGCGCCGCACATTGGCGCCGTCGGCATCCATCACATAGATGGCATAGTCCCGCGTGAACGCGATGCGCGTCCCGTCGGGCGACCAAGTAGGGTGATCCTCGTAGGCGGCGTCGCTCGTCACCCGATGCGCGTTCGTGCCATCGATGTTCATCACCCAGATGTCGTAGTCCGATCCGCTGTTCTGCTGGCTGAACGCAATGCGCGTCCCGTCCAGCGATACGCTCGGCGTGTACGCCGTGCCAGTCGTCGTCAGGGGAGTGAACCCGGTGCCGTCCCGAGCGATGAGGGCGAGTCGCGACGTCGTCACGAATACGAGGTGCGTGCCGTCCGGCGTCCACGACGGCAGAAAGTCGTTCGCCCCGGGCGCGTCCCGCACGCGGGTCTGCCCGGTGCCGTCGGCGTTCATGAGCCAGAGGTCGTAGGTGTGATCCGTGTCGCCGCGTGCGAACGCGATGATCCCGGAAGGAGTGAGGACTGTTCCCGTGCAGTTCAGCGCGAACCCGACCGCCGCCGGCGCGCTCGCGGCGACGATCACGACACGGGTGAGCGGATCGGGGCTCGTGCAGTTCGTCGTCACGCCGCCGAGCGCCACGCGATGATTCCCGACGACCACGTCCGAGAACTGGTAACTCCCGTTCGATGGCACAGCCACTACGATCGAGTCGTCCAGCCTCACGACGACTCCGTCGCGATCGACGTCGAGACCCGTCATGGCCACGTCGACCCGCAGGGCCCCGACGGAGGGCGCGACAACGTCCGTGCCGCGGCACGCCGCCAGCCACAGGGCAAGCGCGAGGGGTCCGCGCATCAATCGCACAGAATCCTCACGGAATCGGTCCGCACGACTGCTTCGCCCGTGAGGCGATAGGAGAAACGCATCGTGATCAACCAGGGCTTCGAAGTGCCGAACGCCATCGAGTTCGACGATGCCGCTTCGCCCGTCGTCAGCCCGTCCCCGGCCCAGAACCGCTGCACGAACGCGAGGTCGAACGTTTCATCGTAGGGTGGAGTGTCGACGATATGGACCCCCATCGCCGTCCACGTGAGTCGCATGCCGACGGGGCCCGCCACCGAAACGCCGATGGTGGGCTGGCACGTGAATGAGCTCCCCGGGGCGCTGGGGTTACTGGCGTGGATCGCGGCCGGCGCGGTGAACACGACGTCGGCGACGGGGTGCAAGGGTGGCGGAGGGCCGATGATCTTCTTGGCATCGCACCCAGCGAGCAGCGCCAGACTGACGAAGTGAGTTGAGCGAGCCAGCCCCATGACCACGGTCTCTGAGGGTGTTGCGGTGGTGCCGCAAGTTTTAGGCTAACGCTGTCGGGCTACGGCTGCCCGCCCGCCGTTGCGTCGACGCAACGGCTACGAAACCCCAACATGAAGCGCCGGGAGGGCAAGTGGAATCAGGTCGCGGGAGCAGCGCCAGGCTTCACTACGCCTGGATCGTCGCAGGCGTCACCTTCCTGGTTCTGTTGGCAACGGCCGGTGTGCGCGCCACCCCTGCCATCCTCATGGTGCCGCTGGAACGGGAGTTCGGCTGGACGCGCGCGGCCATCTCGGGCGCCATCGCCATCAACATCGCGCTGTTCGGGCTCATCGGGCCGTTCGCCGCGTCACTCATGAGCCGCTTCGGTCTGCGTCGCATCGTGCTCCTCGCCCTGGCCTTGCTGGCGGTGTCCGTCGGGGCGTCGTCGACGATGCACACCCAGTGGCAGCTCACGCTCTTCTGGGGAGTGTTGGTCGGCTCGGCGACAAGCGTGACGGCGCTCGTGCTGGCGGCGATCGTGGTCAATCGCTGGTTCGAAGAGCGGCGGGGACTGATGTTGGGGGTCCTCTCGGCCGCCAACGCTACCGGGCAGCTAGTCTTCCTCCCGCTGCTCGCGCTGGTCGTGACGTCGCACGGGTGGCGCAGCGCGACGTACATCGTCGCTGGCGTCGCGGGCGCCGTATTCGTGATTGTGCTCATCTGGCTGAAGGACCAGCCCTCCGATGCAGGGCTACTCCCGTACGGCGCGACGGGCGTGCAGCAGCAGTCGCAGCAGAGCGTGGCGCAGGCCCCGCTGCGCGCCCTGCTCTGGGCGGCGCGGTCGCGCGAGTTCTGGATCCTGGCGGGCAGCTTCTTTGTGTGCGGCGCCAGCACCAATGGCCTGATCGGGACGCATCTGATTCCCGCCTGCATGGATCACGGCATTCCCGAAGTGACCGCCGCCGGACTGCTCGCGGCGATGGGCGTCTTCGATCTCGTGGGGACGACCGCATCGGGCTGGCTGACCGACCGGTACAGCAGCCGGCTGCTGCTGTTTTGCTACTACGGGCTGCGCGGCCTGTCGTTGTTGTTTCTCCCCTTCGCACTGTCGAGTCAGCACATCTGGCTTTCCGGCTTCGCGGTGTTTTATGGTCTCGACTGGATCGCGACGGTTCCGCCCACGGTGCGCCTCACGGCTGACACCTTCGGCAAGGAGAACGTCGGCGTGGTGTATGGGTGGATCGGCGCGTCGCATCAGCTGGGCGCGTCGCTCGCGGCGGTGATGGCCGGTGTGATCCGCACGTCGCTAGGCGACTATCGGGCTGCGTTTTGGATCTCAGGGGGCCTATGCTTGCTGGCGGCGGCACTCCTCATTGCGACGGGGCGAAAGGCGAGCGTCGCGGAGCAGGGGCCAGAGATGGTGGGGGCGGAGGCGTGATCCGCGAATCGCCCGTCTACGGGCAAGTGCCGAGCCGCGAGTTCACTCGCGCACTTCGAGCGCCGCGGCAACTGTGCCTGCCGCCTATTGCCGCCTCATGCCGCCCTTTGCCGCCTCT
>QHUD01000125.1 GCA_003221085.1 Gemmatimonadota bacterium
GTTCGATGTCATCGGCGGCGACATCGGGAAGCGGTCCGCGCGCCTGGTTCGAGCCGGAGGAACGCTGGTGTCCATCGTCGGCCCGTCCGAGGCGCGGCCCGCCGACGGCCTGGCGGTCGACTTTGTTGTCGAGTCCGATCGTGCCCAACTGAGTGAGATCATCCAGCGGGTGCGGGACGGACGGCTGCGGACGAACATCGGCACCGTCGCGACCCTCGACGATGCCGTCGCCGCCTTCAACCCGACCGAGCGACGCCCGGGGAAGACGATCATTCGCGTTCGCCCGTGAGGACTCGGGGATGGCGAGCGGTTCTGCCTTATCGTTGATCATCGTTTTCTGCATGGCCCAACTGTGGGGGATCGATTGGGTCGCCGCGGGTTCGGGATGGCAAGCTGAACGGATGACCATCCGCCTCATCCCCGTCAGTGCCGAACGAATTCCTGCCTTGGCTCGGGCCCTTTCCGGGGCGACTAACCGAGCTGGCTGCCGGTGGGAACCGAAATCTCATCTTCGTCCGCGCGGCAGCGAGACGGCCATACCGTGATGTGATCCGCGCAGTGGATCTCGCCAAGGAGCCGGTTTCGGGATTGTTGGCTACATGCCGTAGCAAATCGGGGCAGCCTAACGGATCGCGCTTAAGCTGCGGCGCCGACCCCGGCCGGCGCCAGATCGATTGAGATTTGAACAGAGCTCGCCAGGGCACAAACGGAATTAGCGGCGGAAAACGCGGAGGCGTCCAAAGCGGTCTTGACGCCGGTCCCGATGGTCATGCCAAAGGCGAACAAGCATAGTAGCACGCCGCTTGCGACCGCCACCTCGCGGGTATAGAAACCGGCGATGAGAGCCAAGCCGCACACGAGTTCTGCCGCCGTCGCCGTCCAAGCAAGAACGGGTACGAGGGCGGGGGGCGCCCAGGGGTTCAGTTGCCCAGTGTACTGCGTGAAGCGCGCGAAGTTCCCCCACGCGATGTGAGGAGCGCTCGGCGGGCCCCAGATGCCGAAACGATCACCAACGGCGCTCAGAAATCCCACGCCGAGGGCGAGCCGGAGAAGGATTGGCGTGAGAAGCTCCACGTAACCGATCAGGGCGCTATTGGAATGCACGATCACCTCATGGTGTGGGGCTCGAACATTAGCGCGGCGGCCGCCTAACGGGGTGCGCTTAAGCTGCGGCGCGCTGAAGAAAGATTCATTCCTTAATCTACGCGCGCCGTCAGCTTCAAGCGCGTGTTACGCGCCGGCCCGCCCCGACCAGCAGCCTTAATCATTCCCTGTAGAGCCACGCGCCCGCCGTGCCTGCGAGGAGAACGAGCGGGAGATTTGCCGCAAGAGGTGACAGGATCGCTGTGGGGCGAACGCCGGTGAACGCAGCCCATGTGATGTGCACCCAACTGACTAAGAACCACACGGCGAAGCCTGCTATTGCTGCGGTCTTCGGGCCCGGGCCAAATCGCGGACGAATAGCCGCGTACAGCCACAAGATCGTGATTCCTTGCACGAAGCCGTTGATGACAACCAGCACACGCATAAGAAGTGTCGCACCCCGGAACGGGGTGATCGGGAGCACTGGTCGACCCAGGCTGTCGTGCACCTCCACGAGCGGGTGAACGGGCGCATAGAGTGTGCCCCATACCACGCCGGCCACAATTCCGCCCAAAAGAACGCGGCTCCAGTTGATCCGCGGCGTTGTGGCCTCCTGCCACTCTGCCGAGTCAGCGCCAAGCGATCCACCCGACACGGCGAAACGGCCGGGCGCCTAACGAGAATTCGACAGAACAGTCTTAACCGTTTCGGAAACCATATCTCCCTGCCTAAACGCCCAGTTTCGTGCTCGTTCAATGAAATAGGCTGGTCTGCCTAAACGCAATATCACAGCAACGCCCGAGACGACTGCGGTGATTTCCGTAAATCCGTAACACAACGGGCGGGAGTCTGAGGGCTCCCGCCCTTCGGCGCGCACGAGTGGCGTTAGCGCGGTACGATGCGCCGTCCTGCCTGCTACAGGCCGTCGCTCGTTTTACTCCGCCGCGTGTCGGGTTCGAACCCCGAGCGCGCCGCCTGAACATTTGAATCCGCATGTAGGCATTTATTGCGGGGTGGGTAGCGGGAACCGGAGCGAGCGCCACCAGGGCGCTGAGCACGAGAGCGTTCATGACATGGCGAAACGGGCCCGGCAGGAATCGAACCTGCAACCCCCGGTTTTGGAGAACGCCGGGACAAACCCCGGCGAGGAAAAACAAAGGCAAAATGGGACCCCACCCCCCGCCTTTGTTGACCGCCACACTCGCTGTGACCGCAATTCTCACGTCGGGAGCCGGTCATGCGAGCCCACATCTATCGCCGCAAAGGTGAAAGCCCTCACTGGCACGCGCAAGTCTACGTTGGCGGGAAGCGGTATCGCTTCAGTTGCCAGACCGAAGACAAGTCGACAGCCCGCGAGTACGCTCGCCAGCGAGTCGAGGAACTCAACGCCCGACATGATCGCGGCCTCGTTGGTCTGCCTGAACCGGTTCGCATGTCAGAAGTCTCTCACCGCTACGAGCGGGAATATGCGCCGAGGCTCCGCGCATCATCTTGGAACCGCGCTGCAACTGTTCTGAAGCAAGCGGCAGATTGGTTCATACGTGGACCCCTTCACGACCCACAGGTCGGGCACGCCCCTCGGTCCCCACCCCCTGCCCGAAGCGCTAACCTTCTCTGGCAGTCGGACATGTCGCTGACGGGGCGCGTCTTGACAATTTCCGGACACCGGCGTCGCTTAGACGATGTGGCTTTTGCTGTTCACTCCCAGCCGGAGGAATGTCCTATGCGTGGAAATTCCTGGTCGGCGATCGGGATGTTCGCAAGTGTGCTGGTCCTTGCGACGTCCAGTGACAACGACACCTCTGGAATCACGGTGACCCAGAAGTTTACGGCCACCCTCTCTGGCGCAAGCTCCCGACCGACGCCGATTACGACCGCTGCCAGCGGCACTGCCACGTTCACCTACGTGAGCGACATCAAGAAACTCTCCTATCGGATCGACGTGGCGAATATCGACAGCGTTTTCCTGGCGCACATTCATGCTCCGGCAGATACAGGTCAAACCGCCGGAGTCGTGTTGAACCTCTGGTTGGGTCCGGTCAAGGGTCTCGGGTTTACGGGCACCCTCGCCCAAGGAGTCGGCGGAGACCTAGGCGCGCCCATCGGCATGACGTTGGATTCTTTGCTCGTGCTCCTCGGCAACGGCAACGCGTATGTGAACGTGCACACCCGCCTCCACCCGGCCGGCGAAATCCGCGGACAGGTCGTGAAACAGTGACGGCGGGACGGATCCGCTGGTCGATTTGTACGACCTGGGTGCTCGCCAGCTGCGGGGGTGGCGCAGGTGGGGGCACCGCACCGCCCGGACCGCCGACGCAGCTTGTGAAAAACGCGGGCGAAAAATGAACGCCCCCGCCTCAATCACCATCACGCCAGACCACGTTGCCGACCTGCTCGCCGAGGCGAGCGGATGCCGGTCTACGTGCACGTCATCGACCATCCCGATGCGCGCGTGCTGGTCGATACCGGCATGACGGAGCTGCACCCGGCGGTGGCCGACCTCGATCCCCGCCTCCGTCCACTGAGCAAGCAGAACTTCGACCTCGCCGGCATCGACATCGTCGTCAACACACACCTGCACTTCGACCACTGCGGCGGCAACCACCTCTTCGCCGGCAGGCCGATCTACGTCCAGCGTCGGGAGCTCGACGACGCGCGCAACGAGGACGACTACGTTTTTGTTAGAGCCAGCTTGGACTTTTTGTTCGATAGGATACGGCCCCGTTAGGACCTCAAGGCGCGCAAGGCCGCGAAGGACGCCAGGCGGGAGAGGTTTCTGAAACGACAGGCCAGACGGGCAGGGAAACATAGGGAAGTGAGGTCAATCCGTGGGGCGCCCAATGGTAATGGACGCAAATTGGACGCAAGAGCAAACGCGAGGGGCTGACCCTCGCGTTTAAGTCATTGTGGTTTATGCAGGCCCGGAATCGAACCTGCAACCCCTGGTTTTGGAGACCGCTGGTCTACCCTCCGCTTTGGAGACCCCCGCTCTACGCTCCGCGTCGCGGACCGATGGCCGACGCCACAGCTTACGAGCGCCGCTTGCGCGGTGACGGTTTCGGTGACGGTTTCGGGGCCGACTTTTCTCCTCTCGGCCGCTCCACTGGCGGAGACTCCGCTCCTGTTTTAACCTCCGTTGCACTGTCTGAGGTAGGCTCGCCCGGCTCGCTGAGGCAACGGGTCGGGGGTTCGAGTCCCTCCTCGGGAGCTCCTCCACGCTGCCATCGCATTAACTTGTTGCGCGTGCACAACAGACTTGATTGCGCCCGCGGGTTTTCGTATCGTGGCGCCGTTCGCGCGACGCGCCGCTCCGTCAGGCGTCCCTGTCCGCGAGACGAGCAGCGCAGGCGGCTTGGGTGCAATCGCTGGAGGTCTAGAGGGAGGGACCGCACGCCCAACCTCGACGGTGATTCACCCAAGCCGTCTTACTTTCAAGAAGTGCCGCAAAAGCGCCCCTCAGTGCCGCAAAAACACCCTGTTATGGAATGACCGTGTCAAGTACCGTAGACCCCGGGTGGCGGTCGGGGGCAGCTGCGACGGTGGATCACACTGTTGTTCGCGGGTCGCCCTACGGGCGCCGCATGGTCATGAGCCGTCGGGAGCTGCCTCGGCCTAGCCGGCGCGAGTTCGGCTGGAGCCTGATCGCCTAGGGCGACCGAGGATTCTCCTTTACCGTGCCCCGCGACCGCCAATCCCGGAGTTCCGCTTCATGCCGCCGGCGCCGTCCGCTCGGCGGCAATGCCGATCGCCCAGATGAAGCCCGTGAGCTCGCGGGCGACGGCGGTGATCACATGGGGCGTTGGTTTCCCGCGCCCGAGGAGACGGCGATACCGCGTACTGAGGCGGTGCTGCGCCTTCCAGGCGATGGCCGTGATCGCGTCCGGTTGCCCGCGCTGGCGCGTGCGCAGCGCCTTGGTGCATTTGGGCGGGCAGCGGTAGGCCCAGGCGGCTTCGACCAGGACCCGGCGCAGATGCGCGTTGCCGGTCTTGGTGATGGCGCCGCGGTGGACGTTGCTGCCGCTCGAGTGCTCACTCGGCACCGTGCCGCTATAGCCCATGAGCTGACGCGGATGCGTGAAGCGGGAGAGCGGCCCGACCTCGCTGACGAGGGTCGCCGCCGTGAGTTGGCGGATCCCGCGCAAGCACCGGAGCGCCGCGATGATCGAGCGGAGCGCCCCGGGCGCAGCGGTGATAGCGGTATCAAGAGCTTGCTCGAGGCGGTCGAACTTGCCGAGCCGGTGCCGCGCCCGGAGCTGATCCTGCTTGGCCGCCTCGCGCGCGCGGACGAGATCCCGCAGGGCTTCATGGGCGACGTCGGGGACCCAGACCGGCGTGAGATCGCCGGCCCGGTGGCAGCGCGCGAGGTTCTCGGCGTCACGGCGATCGGTCTTCACCCGATCCCCGGGCTTCGTCGGCACGAGCGTCGGGGCCACGACGTCACACGCGACCCCGAGCTTGGTGAGCTGCCAGTAGAGGACGTAGCCGCAGGGGCCGGCTTCGTAGCAGGCGCGGAGGTGTTCCCGCGACCCAAGTTTCCGGATCAGCTGGGCGACGGTCTCGGGGCGATTGGGAATCACGCCCAAGCTCCGGACCTCGCCGCTCGGCTCGGCCACGGCGACGGCGATGGTCTCGGCATGGACATCGAGCCTCAAGTAGCGCAGGTTGCTAGGCAGAGACCGGCTCCTTTCGCATGTAGCTCTGCGTGGTTTGCTAGCTCCGACCGCGTAACCTACGTCCTGCGATCGCGAGCCGGTCATTCCATCGTGACTAGCGTGGCATCGCCCCGGCCCAGTACGTGTGCATGCCACGGTTTTCCTCCATCCTGCCACGACGAGTGATCGCATGACCGGGCATTCGGAAGTCGAAATCCTGCTGGTCGAGGACAACACGAGCGATGTGGAGCTGACGCTGCGCGCCCTCAAGGCACGGAATCTCGCGAATCAGGTGTTCGTCGCCCGCGACGGGGCCGAGGCCCTGGAATTCTTCTTCGGCAACGAGAGCCACCCGCTGCGCGAGATCGGCGTCACGCCGCGGGTGATTCTGCTCGATTTGAAGCTGCCGAAAGTAGACGGGCTGGAGGTCCTGCGGCGGCTCAAGAGCGACGAGCGCACGCGCGCGCTGCCGGTAGTCGTGCTCACCTCCTCCAAGGAAGAGCCGGACATCGCGGCGGCATACCGGCTCGGCGCCAACAGCTACATCGTCAAGCCCGTGGACTTCGAGGCCTTCGCGCGCGCCGTCTCCGAGGTCGGGCTCTACTGGCTGCTTTTGAACGAGCAGCCGCTCTGATCGATGCCGGACCTGGTGCGCGTCCTGATGGTCGAGGACGTCGCGGACGACGCGGCGCTGGTCGAGCGTGAGCTGCGCCGGGCCGGCATCACGGGGCCGACCCGCCGCGTCGATTCCGAGCGCGCCTACCGCGAGGCGCTACGCGCCTTCGCCCCCGATGTGATCCTGACGGATCACTCGCTGCCCACGTTCGGCGCGGCCGACGCGCTGCGCATCGCACTCTTCGAGGTGCCGGACACGCCCGTTATCGTCGTGACGGGCAGCCTCGATGAAGAAACCGCGGCGGAGTACATCAAGGCGGGCGCCGCGGACTACGTCGTCAAGCACCACCTCGAGCGGGTGGGCCCCGCCGTGGTGCGCGCCCTCGACCTGCGGCGCGCACGGACGGAGCAGGCCCGGGCAGAAGAGGCCCGCCGCCAGGGCGAGGAGCGATTTCGCGCGCTGATCGAGCACGGCGCGGACGCGGTCGCCCTCGTCGCCCCCGACGGAACCCTGCTGTTCGCCAGCCATTCGATCGAGCGCCTCCTGGGGTTCGCGCCGGTCGAGCTCGTGGGACATCCCGGGTTCGAGCAGGTGCATCCCGACGACCTGCTGCGCGTCCACGCGGCGCTGCACGACATCATGGCGAGCCCCGGCACGCCCGCCGGCCTGGAGCTCCGCTGGCGCCACAAGGACGGGTCGTGGCGCCATATCGACGCCGTCGCCGTCGACCGGCTCGCCGAGCCCGCCGTGGGCGCGATCGTGGTGAACTTCCGCGACGTCACGGAGCGCCGCCTTGCCGAAGCGGCATTGCGGGAGTCCGAGGAGCGCTACCGTACCCTCGTCGAAGGCGTGCGGGACATCATTTTCGCGCTCTCCCGCGAGGGCACCATCGCGTCGCTCAACCCGGCGTTCGAGACCATCACCGGCTGGCGGCGCGAGGAATGGGTGCACCAGCCGTTCGAGCGGCTCGTGCATCCCGAGGATCTGCCGCTCGCGCTCGAGCTGCTCGGACGGGTGGTGCGCGGCGAGCTTCGCCCCGCCAGCCAGTTCCGGGTCCGCACCGCGAAGGGTGACTACCGGGTGGGCGAGTTCTCGGCGACGCCCCAGCTGCACGAGGGGCGGCTCGTCGGCATCCTGGGCATCGGGCGCGACGTCACGGAGCGCGTCCAGCTCGAGCAGCAGCTGCGGCAGGCCCAGAAGATGGAAGCGGTCGGCCGGCTGGCGGGCGGCATCGCCCACGACTTCAACAACATCCTCACGGCCATCACCGGCTACGCGGACCTCCTGCTCGAGGACCTCGGCGCCACCGATCCCCGTCGCCAGGACGCCGACGAGATCCACAAGGCCGCCGATCGCGCCGCCGGGCTGACGCGTCAGCTGCTCGCCTTCAGCCGCCAGCAGGTCCTGCAGCCGACCGTGCTCGAGGTCAACAAGCTCGTCAGCGACCTCGAGAAGATGTTGCGCCGCCTGTTGGGCGAGGACGTCGCGCTCACCACGCGGCTCGCACCGACCACGGGGCGTGTCAAAGCCGATCCCGGCCAGCTCGAGCAGGTGGTCATGAACCTGGCCGTCAATGCCCGCGACGCGATGCCGAACGGGGGCAAGCTCACCCTGGAGACGGGCAACATGGATCTGGATGAGTCGTACGCCGCGAACCACTATCCGGCCCGCGCGGGCCCGTTCGTCATGCTCGCGGTTTCGGACACCGGCATCGGAATGAGCGAAGAGACGCAGGCTCACATGTTCGAGCCGTTCTTCACGACCAAGGAGAAGGGCAAGGGTACGGGGCTGGGCCTCGCCACCGTCTACGGCATCATCAAGCAGAGCGGCGGATTCATCTGGGTGTACAGCGAAGTCGGGCGTGGCACCACCTTCAAGCTCTACCTGCCACGGGTGCAGGAGCTGGCGGAGCGCGCGTCCGAGCCGGCGCAGGCGCCGCCGCGCCCGGCGCGCGGAACGGAGACGGTTCTGGTGGTGGAGGACGAGGCGCCGGTGCGGAGCATTGCCCGCCAGGTGCTCGAACGCCACGGCTATACCGTGCTCGAAGCCCCCAGCGCGGAGGTCGCGCTGGACCTCGCGACCCGGTACTCGGGCACCATCCACCTGCTGCTCACGGACGTCGTCATGCCGGGGCTCAACGGCCGCGAGCTCGCCACGAAGCTGGCGAGCCTGCGTCCCGATGCCCGGGTGATCTTCATGTCGGGCTACACCGACGATGCCGTCACATGGCACAGCGTGCTCGAGCCCGGCTCCGCTTACGTCCAGAAGCCGTTCACCCCGGATGCGATTGCCCGCAGGGTACGGGAGGTACTCGATCGGTGAGGGCGTCGCCATGATCCTGCTCGTGGAGGACAATCCTGATGACGAGGCGCTGACGCGCCGCGCCCTGGCCAAGAACAACATCCAGAACGAGGTGCGGGTCGCCCGGGACGGCGCCGAAGCGCTCGCGCTGCTCTTCGAGACGGGTGGCGAGGGAGGCCCGGCCGTGGTACCGGAGGTGGTGCTCCTCGACCTGAAGCTTCCGAAGGTCGACGGCCTGGAGGTGCTGCGCCGCATCCGGGCGGACGAGCGGACTCGCCTGTTGCCGGTCGTCATCCTCACCTCGTCGCGCGAGGAGCGGGACTTGATCTCGGGCTATGGACTGGGCGCGAACAGCTACATCCGGAAACCCGTCGACTTCGGAGAGTTTGTGGAGGCGGTACGCCAGCTGGGGCTCTACTGGCTGGTGCTGAACCAGCCACCGCCGTCCCAACGACCCGCCGCTTGAAACCGGGGCCGGCGGGTGACGCCCGTCACCCCCGTCGGCGAGGGAGTTGCCGCGGGGACGTTCCGGGTGAGTATTGGGGCCCCGGAGAATGACTATCTCGAAGCCCACAGCTCCCCTGGTCCGCGACGCCGATGCCGAGCTCGAGGCGTTGTTCGCGGCGATCGACGACGTGATCCTCGTGCTCGACGCCGAGGGTCGCTACGTCAAGATCGCGCCCACCAACCCATCGCTGCTGTACCGCCCGGCCGCCGAGCTGCTCGGCAAGACGCTGCGGGAGGTGTTCGACGGCGCCCAGGCCGAGCAGTTCATGGAGTACATCCGCGCCGCTCTCGACACCCGAACGACGGTGCACTTCGAGTACAACCTGTCGATCGGAGGCCGTGAGATCTGGTTTTCCGGAGCGATCTCCCCCATGACCGGCGATCAAGTCGTGCTGGTCGGCCGGGACATCACCGAGCGCCGGCGCGTCGAGCAGGACCTGCGCGAGACCCTCTCGCTGCTGAGCGCGACGTTCGAATCCACGGCCGACGGGATCCTGGTGGTGGACCTCGCGGGCCGCATCGTCAGCTTCAACCGCATATTCGCGGAGCTGTGGCGGATCCCCGATTCCATTCTCGAGGCCAAGGATAGCGCCCAAACGCTCGCGTTCGTGCTGGAGCAGCTCGCGGACCCCCAGGGATTCCTCAACAAGATTCGCGACCTGTACGCGCGCCCCGACGCGTCGAGCTTCGACGTCCTGAGCTTCAAGGACGGCCGGGTCTTCGAGCGTTTCTCCCAGCCCCAACGGATTGCCGGAAAGAGCGTCGGACGCGTCTGGACCTTCCGGGATGTTACCGAAGCGAAGCGGGCGGAGCAGATCCAGCTCGCCACGTACCGGATTTCCGAGGCCGCCCACGCCGCGCGCACCCTGCAGGAGCTGTTCGCCGCGATCCACGGGAACGTGGGCGAGCTCATGCCGGCGAAGAACTTCTATATCGCGCTGTACGATGCCGTGGACGACGTCCTGACGTTTCCCTACCACGTCGACGAGTTCGACAGCGACTTCCCGTCCAAGCGGCCCGGCAAGGGACTGACTGAGTACGTGCTCAGGACGGGCCAGCCGCTGCTCGTCACGCCGGAGGTGCACGCGGAGCTCGAGCGGCGCGGCGAGGTCGAGCTGATCGGGGCGCCATCGATCGACTGGGTCGGCGTCCCGTTGAAGATCGGCGACCGCACCATCGGCGTGCTCGTGGCGCAGACCTATGCCCCCGGCGTCCGCTACCGCGAGACGGAGAAGCACGTTTTGCAGTTCGTTTCCACACAGGTCGCCATGGCGATCGAGCGGAAGCGGACCGAGGAGCAGCTGCACGACAGCGAGCGCAAATACCGGCTCCTGTTCGAGACCAACCCCGAGCCGATGTTCGTCTACGACTTCGAGACGCTGCGCATCCTGGCGGTCAACGGGGCCGCCGTCGCGCGGTACGGGCACACGGAGTCCGAATTCCTCCAGCTCACGCTGCGCGACATTCGGCCGCCCGAAGAGCAGGCCCGGCTCGACGAGGAGCTGGCGCACCGGCCGGAGGACGGTGCGGTGCGCGCGGGGGTCCGGCACTGGACGAAGCAGGGCAACCGCTTCGAGGTGGATCTCATCGCCCGGCCGCTCGACTTCGCCGGCCGCCACGCCCGGCTCGTGCTGGCCCGCGATGTGAGCGCCCAGCGCCAGCTAGAGGAACAGCTCCGCCAATCGCAGAAAATGGAAGCTGTGGGACAGCTCGCGGGTGGCATCGCCCACGACTTCAACAACCTGCTCACGGCCATCCTGGGCTCGACCCAGCTCTTGCTGCACAATACGCCCGCCGGCGACCCGCGCCGCGAGGACGCCGAGGAAATCCGGCATGCGGGGCTCCGAGCCGCGGAGCTCACGCGCCAGCTGCTCGCGTTCAGCCGCCGGCAAGTGCTCGCTCCCAAGGTGCTCGACCTCAACGCCGTGGTCGCGAACATGGATCGGATGCTCCGGCGCCTGCTGGGCGAGGACGTCGAGCTCGCCACCTCACTCGAGCCCGCCGCGGGGGCGGTCAACGCCGACCCCGGTCAGCTGGAGCAGGTGCTCCTGAACCTCGCCGTCAACGCGCGCGATGCCATGCCCGGCGGCGGCCGGCTCAGCATCGGGACGACGCGGTTCACGCTGCTCGAAGAGCACGTCGAGCGTCGCCACCGCATGCCCGCAGGGGATTACGTCTGCCTGGTCGTCGCGGATACCGGCGTCGGCATGGACGAGACGACCCAGGCACACCTGTTCGAGCCGTTCTTCACGACCAAGGAGGTCGGAAAGGGCACGGGGTTGGGGCTCGCCACGGTGTACGGGATCGTGAAGCAGAGCGGCGGCTACATCTGGGTCTACAGTGAGCCGGGGCACGGCACGACCGTCAAGATCTATCTGCCCCGCGTCCCGGGCGTCGCCGAAGCGCCGGTCCCCCTGACGGAGCCGAAGCCCGTACGCGGCGGTGACGAGACCGTGCTGTTGGTGGAGGACGCGGCCCCGGTACGCACCCTCGCCCGTCGCAGCCTCGAAGCCCGCGGCTACCGGGTGCTCGACGCGCCCGACGGGCCGTCCGCGCTGGCGCTGTCCGCCGGCCACGGGGGCGGGATCGATATCCTCGTGACCGACGTCGTGATGCCCGGGATGAGCGGCCGCGAGCTCGCCGAGCGGCTCGCCCCCCAGCGGCCGAGCATGAAGGTCCTCTACACGTCCGGGTATACCGACGACACGATGGTGCGCCAGGGTGTCCTGACCGCCGGCGTCGCCTTCCTGCAGAAGCCCTTCGTACCGGACACGCTCGCGCGGAAGGTGAGAGACGTGTTGGACGGGGAACAGGGAGCGGGGAGCCGGGAGCGGTAGCCGCCGACCGAACACGTCACGCGTTCGGCGTGCCCTGCTCCCTGTCCAAGATTTCCCTGATCCGCCCCAGCAAATCCGACTCCGTCCACGGCTTGTGCAGCAGGGGCGCCGCCGGTTCGAGACTCGCGGCGCGCTCGCGGTCCGAGTAGCCGCTGGCGAACAGGAATGGCGTAGTGTGACCCTCGCGCCGCGCGGCGTCGTACAGCGCGTGTCCTCCCAGTCGCGGCATGACGAGATCCGAGAACACGAGCTGCACGCCCGCCGTCTGGCGCAGGGCCTCGAGCGCCTCGAGGCCGTCGGCCGCGGTGACGATCTGGTAGCCGGCGGCTTCGAGGATGCGCTTGGCGGAGCGGCGCAGCTGGTCGTCGTCCTCCACGACCAGCACGGTTTCGCGTCCGCCGCGCACCTTCGCGTCGCCCGTGCGCGGGCGCTTCGCGGCGGAGACCCCGTCCGCGACAGGGAAATAAATCCGGAATCGCGTTCCCTTCCCCGGCGCGCTGTCCACGTCGATGCCGCCACCGTGCTGCTGCACCAGGCCGTACACCGTGGCCAACCCCAGGCCCGTTCCCTTCCCCGGCGGCTTGGTCGTGAAGAACGGCTCGAAGATGCGCGCCCGCGTGTCCTCGTCCATGCCGACCCCGGTGTCGCCCACCGAGAGGCAGACGTGCTCGCCGGCCCGGACCGCGCCACACGCGTGACGCTGATCCTCCGTGAGGTACGCCCGACTGGTCTCGATCCGCAACACCCCGCCGTCCGGCATCGCATCACGGGCATTGGTCGCGAGGTTGAACAGGACTTGCTCCGTGGCGTAAACATCGGCACGCGCATCGGGGAGAGCGTCGCCGCTGGAGATGACGACTTCGACGTCCGCCGGGAGAATACGCCGCAGGAGCCCGGACAGATCGGTGACGAGCCCCCCCAGGTCGACCGGTTGGAGATCGAGGCGCGAGCGTCGCGCGAAGCCGAGCAGCTCCTTCACCATCACGCGGCCCCGCAGCGCCGCCGACATCACGTCCCGCAGGTCGGCGTGGGCATCGGTGTGACTGGACGGCAGCGCTTTCGCGACGAGCTGGGAGTTCGCGAGGATGATGGTGAGCAGGTTGTTGAAGTCGTGCGCGATGCCACCCGTGAGCTGCCCGATAGCCTCCATTTTCTGAGACTGCCGCAGCTGCTCCTCCAACACCCGCCGCTCGGTCACGTCCTCCGCGATCGTTTCGAAGCAGTCGATCGAGCCGTCGGGCCGGCGCACCGCGCGACCGGAGAGCCGGACCAGGATCTGATCACCGTCCCGCCGCTTCCACGTCACCTCGACCCCTTCGACCACGTCCTCGGAATCGAACCGGGCCAAGATCCGCCGGCGCTCTTCCGAGTCCGCGTACACGTCGATGGGCAGGTCGACCCCGAGCAGCTGATCCGCGGACTCGTAGCCGAGCATCCGGACAAGTGCGGGGTTCACCGTGACGAACCGCCCTCCGGGGGAAGACCGGTAGATGGCGTACGAGGCGTGGTGCACCAGGGCGCGGTGGCTCTCTTCCGACCGTCGCAGCGCCAGCTCCGCCCGGCACCGTTCGGTGATATCGGTCCCAACGCCGATCACTCCGGCCACGGCGCCCTCGGCGTCGCGGACCGGAGAATACCAGGCCTCGAAGACGACCCCGAACACCTCCACGGTGGATGAAAACGTCTCGCCAGTGAGGGCGCGCCGCACGTCCGCGAGCGCCTGCGGCAGGTCCGCGAACAGCTCGAACACCGAGCGGCCGATGAGCAATGCGGGTCGCACCCCGACGGCGTCGAGCCCGCGCCCTTCGACCATGGTGAACACACCGTCGCCGTCCAGCGCGAACAGCACGAGCGGCGCGCCCGCGATGACCGTGCGCAGGCGCTCCTTGTTCTCCCGCAGCGCCCGCTCTTGGCGCCGCCGATCGGTGACGTCGCGGGCGTTGACGATGAGCTGGGCGGACCCGGCGGCATCCACGCGCGCCTGACCTACCGCCTCGAGCACTCGCCAGGTGCCGTCCTGCGCCCGGAACCGGAACTGCGCGGCCTGGGGGGCCCCGGGGTGTCGGATCGCGCCCGCCAGGACCTCGGCGACGGCCGAAATGTCGTCCGGGTGGACGTAGTCGAACGCGTTGCGCTCGAGCAGCTCGCGCGGGGCATAGCCGAGCACGCGCTCCACGGATGGGCTCGCGTAGCGGAACACGCCGTTGTCCCCCACGATCGTCACGATGTCCAAGCCGTTCTCGATGAGGGAGCGGAAGTGCTCCTCGCTGCGGCGCAACGCCTCCTCGGCGTGCGCGCGATCGATCCCGGTGGCCAGGACGTTTGCCACCGCCTGGAGGAAGTGCGTGTCGTGGATCGTGAACTCGCGGGGCTGCGCCGAATGGACGCCCAGGATGCCGAAGGGCCGGGCTTTGCCATGCACCAGGACGCTCAGGCTCGACACCACGCCATGTGTCGCCAGGAGGGGCGCACTGCCGAAGCGCGTGTCCGTGGCCAGGTCTTCTACCACCACCGGGCCCGTCGAGCGCAGCACATACCCGGCGTGCGAGTCCGCATCCGCGGGCAGCACCGCTCGTCCCGCGGCGCCAGCACGCCACCCGACCCCGCCCCGCAACAGCAGCGTCCGGCTCTCCGGACGAAGCTCGAGCACGCTGGCGAACGGCACCTCGAGCACACGCGCGGCGATGGCGACGGCACCCGCAATGAGCTCGTCCGGCGGAGCACCCGCCAGCGCGCGTTGGCCGACGTGGGCCACGGCTTCCTGTTGGCGGGCGGTCGCGCGGAGCTGCGCCTCCGTCCGCGACAGTTGCGCGTCGCGAACGCCGTCGTCCTGCCGCAGGAGTCTGAACCGGCTCGTGCCCACGTCTAAAGACGCTCCCGAGTGCTGTGGCGTAATGCTGCACGAAATGCGCGCCACAACCTTGCACGCGGCGACCCGATTTTCCATTATGGTCTTCACACGCGACCTGTGCCCTGCATCACCGCCAACCCCAACTAGGCCCGAACCAATGACATACGACGAACCGCGATGAGCGAGTACCCGGTCCTCAAAGACCTGGCGGTCATCTTCGCCGTCTCCCTGGTCGTCATCCTGCTATTCCACCGTATCAAGCTCCCCGCCCTCCCGGGGTTCATCGTCGCGGGCGTCCTGCTCGGACCCAATGCGCTTGGCCTGGTCTCCGACGCGCACCAGGTGGAGAGCCTCGCCGAGGTCGGCGTCATCCTGCTGCTCTTCACGATCGGCATCGAGTTCTCGCTCAGCCGGCTGCGAGAAATGGGACGGCAGGTCGTCGTTGGGGGCGGCGCTCAGGTGGGCCTCACGGTGGCGCTCACTTGCGGGCTCGCCCTGACGCTGCGTCTGAACTGGCAGGTGTCGCTGCTCGTGGGCTTCCTCGTGGCGCTCTCCAGCACCGCCATCGTCCTCAAGGGGCTCGCCGATAAGGGTGAGGTCGACGCTCCCCACGGACGCCTCGCCACGGGAGTCTTGATCTTTCAGGACCTGTGCGTCGTGCCGATGATGCTGGTGCTCCCGTTCCTCGCCGGACGGTCGGGTGGCGGGGCCGGCGGGCTGTTTCTGGCGCTCGGGAAGGCGGTGCTCGTCGTGATCAGCGTGCTCGTACTGGCCCGGACCGTGGTCCCGCGCGCCCTCACGGAGATCCTCAAGACCCGGAGCCGGGAGCTGTTCCTGATCGCGGTCATCCTGATCGGGACGCTCACGGCCCTGGGAACCGCGGCGGCCGGGGCATCGCTCGCCCTGGGCGCCTTCCTGGCGGGCCTGGTCATCTCGGAGTCCGACTACGGGCATCAGGCGATGGCCGAGTTGCTGCCGTTCCGCGACGTCTTCATCTCCCTGTTCTTCGTCGCGGTCGGCATGCTGGTACAGGTCCAATTCCTGCGCGACCACCCGGCACTCGCCTTGGGCGGTGTCGTCGGTGTCATGGGGGGGAAAGCCCTGCTCGCGGCCGTCGGCCCGGCCTTCATGGGGTATTCGGGACGGGTCGCCCTCCTCGCGGGCCTCGCCGTCTCCCAGATCGGCGAGTTCTCATTCGTGCTGGCGCGCCAGGGCCGCGGGACCGGACTGCTCTCGGAGGATCTCTACCAGACGTTTCTCGCGGTGGCCGTGCTGACGATGCTGGTCACGCCGTTTCTGCTGCAGGGCGGCCCGGTGCTGGTCGACGGTCTGGAGCGACTGGTTCCGCTCGACCGGCTCCTGCCGGGGTTCCGGCCGGGGGCGATCGCGGTCGCCGAGCAGCCGCTCACCGACCACGTCATCGTGGCCGGGTACGGCCTGAATGGGCGGAACCTCACGGCGGCGCTGCGGTCCATCCGGGCGCCGTACCTCATTGTCGAGCTCAACGCGCAGACCGTGCAGCAGGCCCGGGCGCGCGGCGAGCCCGCCTTCTACGGCGACGCCACCCGCGAAGAGATCCTGCGTGCGCTCGGCGCGGAGCGAGCCCGTATGCTCGTGGTCGCGATCTCCGACCCGGCAGCCACTCGGCGGATGGTACGCGTCGGGCGCAGCCTCAACCCGCGCATCCATATCATCGCGCGCACCCGATACGTGACGGAAATCCCCGAGCTCACCCGATTGGGCGCGGATGTCGTGATCCCTGAGGAGTTCGAGACCTCGATCGAGATCTTCGCCAGGGTGCTGGCGCACTACAGTGTCCCCCGCTCCGACATCGATCGGTTGGTGGACCAGATCCGCTCGTCGCACTACGAGGCGCTTCGCAGCGGGGATGGCGCCGGGCGCCTGAGCCTCGGCGAGGTGGCCGGCGTACCCCAGATGGCGGTGGAGCGTCTGCGGCTGCCGCCGGATTCGCCACTCGTCGGCAAGACCCTCGCGGCCACCGGTCTGCGCACGCAGACCGGCGCCTTGGTTCTCGCGGTCGGTCGTGGTGGTGAGGAGATTGCGACGCCGGGTCCCCATTTCCGCCTCGCCGCCGACGACGTTCTCGTGGTCGTGGGTCAGCCGGCGCAACTTCGGGCCGCAGCCCAGCTGGTGGCGGGGGGTAGCTCTGCTGCATTAACGCCACAATAGATGCACCAGATGTTGCGTCGATGCGTACCAAACAAAGCCCGAAAACGTAAGGAAATTGAGCACTATCTCGTGAGTGTGCGCTCACTTTTTTGTATAAGTAGATGTCACATAGTTGATTATCATAGCACAAGCCCCGCGAGACTGACCTAAAAGCCTGCCATATAGTGTGTTGCGTTTTGCACATCGACCTAATTTCACACCCCAGACTAGATTCCCGCCATGCCAATCCCCCCCCTGTACGGCCATGAGGGGATCCAACACCGGCTGGTAGGCGCCATCGCCTCCGGCCGGTTGCCACAAGCGCTCCTGTTAGAGGGCCCGCCAGGAGTCGGGAAGCAGCGGCTGGCCCTCTGGTTGGCGCAAGCGCTCGTCTGTGACGCGGCGCGGAGCACGGGGGAAGCGTGTGGGACGTGCCAGCAGTGCCGGCTAGTGCTGAGCCTGTCGCATCCCGACGTCCACTGGTTCGTGCCGCTCGAGCCCTCCAAGAAGGGCGGCGATGCGGACAAGCAGGTGGAGCTGGTCGAGGAGGCGCTGGGGGAGGAGATGGCGGCGCGGCGTCAGCAACCGCTGTACGAGCCGCCGGCAGGGTTGGCGAACCATGGGATTGCCGCGGTCCGGCTGCTGCTGCGACGCCTGGTGCTGACGCCGGCCTTGGCCCGGCGAAAGGTCTTCCTGATCGGGGATGCCGAGCGTCTGGTGCCCCAGACGGGAGCGGAAGCGGCGGCGAACGCGTTACTGAAGGCATTGGAGGAGCCGCCAGCGGACACGGTGTTTATCCTGACGACCGCGGCCCCTGACTCGCTGCTCCCGACGATTCTGTCTCGCGTAGTGCGTGTTCGGGTGGCACGACTGGCCGACAGCGTCGTGACATCGTTCGCACAGCATGAGCTGGGTTTGACGGGACAACGCGAGTTAGCGCAACGAGTTGCACTCGCGGACGGGCGGATAGGCAGGCTCCTTGCGGATGGGAATGGCCAGGCAAGGGGCACGGATGCGGCGGAGCGGTTCCTCGCCGCGGTACAGGGAGGTCCGGCGCATCGGTACGGGTTCGCGCTCGGTCTGCAGCCCTTCCAGGCGCGGGGCGGGTTTACCGAGATGCTGGACGGACTGCTGGAGCGATTGCGCGAGCAGGCGCGTTCCGGTGGCGAGACCGACACGGTAGTCGAGGCGATCGCCCGAGTGCTCGAGGCACGCGGCTTGGCGCAGGGAAACGTGAACCCACAGCTCGTGGCGGCCGTATTGGCCGACGACCTGGCGGAGCCGGCATGAAGCTGTCGCACGTGGACGAAGCGGGCCGGGCGGGGATGGTGGACGTGGGCGACAAGCCCGTCACGGTGCGCACGGCGGTGGCAGAAGGCGCGATCCGAATGTCGCGCGAGACGTTCCGGCTCGTGGCCGATCAGCAGGTTGCCAAGGGCGACGTGCTGGCGGTGAGTGAGGTGGCGGGAACGCTGGCGGCGAAGCGGACGGCCGAGCTGATCCCGCTGTGCCACCCCCTGGGCCTCGACCATGTGGAGGTCGACGCCACGCTGGACGAGGGGCTGCCGGGAGTGCGGGTGCGGGCAACCGCGAAGGCGGTCGGGCGGACGGGCGTGGAAATGGAAGCGCTGACGGCAGTGTCGGTCGCCCTGTTGACGGTTTACGACATGGTGAAGGCGGCGGACCGGGCGATGGAGATCGAAAAGGTCCGACTGCTCGAAAAGACGGGTGGCACGCGCGGGGACTGGCGGCGCGACTCGGCTGATTGACGGCGAATTGATGGGGCGGTGCCAGTGTGAGACCGCCTGGACTTACAAGAGAGGGCTATGCATACGACAACCCAGAAACTGATGCTGCAGGGAGGGCTGATTCTCCTTGGCGCTCTGGTGGTGAGCAGCATCGGCGGTTGGGCTCGACGCGCCACTGCCGACGACCAGCCGGCGCCGCTCACGGCGCCCGCGCTGATCGGGGAGCTCCGCTCCCTCGAGCAAGCACTCGAAGCGACCCGGGGAGAGCTCGCGGTCGCCCGGCTGCAGCTCGAGCGTGCCAACGCGATCATCGATTACTCGACCCACTACGTCATCGCGGCCGACCTGGCAGCGGCGATTTACGACGTGGCCCTCGCGGAGGGGGTGGACCCGGCGCTGGCGTTTCGCCTCGTGAAGGTGGAGTCCGGCTTCAACCCCAAGGCGAAGAGCAAAGTGGGGGCGATCGGGTACACGCAGGTGCTGCCGAGCACGGCCCGGTTGTACGAACCTGGCCTGACCACGGCGCAACTGTACGACCGTGGCACCAACCTGCGGCTCGGCTTCCGCTACCTGCGGGATCTGCTGGAGCGTTACGAAGGGAACGCCGACGCGAAGCTGCGGCTGGCGCTGCTCGCCTACAACCGTGGGCCCGGCCGGGTACAGGAGCTGCTGGACGCCGGCAAGGACCCGCAGAACGGCTATGCGGCGGCCCTTATGAAAGGCTACCGGCGGAAAAGCTAAAGACGTAGCACAAAGGCGTAGCACAAAGACGAGAGGCGTAGGGGCTGTCACCCTACGCCTTTCGTGTTACGACTCTGTGTTACGTTTCCGTGCAACGTCGTTGTGCTACGTCTTTTTTCTATTGTTTTTGCGGAATTTTGATCACGTCCCCCGCCCGCAGAATCGACCCCATCGTGAGCCCGTTATTGTTGAGGAGCGCCGTCAGCGACACGCCGTAGCGGCGCGCGATATCGGTCGCCGTCTCACCCGAGCGTACGCGGTGCTGCCCGGCGCTCACGCCCCTGCTCGATACCCGCCGGTAGCGAGGTTCGGGGGGGATCGACCACGCCGAGGCGGGCACCACGCGCCCACTCATCGGGATGATGAGCCGCTGCCCCACGCGCAGCGCATGCGCCCTGATGTGGGGGTTCGCCCCCTCGATCATGGTGACGCTCACCCGATAGCGCTTCGCGATGTCCGAGAGCGTCTGCCCGCGCGAGACGTAGTGGTCCACGAACGTGATCCGCTCGGTGACCGGAAGGCTGTCGTAGCGCTCCGCCACGAGCGTCCCGTGCCCCCGGGGCACGCGCACGACCACGCTCCGCCCGGGGGGCGTGACGCCCCGGACGTACTGGGGATTGAGCTCCAGGATCGCCGCCACCGTCGTGTCCGCGAGGCGTGCGATGACGTCGAGACCGGTCGCGTCGGTAACGGTGATCTCGTCGAACGTGAGAGGGGACAGCGGCTCCACCTCGAACCCGTACCGCGCCGGCTGTTTCGCGATCAGGGATGCGGCGATGAGCTTGGGCACGTAGTCGCGCGTCTCGCGCCGCAGGTAACGGCGGTCGGAGAGCTGAAAGAAGGTACGATCGTCCACCGAGTCCGGCTCGCCCGGCAGCCGGTCGATCCCCCGCTCGATCCGTCCCACGCCGGCGTTGTACGCCGCCGCCGCCAGGTACACGCTGCCGAGACGCTCCCGCAGGTCCGCGAGGTAGTTCGCCGCCGCTTCCGTCGCCCGGAACGGGTCGCGGCGCTCGTCCACCCAGGGATCGACCGTGAGGCCGTAGAGACGCCCCGTGCTCGCCATGAACTGCCACATCCCGACCGCTTTCGCCCGACTCACTGCGGTGTTCGAGAAACCGCTCTCGATCAGGCAGAGGTACAGGAGGTCCTCCGGAAGCCGCTTGGAGCGGAGCCGCTCGCGGATCATCCCCTGGTAGCGTCCCAGCCGGGCCAGCCAGATCTCAAACCGATCGCGGGAGTCTACCTGGAAGAACTCGAGGTACTCGAGCACGCGTCGGTTCGTGGCGAAGCTGGTGACGTCGATGTCGAAGGTCGGCTCGGGGGACGGTGCGGCGCCGATCACAGCGCGGCCCTCGGCGCCGAACAACCGCTCCGCCTCACGCTCCACGTCCTCGCCCTTGATCGACGACGTCGCGGCGGGACGCCCCTCCAGGCTATCGGCCCGCGGGTGCGGCCGATGGAGGCTGTCGAGCAGCTGCTGATCGGCCGCAGAATCCTGCGCGGCGCGGGCCACCAGGACTCCGACCGAGTCCGCGCCCCGCGCGGCCGGAGATAGGGCGAGCGTCGTCGAGTCGGGGGCGGCCGGGGCGAGGACGGCCGGTCCGGCCTTCCGGGCACCCCCGCACGCGGCGCTCAGCGCGGCACACAGCGCCGCGCCCGTCAGCGCGAGCAGTCGAATCCGTGGCGTCCCGGTCATCGCGTTGCGAAGAAATTCCCGAGTATGCGGTTCGTCGCGTTCAGCACCGCAAGGGCCGCGCCGCGCGGTGGATCGGTCTCGGCCAGATAGGCTCCCACCAGACGCGAGGCCCGCGTTTCCTGCTGGGCCGAGAGCGAAACGATCACCACGACGGCATCGAATGCGCGAACCGCCTTCACGCCCAGGAGCTCGAACCCAAGCTTCGGCTGCACGACACGCTCCAGGGCCCGAACCGTTGCCTCGGCACAACAGCGCAGCTCGCCCGCCTGGGAGATCACTCCGTCGGACTCGCCCGTGAAGTTCCGCCCATCCGCCCACGACAGCACCACCTTGGCGTGACAGCGGCCGCTGGGCAGGCGCTGGAAGGCGAAGTCCTGAAAGCGCAGCCGCTCCGTTTCGCTCACGCCAGTCGCTCAGCCAGGAGCTGCGAGAGAGCCGTGTCGGGGATACGCTCGGCCTGAATGAACAATGACGATTTCGAACTGGCCTCGAGGGGGTAGAGGGTCCAAAACGACTTCCGGGACCGCTCGGAGGCCGACCGGAAGGACAACACCAGCTGCCATGCCTCGGCGTTGGCCGGGCGCTCCGCGAGGGCGTCCACATGCCAAACTTGATCGCCGTGGGCAATAACTCTCCATGGCATGCATCACCACCTTGCAAACAAGGGCCCGCCAATATGTGGCTAACCCTAAGTCCTGTCAATAGTTGAGTGCTGTCAGTCGCCGCGGGTGGCGAGTGCCTTGAATCGCTTGGCGAGCGCTTGCGTGGTGGGACCGGGCTTGCCGCTCCCGATGGAGCGGCCGTCCAGCTTGGTGACGGCCACGATCTCGGCGGCCGTCCCGGTGAGGAACATCTCGTCCGCCGTGTACAGGTCGTAGCGGTTGAGGGGGAGCTCTTCGACGCCGTAGGTCGCTTCTCGCGCTACCTCGATCACGGCATCACGCGTCACGCCGCGCAGAATCCCCGCGTAGGCGGGCGGCGTCTTGAGCGTGCCGTTCGTCACCGCAAACAGGTTCATTCCGCTCGCCTCGGCGACGTAGCCCTGCGGGTCCAGCATTATGACCTCGTCCACCCCGGCCGCGATACCCTCCACCTTCGCCAGGATGTGCGAGAGGTAGTTGAGCGACTTGATGCGGGGCGACAAGCTCTCCCGGTGGCTGATCGGGGTGGCGGCGGTGAGGGCCGTGAGCCCTTTCTCGTAGCGTTCCGGCGACCACAGCTGGATCGTGTCCACGATACAGATGACCGACGGTTTGGCGCATTTGCGGGGATCGAGCCCCAGGTCACCCACTCCGCGCGTCACCACCAGGCGGATATACGCCTCCTCGAGCCCGCTTTTCCCGACGGCCTCTTCCACCAGTCGGTGCATGGCCGGCTTCGCGAGCGGGATGTCGAGCCATATCCCCTTGGCCGAGGCGTACAGGCGGTCGAGGTGCTGCGCCAGTCGAAACACGCGCCGATTGTAGACGCGGATCCCCTCGAACACCCCGTCGCCATACAGCAGGCCGTGGTCGAACACGGATACCTTCGCGTCCGTGCGGTCGTGGTACGTTCCGTCGATCCAGACGATGGGCGGCATGGGTCCCTTAGCGCGAGTAGGCGACGATCTTGTCGAGCACCGAGCGGGCGAAGTCCTTATCCCAGGTGACGGCGCTACGCTTTGCCACTACCTGCACGCGGGTTGTATTGTTGCCCTCGACCTGGAGCGTGACGCTCACTTCCCGGTCGCCCGCGGTGCCCTCGATTTCCCGCTTCTCCCCCTCGTTCCCCTGCTCGACCTGCGATTTCGTTTGCCGGATCTTGAGCTGCTCAAATGCCTGGCTGGTGGCGGTCCCGGCACGCTCGACCGGAACGGGGACGACCGACTCGACACCGCGCTGGATAAGGTAGATACCACCCCCCGCGCCGGCACCGGCGGCCGCAACGACGCAGCCGGCGAGCAAGAGTGATGCCGAGCAGGCAGCCGCCCGGGACCACGGGGTGGTACTCGATCGCCGCATGTCGAGGAATCCTCCGAAGCTGGCTACCTGCCTGCCCCACCGTATCTTGCGCGAATATACCTGGCCCACCGACTCGTCGGCTACCATGCCTCAGGCTGGTGCGTGTTAGCCAGATCACAGAATCTGGGGCCCAAAACGGCAATGTGTAGGTCCATGGAGCAGATCCTCGGCTGGGCCAGGCTGTGGTTCGCGGCGAAGCGCGACGAGGAGGGTGAAACCCCCCTGCGCAACGGCGCATGGTATCCGGTCTTAAGCAGTGGCGTGAACCGGGCGGTGCTGGAGGTCTCGGGCCAGCGGGTGCCCGTGCCGCAGGACCTGGTGGAAGTACGCGAAAAACGGCCCGACCGCTTCACCGTGGTGTACCGCACGTACGACGACCCCAATCCCGCGCGCGGCACGCGAGCGGACGCGGGGCGTCGCTACGGCGTGTGTCCGAAGTGCGCGACGCGCATCCCCTTCCGCAGCGGCATCATCCCGTCGCGCGCCACCTGTCACAAGTGCAAGCACGAGGGGATCGTGGCGTGGTGGGAGACGGGGTGACAGGCTGGCGCCCCCGCCCCCGTTCTGGTCGGCATGACCGCTGTGATGCAGATTCTCCCGTCGAACTCGCTCCATGCAAGCCCTCCTCGCGCCGTCCGCGGCGCCACTTGTGGCGGCCTGTTCGACAAGGAAGATTTACCGCGCTCAGTCGCCCTAGCCGACACACCCACGATCACCCGTAGGCGATCCATGCGAAACCCGGCCCTCGTGTTGGCCTCTCTCCTCATCGGCGGTAGCCTTCCGGGCCTACTCCACGGGCAGGCGCCCGATTCATCGAAAGACGGCAGCGTACTCACTCCAGGCGACTCCGTGTGGATCATCGTCTGGCGCAAGCCCGATTTCACGGGGGAGTTCGCGGTCGCCGCGGACGGCTCCATTTCGCACCCGGTGTATCGCACTGTGATGGTGGGTGGCGTGCCCTTGGCCGCGGCCGAGGCCAACCTGCGCTCCCTCCTGGAGAAGTTCGATCGGGAGCCCCAGTTCGTAATGATGCCCCTGCTCCGGGTGGCGGTCGAGGGCGAAGTCAATCGGCCCAGCATGTACGCGTTGGGTCCGAAGACGACCATCTCTGAAGCGGTCGGGCGCGCCGGCGGGCCCACCCAGTTCGGGCGCCTGGATCGAGTCCGGCTGCTGCGCAGTGGCGCCAAGGGAGGACACACGCAGATGCTATTGAACCTTACACACCTAGAGTCCGGGGCCGCGCAGATGCCGATCCGGTCGGGCGATCAGATCCTGGTGGAGCGCAAGCGATCCATCTTCTCCCAGGTGATTCTTCCCACCGTAACCGTGATCGGAGCGTTGGCTTCCGTCGGGATCTTCATCCACCAGTACAGGTAGGCCAGAGACCAGCCGCGACGAGCCCGACGTCACCTCAGCTCGCGGGCCTCCCGGTCCGCGGTGGCTCGGCGTGCTGAGGATCCCAAGAACTCCTCGAACGCGGCAGCGAGACTATTGGCGAGCGCGTCCAGGTCCTCGCGTCCCCGGTTTCGCACGGCGACCACTTGGATAGCGGCGCCTTCATCGGTCAGCATTTGCAGCGTCGCCTTGACCTGCTGCAACGCCCGCTGAGCCCGTTCCCACGCATCGTCCGCTGACCGGGTCCGCTCGAGACGGCTCTGGCCATTCTTGCGGAGATCGAGCCGTGCCCTTACCGCCGCGATGTCGGCCTCGATCAGGGCGACGACGACGGGCGTGGACCGCTGCCGGGCGAGCTCCGCGAGGATCCCGGCGGTGCTGGCGGACCTCGCACTGAACCCGATCGACCAGAGCGCGTTGAGCTGACCTTCGTCGAAGATGTGTGCTCCCGCCCGGCGATCGGTCTTCCGGAGCAGGGAGGACATGAACAGCCAGTTGACTATGAGGCGGAGGACATCTGCCGCGGAGGCCTGGCGTGTGGCCAGGATCGCTCTCAGAGAGCGGACGGCGGATGCAGGGTGGAAGACCGCCTCCGCCGTCACCAGCCGGAGTTTGAGCAGCAGCCGTTGCCAGGCGCGCATCTCGTGATCCACCGAATAGGTCGGTTGCTCGACCCGCCATCCCCGCTGTTCCAGGATCTCGGCGACCCGGTGGGAGATCGTCGACTTCCCCACGCCGGCCAACC
>QHUD01000064.1:0-416 GCA_003221085.1 Gemmatimonadota bacterium
CGCCCACCCGGAACAGCATTTTGATTTCTACAAGTACAGCCCGACGTTCGCCCTGCTGTTCGCGCCGCTCGCCTACCTGCCGTTCGCGCTCGGCTTTCTCTGCTGGAGCCTGCTCAACGGACTGCTGCTGTGGTACGCGCTCGACCGGCTCCTCCCTGCGCGGCCAGCGACCATCGCTCTGGCCCTGTTGTACCTCGAGGTGTTGTTGGCGTTGCAGTACGGCCAGAGCAACGCGCTGGTGGCGGCGCTCATGATCCTCGCGTTCGTTGCGTTCGAGCGTCGCCGGCCGCTCGGCGCGGCGCTGAGCATCACGCTCGGCGCGGCCGTCAAGCTCTTCCCGCTCGCGGCGTTGTCGTTGGCCGCCTTCTATCCCCGCCGGATCCGGTTCGGCGCCATCTTCATTACAGTGCTTGCCG
>QHUD01000064.1:448-13669 GCA_003221085.1 Gemmatimonadota bacterium
TGCACACATGGTTCGGGGTGGACTGGCCCAACTGGCCGCAACAGGCCGCCGGCACCGCGTTACTGCTGTTGCCGCTCGCGCTGCGCTTCGACCGCTGGGACCGTCTCGAGTTCCGGCGCTTGTTCCTGTGCTCGCTGCTCGTCTACTCGGTCCTGTTCAATCACGCATCTGAATCCCCCTCGTTCGTAGTGGCGTACACGGGGATCGTGATCTGGTATGCGAGCTCGTCGCCGAGCCGGCTGCGGACCGCCGTGATGGCCCTGACACTCCTCGTGATGGTGCTGAACGACGTGGACCTGGTCCCACGCTGGGTGAAGTGGGATATCCTGGTTCGGTACCGGATCAAGGGGATGCCGTGCCTGATCGCGTGGTTCGTCATGCAATGGGAGCTGCTCGTCGCACCGCGCTCGACGCCTCAGACAGATCCTGGTAGTTTTCCCCCGCCTCCATCCGGGGCGAGAGCGTGAGCAACGAATCCGGTCAGATTCAGCACGTGTCGGACACCGCGCGGTGGGTCGCGGTGTACCGCGCGATGGAATCCGAGCGGCCGGACGGCTTGTTCCGTGATCCCTACGCCCGGAAGCTGGCGGGTGAGCGTGGCGAGCGGATCGTCGAGTCCATGCAGCGGGGCCGGACGTGGGCCTGGCCGATGATCGTGCGCACCGCCGTGCTGGACGAGCTGATCCTGCGCGCCATCCGGCGGGATGGCGTCGACACTGTGCTCAACCTCGCCGCGGGGCTCGACACGCGACCGTATCGCCTGCCGCTCCCATCCTCGCTCCGCTGGGTCGAAGCCGACTTCCCCGACGTGATCGCGTACAAACAGGAGCAGCTCCGCGGCGAGCGGCCCGCAGGCCTGCTCGAGCACGTAGGGATCGACCTCACCGACGTCGACCGGCGGCGCGCGCTGTTCGGCCGCGTCGGTGCTGCGGCACGCCGGGTCTTGGTGGTGAGCGAGGGGCTGTTGGTTTACCTCACGCGGGAGCAGGTGGCGGCGCTCGCTTCGGACCTCGCCGCGCCGGCCTCGTTCCGCTGGTGGCTGATGGACCTCGGCTCACCACGGCTGCTCAAGATGCTGGAGAAGACCTGGGGTCGCGCCACGGCCGCGGGAAACGCCCCGCTCCAGTTCGCCCCGGCCGAGGGCACACGGTTCTTTCAGGCGCATGGCTGGCGGGAAGCGGAATTTCGCTCGATGTGGGAGGAATCGCTCCGTCTCAAGCGGACCGTCCCGCTGGCGTGGTTGTGGAACCTGGTCGCACGGCTCTATCCCAAATCCAAGCGGGAGGAAATTCGGCGCATGTCCGGCATCGTCCTGCTCGAGCGAACCTGATGCGCAAAGGACCCGCCATGCACGCCCGCCGACTGGCGCTCGCTACTCTCGTTTGGGCCGTCGCCTGTAGCCGGCCGGCACCCCGAGCCCCCGGCCCGAACGTCGTGTCCATCATGGCCTCGGAATACGCCTTCGGGGTGCCGGACACGATTCCCGCAGGCCCCACGACCTTCGTTCTCGTGAATCGGGGCAACGAGCTGCATCACGCTTCCCTCGTGCGCCTGGGCGACGGCAAGACGGTGGCGGACTTCCAGTCGGCGGTCGAGGCCGCGATGAAGAACCACACGCCTCCCCCAGCTTGGATGGGGTTCGCGGGCGGGCCCAACGCCGTGACGCCGGGTGACACGGTCACTACGACTCAGACCCTCGAGCCCGGCTCGTATGTCTTCGTGTGCTGGATCCCGAGCGCCGATGGGGTCCCCCACGTGATGAAGGGGATGCTGCACTCGATGGTGGTCTCCGCCGCGGCTACGCGTGCTGGGGGTGGGGCCGAGCCAGCGGCTGATCTTTCGATCAAGCTGACCGATTACGACTTTCAGCTTTCACGGCCGCTTGCGGCGGGCAGGTACGTCGTGCAGGTGGAAAACGCCGGGGCGCAGGCGCACGAGATCGTGATCGCGGCCTTGCCGCCGGGGAAGACGCTGCGGGACTTCCTCGTGTGGGAGCGGGCGGGCGAGAAGGGTCCGCTGCCCACCGGCCGGTGGCTGGGTGGCGTCTCGACCATCGACGCAGGCGGGCACGCCCAGTTCACCGCCACCTTTGCGCCTGGGAGCTATCTCCTGCTGTGCTCCTGGCCCGACGCGAAGGACGGGATGCCCCATCTCGTGCACGGGATGGCGAAGGAGATCCGCATAGGCTAGAACGTACCAACCTCCTCCGTCTTCCCCCAACCTTCACCAACCTTCATCACCTGCCGTTCAGAACACCCACCTCAGGCCCGCCTGCACCTGTCGCGGGTCGCCCAACCCCGAGCGGACGGTGCCATCGAAGTTGAACAGCAGGCCGCCGTACGCCGGGTCCTTGAAGTTATCGGTGTTCGTGACGTTGAACACTTCGATGATCACCTCTGCCTGCCCCTGGTGTCCCGTGCTGATGGGCCGCGACAGCCGCACGTCCCAGGAGAAGTACGCGTTGTCCTTGCGAAGGGTATTGCGGAGCAGGACCGAGCCGTTCGGGCAGATCCGGTCCTGCGGACTCCCGGCCCGCTGTCCGGTGCCGACGTTGCCGGCGCCGCACTTCTCCGATACGGGCTGTGCCGAGTAATAACTCACCCGGTTGTTCCAGTAGATGTCGCCCGGAAGCCTTGCGAGCAACCAGCCGTTGAAACGGTGCCTCTGGTCGCGGTCGCTCCAGTTGTATTCAGGCGCGAGGTCGTTCGCCTTGGCGTAGCGGAAGGTGAACGGATCGCGCTCGTTGTCGTCGTCAGATTTATCGAACGAGAGCGTGTAGTTGAGTTGGAACTGAAGCCGCGGGTCGAGCACGCGCTTGAGCCCGATGGTGACGGCATTGTAGCGCGACTTCGCCGTGGACTGCACCACGGTCAGTGTCCCGAGCGCCTTCGGTCCGGTGCCCCACGGGCCTACGTTGGCGGTGCCGAACAGTGAATCGTTCGCGTTGAAGAAGCGCGTAAGGTGGTCGGTGCGCGCGTGCGTATAGGTCAGCGACACGCCCAAGTCCGAGCCGATCTGCCGCTCGTACCCGACGGTTGCACTGAAAGTCCGTGGATTCTGGAAATCCTTGTCGAACACGAACACTCCCGGAGTCACGACGGCGCTGGCGGGCACGGAGTCGGGGAACAGCTTGCCGTACGCCGGCGCCCCGGGGCCCCCCGCACCATAGGTCATGCCGCGGGCACCGTCGGTGCTACGGCTGGAGGCCAGGTTGAGGCCCGGGATGCGCGCGTAATACAGTCCCGCGTTTGCGCGGAAGACCTCTCGGCCCGACCCGTCCGGGTCGAATGCCATGCCCAGCCGGGGCTGGAACATCTTCCAGTCGGAGGGGATCGTCCCATCCGACGGAAACGGGAACCGGCCCTTCGCGTTGGTCACCGTCGAGTCGTAGTAGACCGCATAGTACGTCTGGTTCTTGGGCGTGATCAAACTCGGCTCGACCTGGGCCTCCCACCGCAGCCCGTAGTTCACAGTCCAGCGCCGGTCCGGCTTCCAGGAGTCCTGCAGATACACCGCGAGCTCGTGCTGTGGAATGGATTGCGTACCTGCCGAACGGACGCTGCGGTCGATGCCCGCTTGCTGCAGGTACAGAAGCGGTCCCCCCGTCGTCGAGTCGGCGAGGTAGTTGAGGAAACCAGTAACGGAACCAAAGATGTACCTGCTGTTCGCGAACCCGAGGAAGGTCTGCACTGAGTTCACGCGGTTCCACTCCGCGCCGAACTTGATCAGGTGGTCGCCCTTGGCGATCGACACGTTGTCCAGCATTTGGATGCGAGTGTCGTAGTAATCGATGGGCAAGAAGAACGGCATACCGAAACGGAATCCGCTGCCGAAGTCCATCCCCGTGTCGGGAAACGGCCGCCTCGCCGGCGGGTCCGCAGGATTGGCACCGAGCGCCGCGGACCGCGCGCCGTCGTAGGGCCGCGGGCGGTCCTCTCGGGAGTACTGGAAGCGGAACTCATTCGTTACCGCGGGAGACAGGAACGACGCGAGCGCCAGATTGCCGGCATTCGAATGGTCCTTCTCGAGCCCGTTCGCGCTGCGGCCCCAGGTGTCCACGTCGAACGTTCCGTTCTCCTGCTGGGACCACGTATAGTTGTATTTGAGCGACAGGTTGTGCCGGTCCGAGAGCCGCCAATCGATCTTCACGAGTCCCGCGCGGGCGTCGTTGGTCCGTGAGATCGGCCCGAAGTCCCCGCTCAGTACGCCGGCGAACGCCGTGTCCATCCACCGTGTGAGCGAGTCGAGTGCCGCGCTCGACGGGCGCGTCTTCTGCTTGACCTCGTCGTATGTCTGCTGATCGTAGGCAATGAAGAAGAATGCCTTGTCGCGCTTGAGGGGACCGCCGAGCGTGAAGCCGAACTGATGCTGGCGGAAGTCCGGCGTGAGCGTCTGCGTGCCGTGCGCGAGATCGGCCGAGAGCCAGTCGTACTTGCCGTAGTAGTGGAGTGAACCCTTTACTTCGTTCGTGCCGGATTTGTTGAAAGTGAACGGTGGCCGCTGCCCACCCCGCTGCTCGCCGAAGAACGGGTTGTTGAAGTCGGCGCCGTCCACCGACACGTTGTTGTGGATGCCACGCTGCCCTGCCACGGTGAGCTCGTCGCCGTCGGGGCCTTGCACCGTCGCGACGTTTGGGGTGAGCAGCGTCAGGTTGAGGAAATTGCGCCCGTTGTTTGGCAGACCCGCCACCACGTCCGCTGCCAGCGCCGTCGAAGCTTCAGGTCTGGTGACGTCTACCACGGGCCGCGCGGCCTCGACGGTCACGGCCGCCAGCGTCACCGCGGCGAGCGGCAGCTGCACGGCCACGGTCTCCCCCACGCTCAGCCGGATTCCCGTCCGCTTCACCTCGGCATAACCGACCGACCGCGCGGTCACGTCGTAGGTGCCGAGCGGAAGCAAGGTGCCGGTGAAGTTCCCCGCTCCGTCCGTCGTGAGCGTGCGTGTGAAGTTGGTCTGGGCTTCATGCAGGATGACCGTGGCGTTGGCCACCGCCGCCCCGTTGGGGTCCGTGACCACACCGCGAATGATGCCGGTCGTGGCTTGACCTTGGGCACCGAGCCGCGCCGGGGCGCCGACCAGCACCAGCGCCGCGCCGACCACGAGACCGGAGAGGCGCGCCAGGAAGCGGGTTCCGCACGTCATGACCGAGAGCCTCCGGGGAGGTGGGTACGTCATCATGGCGCGGCAGAATTAGCACCCAAAAACACAGGCGGCAAGCCCCTGCCGCCCCATCACGGAGCCCGCATCTTTGTACCGATGCAGAACCCCGACATCGCCCGGCTGTTCGACGAAGTAGCCGACCTCCTCGAGATCCACCGCAACGCCGCCCGCACCATTCGAGATTTCCCCGAGCCGATCGCCGACCTGGTGCGCGCGGGGACCAAGGATCTCACCGACATCCCGGGCATCGGAGACGACCTGGCCGAGAAGATCACCGACATCGTCACCACCGGTGAGCTGCCGCTCCGCAAGCAGCTCGCGAGCAAGCTGCCCGCGGGGCTGCTCGACCTGTTGCGCATTCCCGGTCTCGGGCCCAAGCGCGTCAAGCTCCTCTACAAGAAGCTCAAAGTGAAGTCGGCGGCCGACCTGGCCAAGGCGCTCGAGGCGGGCCGGATCCAGAAGCTCAAGGGCTTCGGGCCAAAGATGGAAGAGAAGATCCGCGCGGGCCTCGGCCAGGTGCACGTCGGCGAGCGGCGCCTCCTCCTCAACGAGGCCGAGACGCAAGCCACCGCGGTCCTCGCGTATCTGCGCGCGGGCGGCGGCATCCGGCAGATCGAAGTGGCGGGGAGCTACCGCCGGCGGCGCGAGACGATTGGGGACCTGGACATCGTCGTGACCCCAGAGGAACAGGACAGCGCCAACGCGATGGACCGGTTCGTAAAATACGGTGACGTGGCGGAGGTCATCTCGAAGGGCGAGACGCGCGCCACCGTGAAGCTGCGGGGCGGGCTCCAGGTGGATCTCCGAGCGGTGGAGCCCGATGCGTACGGTGCGGCGCTCCTGTACTTCACCGGCTCCAAGGCCCACAACATCGAGCTTCGGAAGATCGCCCAGGAGAAGAGCTACAAGCTGAACGAGTACGGGCTCTTCAAGGGGACGCGGCGTGCAGCCGGCAAGACCGAGGAGGAGATCTATGGGAAGCTCGGCCTCGACTGGATTGCGCCCGAGCTGCGCGAAGCGCGCGGCGAGATCACGCTCGCCCGCGAGCACCGCCTGCCCAAGCTGGTCGAGTTGGACGACATCCGCGGCGACCTGCAGATGCACACCAGCGCCACCGACGGGAAGGGAACGATCGAGGACATGGCCCACGCCGCGCGCGCGCTGGGCTACCAATACATCGCCATCACCGACCATTCGAAGCGTGTGACGATGGCGCTCGGTCTCGACGCGAAGCGGCTGCGCGCGCAGTGGAAGGCGATCGATGCCTGGAACGCCACGAGCCGGGGCTTCACGATCCTCAAGAGCATCGAGCTCGACATTCTCGAGAGTGGGAAGCTCGATCTCCCCGATGACGTGTTGGCCGAAGCGGACTATGTGGTGGCCACCATCCACTACGGGATCGATCAAAGCGAGCAGGAGCTGACCCGGCGCCTGGTGGGCGCCGCGGAGCACCCGTGGGTGGATACGATCGGACATCCCACCGGGCGCCTCGTCGGTAAGCGCGAGCCATATCACTTCGACTTCGAGGCCCTGTGTCGTGCCTGTGCGGCGACGGGCTGCCTGCTCGAGCTGAACGGCCACCCGGAGCGCATGGACCTCCCGGATACGCTGGCCGCAGCGGGTAAGCAGCACGGCGTCCGCTTCGTGCTCTCGACCGACAGCCACCAGCCGGGCAATCTGCCGTTCATGAAGTACGCCGTGTATCTCGCCAGGCGCGCCGGGCTCGAAGCCGGGGATATTCTGAACACCCGGCCCTTGGCCGAGTTCAGGAAGGGATTGAAGCGGGCGAAGCCATGAGCTCGAGCTGGACGACCGGCGCGAAGCTCTTGCGGTGATGCGACGTGAAGCCGAACGCGGCCAAGGCGGCGAGGTGGTCCGGGGTGCCGTACCCCTTGTTGCTCGCCCAGGCGTACGACGGATGACGGCCCGCCAACAGCTCCATCAGGCGATCGCGCACGGTTTTCGCGATCACCGACGCCGCGGCGATCGAGTGGCAGCACGCGTCGCCGTCAACGATGGCTTCGTGAGCGCGGCCGAGCTCGGGACAGGGGAGGCCGTCCACCAGTACGAGGTCCGGCGTCACCGCGAGTCGCGCCAGCGCGCGTTCCATCGCGAGGATGCTCGCCCGGCGGATGTTCAAGCGGTCGATCTCGCGCACGCTGGCCGCGCCCACGCCGATCGCCAGGGCGCGCGCCCGCACCACCAGGGCGAGCCGGCTGCGCTTCGCCGGTGGCAAGAGCTTCGAGTCGCGCAGGCCGCGGATGAACTTGCAGTGGGGAGGGAACACGACGGCCGCGGCCACCACCGGACCAGCCAGGGGACCGCGGCCTGCTTCGTCGACCCCGGCGACGACTCCGCCCCCCGCCCGCCAGAACGCCATCTCGCGCTCGAGCGTCGGGCGGGGGCCTCTCACGCCTCTTGCTTCTCCACCGTCTCGGGGACGACGATGCCCCGCTTCTCACGGATCCGCGCGGCCTTGCCGGCCAGCCGGCGCAGGAAGTAGAGCTTGGCCCGTCGCACGCGCCCCTTGCGCACCAGCTCGATCTCCGCAATCGACGGCGCGTGCAGCGGGAAGATGCGCTCGACGCCGACGCCGGCCGAGATCTTGCGGACGGTGAACGTCGCGTTGATCCCGGCACCGCGGCGGGCAATGCAGACACCCTCGAACGCCTGCAGTCGCTCCTTGTCGCCCTCGCGCACGCGCACCATCACGCGGACCGTGTCCCCGGGATGGAATGCCGGGATGTTGGTCTTGAGACCTTCGCGCTCGATCGCCCGTAGTCTATTCATGACTGTATCCCTCTATCCGTCCGCTTAGTCGTCCCGTTTCGTCCACAGATCGGGCCGTCGCTCGCGTGTCAACCGCTCCGCCTCTGCCTGGCGCCACCGCGCGATTTGCTCGTGGTCTCCGCTCAACAATACCGCCGGTACATCCATTCCGCGATAGCTCGGCGGCCGGGTATAGCTCGGCGGCGAGAGCAGACCGTCGTAGTGCGAGTCCGTCGCCGCGGAGTCGTGATCGCCCAGCGCGCCCGGGAGCAGCCGTACAACCGCGTCCAGCACGCACAGCGCCGCCGGCTCACCGCCCGAGAGCACGAAGTCTCCCACCGCCAGCTCCTCCGCCCCCATCCCGTCTACCACGCGCTGATCCACGTCCTTGTAATGCCCACACAGCAACGTCAGCTGCTGGCCCACCGAGAAGCGCACCGCGTCGCGGTGGGTGAACGGCCGCCCGCGTGCCGACAACAGCACGATGGGCGGCCCGGTCCGCAGATCTTCCACCGCTTCGAAGAACGGCTCCGGCTTGAGCACCATCCCGGCGCCGCCGCCGTAGGGCGAGTCGTCCACCGTCTTATGCCGGTCGTGCGTGTACTCGCGCAGCTGCACGACCCGGTAGCGCACCAGCCCCCGCTCCGCAGCGCGCCCCAGAATGCTGACCCGGAGCGACGCATCGAACACCTCGGGGAAGAGCGTCACGACATTAATCGTCAGCATCGGTCTCGTCCACGGCGACGAAGTGGTCCCGCCACGGCTCCACGACCGCGCGCGACTTCACCCCGACGAACGAGAGCAGCCACTCGCGGTGGTAGGAGCGGCGCCGCGCCACGACCAGCGGCCCCGCAACGACCTGACGCTCCTCGTTCACGACCAGCAGCCGGGCCTTCGGCGTGAACACCGCACCGGGATTCTCCACGAGGGGAAACACCGCGACCTCCCCCCGCTGTCCGTGCGGCTTGCGCACGCGCCCGACTAGGCGGGTCGTTTGCCCAGCACTCCCGCCTTCTTCAGCAGCGAGCGGACCGTGTCGGTCGGGAGGGCCCCCTTGTCGAGCCAGGTGCGCGTCTGCTCCGCGTCGACCTGGATGTCGGCCGGATTGGTGCGCGGGTTGTAGTGGCCCAGGGTCACGACGAAGCGCCCGTCGCGGGGAGAGCGCGAATCCGCGACGACGATCCGGAAGTAGCTCTGCCCCTTCCGCCCTACGCGGCGCAGCCGAATGCGAGTTGCCATAGCGTGCCTACGTCCTTTTCAAAAGCTTCCGCATCTGCTGGAACTGCTCCAGCAGCCGGTTGACTTCCTGTACGGTCCGCCCCGCGCCCTTCGCAATCCGCAGCCGCCGCGATCCGCTGAGGATCGACGGATCGGCCCGCTCGTCGGGCGTCATGGACAGCACGATTGCCTCGACGTGCTTGAGGCGCTTGTCGTCGGCGTTGACCGCCTTGAGCGCCTGTGCGTTCACGCCCGGCAACAGGCCGAGCACCTGTTTGATCGGTCCCATCGCCTGCATCTGCTTCAGCGCGACCAGAAAATCCGCGAGGTCCATCCCCTGCTTCGAGCGCGCCTTGCGCTCGAGGCGCTGCGCTGCCTCGGTATCGATGCTGGCGGCCGCCTTCTCGACCAACGCCACCACGTCGCCCTGGCCCAGGATCCGTCCCGCCATGCGCACCGGGTCGAAGGGCTCCAGTAGGGGCGCAGCATGCTGCGCCCCTACGTGTTCCCCGATGCCGATGAATTTGATCGGCACACCGGTCACGCCGTGAATCGACAGCGTCGCCCCGCCCCGCGCGTCGCCGTCCAGCTTGGTCAGGATCGCGCCGGTCAACCCGACGCCGTCCTGGAAGCCCCGCGCGATCCGCACCGCATCCTGCCCTGTCATCCCGTCCGCCACGAGCAGCACTTCGCGCGGCTTCGTCGCCGCCCGCAACGCCTTGAGCTCGTCCATCAGCGCCGCGTCGATCTGCAGCCGCCCGGCCGTGTCCACGATGACGGTCCGGCAGCGCGCCTTCTCGGCCTCGCGTAGGGCGCCCCGCACCAGCTCGACCACGTTTGCCGTTTCCCGTGTCCCGAAAACGGGCACGCCGACCTGCTCACCAAGTTGTCGCAGCTGCTCGGCAGCTGCGGGGCGCGAGAGATCGGCGGCCACGAGTCCCGGAGCCTTTTGCTCGAGCTTCAACCGTCGCGCCAGCTTCGCCGCGGTCGTGGTCTTTCCCGAGCCCTGAAGCCCCACCAGCAGCATCACCGTTGGCCCGACGGAGGCGAAGTCGAGTCCCCGCTTGGTCCCACCCAGCAGGGCCGCGATCTCATCGTGCACGAGCTTCACCACCTGCTGGCCGGGGCTCACCGTCTTCACGGCGATGGCCCCGATGGCCCGCTCGCGCACCCGCTCCACGAAGCCTTGGGTCACCTCGAAGCTGACGTCGGCCTCGAGCAGGTGCCGGCGGATCTCGCGCAGCGCCTCGGTCACGTCCTGCTCCGACAGCACGCCCCGACCGGTGAGCCGCTTCAGAGCGGCGGTCAACCGCTCGGAGAGGGCTGTAAACATAAGCCTACGAAGCTACTTAGCGAGTTGCCGGAATCCAAGTGGGGGGATTCAACGCGCGGCGCGGGTGACCCGAATCATGGGCACCCGTTTCCAGCCCGCCCAGCCGAGCGGCGCATCGACCAGGCGCACGACCGGCACCCCGGCCACCAGGAGCTGCCTGATCTCCCAGCGCCGTGGGCCCCGACCGCCGGGGCGCCGCTTGGCCCACGCAGTCTCGAGTCCTTTACGGAAGCGCACGGCCGCCACCTTGTCGTCCCACAACGTGTACCACACGAGCGCCTCTGCTCCCGGGTCGCTCCCACGTCCCAGCACCTGATAGCGATCGCCGTCCCAGCCGGACGCGAGCAGCGCGGCGGCGCTGGTATCGCCGAGATGCTGCTCGAGCAGAAGGCGGATCTCGAACTCGCCCAGCCCGTCCTCGTAACGCACCGTGTCGGGCCCGGGCGACTCGAACGCCAACGCATCGGGGCGATCCCCGGCCACATAGCGCGCGGGGTGCAGGATCTGCTCGGTCGAGATCGGCATGAGGACGCCGTAGGGCTGCTTGCCCGGGTACTCGTGGTCGAACCAGCGCACGAACTCGGCTCCACCCAGGTACGGGAAGATCAGACTCTCGCGCAGCCACAGCGGTGCGCTCCCGAACACCTTCATCTGGTCCTGTTGCCCGCCGAGCGCCGTCCGCAGGTCCCAGAAGTTGGGGAGGCTCTCGATCTTCTGCTCCGGCATGAGCACGAGGATCTGCGCGAGCGTCGCCTGCCCCTCGAGGATCGCCTGCGCCGCGCTACGACGGTCGTTCTGCCGCTTGAGCTCCACCAGCGAGTCGAGGTTCAGGTACTGGTGCTGCAACGCGTGCACCAGCTCGTGCGAGATCACGAGCCGCGCCTGGCTGGGGTCGATGTCGGTCGGGATGTAGAGCGCGTTGGAATCAGGGTCGAAATACCCCGCGACCTGCTCGGTCAGGAGGTCGACCATGGTACCCCGCAGGTCGAGCGAATCGGGGATCAGGCCGAACAACCGGTACGCGGCCTGCGCGCCCCCGAGCTCGGCGGGCGGAAGGTCGTCGTCGAACTTGTGGATGACGTAGTCCCGCACCTGCGAGCGGCTGCGACGCAGCACGACGGGACGCTGGCGAAAGCGCAGGCGCGTGGCTCGCTCGACGGCAGGGATCATCTGCAGCACGGCCTGCTTCAGCTGCGCCTCGTTCTGAACCTCCCGCGCCCGCTGTTGGCATCCCGTGCCCCCCACCGCTCCGACCGCCGCCAGCACGGCGAGACCGGCTCGAATCAAGCCTGCCACTCGATTCCTTTGCCAACGGCAGCCCCAACCACTCGGGCGACGTCCTGGCCGCCCACGATGATGCCCTGGTTCTCCAGCTCGCGACGGAGCAGCTGGTCGAGCTCGGCGCGGCGCTCGGCCAAAGTCGGGGGAGGTTGGTGGAGGTTGGTGGAGGTTGGGGAAGGTTGTACGTCAACGGAGCGGCCTCCCCCAACCTCCCCCGACCTCCCCCGGCCTCCCCCACCCAGCATTTTCTCTATCTCCGCGCCGATCCGCTCCAACATCGGGAAAATCTCCGCCATCAGGTCCTCCGCCGGCTCCTGTCGCGGCTGCTCGTGCGTCAGGCCCCGCCGGATCATGGCGTCCACCTTGCGCCGCTCGCGAATCAGGCGGTCGAGCTCCGGCGATACGCGGGCGGTCGCTTGCGCGTGGGCGCATGCCTCGTCCAGCACGTCGATGGCCTTGTCGGGGCGGGCGCGCTCGGGAACGAACCGGTCGGTGAGGACGATGGCTGCCTTGAGTGCGTCGTCGGTGATCGCGACGGCGTGGTGCCGCTCGAGGCGAGGCCGTCGCGCGACCAGGACTTCCCAGGTTTGAATGGCGTCGAGCTCCTCCACCAGAACGGGCTGGAAGCGGCGCTCGAGCGCCGGGTCGCCGCGGATCCACTTGTCGTACTCGCCCCCGGTAGTGGCGCCGATGATGCGGATGTCGCCACGCACCAGGGCCGGCTTCAGCATGTTGGCGGCGTCCATCGCGGCGCCGAGGGCGGTCCCCTGACCGATGAGGTTGTGCAGCTCGTCCACGAACAGGATCAGGTCCGGGTCGGCGGACAGCTCGCGGACGAGCTTCCGGATGCGCTCCTCGTATTGACCGCGGAACGAGGTGCCCGCGAGCAGCCCAACGTGGTCGAGCGCGAATACGCGGGCGTCCTTCAGGGCCGGGGGGACGTCCCCCGCGGCGACGCGCTGGGCCAGCCCCTCGACGATCGCCGTCTTCCCCACCCCGGCTTTCCCAATCAGGGCGGGATTGTTCTTGCTCTGACGCAGCAGGATGTCGATCACTCGGGCGATCTCGGCATCGCGACAGCGCACCGGCTCCAGGTCCCCGCGGCGTGCCTGCGTGGTGAGATTCACGCCCACGCGCTCGAGCACCTCTCCCGATTCGAACAGTCCTTCGAACGGATCACCCATTCAGGTCAGGCAGCCCCCAGGAATCGCCGGTACCAGTCGTAGATCGCGGGACCGAAAACGAAGGCCACTGCGGCTCCCATGGCGAGAAATACCCCGAACGGGACGTGACGCTTCCGTTTCCCCAGGGCGAGCAACGGGACGTACACGAGGCTGCCGAACAGCGCGCCCGCGAATACGGTCAGCAGGACACCCTTCCAACCGACGAACGCGCCCACCATCGCCATCATCTTGATGTCGCCGCCGCCCATCGCTTCTTCCTTGAAGACCCAGCCCCCC
>QHUD01000265.1 GCA_003221085.1 Gemmatimonadota bacterium
GCGGCGCCGTTTCCGGCACGCACCACGATTCAGGCGGGCGCGCTTCCGGGCGGGATCGCGGTCGAGATCGAGTGCATCGCCAAGATCGCAAAGAAGGCTCGATAGTGGACGCGCTCGACCTCGACACACCCGCCCTCTACGTCGATCTCGACGTCCTCGAGCGCAACATCGCGCGGATGCAGGAGCAATGTCGGGCGTGGGGCGTCGCGCTCCGGCCTCACGTGAAGACCCACAAGATTCCCGAGATTGCAAAGCTGCAGCTCGAAGCCGGCGCCATCGGGATCACCGTCGCCAAACTGGGCGAGGCGGAGGTGTTGCCCGGCGACGACGTGCTTGTGGCCTACCCTCTCCTCAAGCCGAAGCTGCCACGTTTGCGAGCACTGGCAAAGAAGCGACGCGTGAAGGTTGCGGTCGATTCGGTCGACGTCGCGCGTGACGTCCACGGGAAGGGGATCGAAACGCTGGTGGAGATCGACGTCGGCGTGGGTCGCACCGGCGCGCAGTCGCCTGAGCAAGCCGTAGAGATCGCGCAGGCGTGCTCCGATTTTCAGGGGATCTTCTATTGGCCGTCGTGGCTCGACGAAGCGGGCTTCCGCGCGGCGTGCGTCAAAATCGACGCCGTCCTTGACGCGCTCTCCGCGTCGGGCTTCGAGGCGAGGATTGTCTCGGGAGGGTCGACGCCCGGTGCCGCGAAGACGCCGCTCATTCCGCGGACCACCGAGATCCGGCCCGGCACCTACGTCTTCTATGACGCGAGCAGCCTGGCGGCGCAGGTCTGCGTCGAGGCGGACTGCGCGTTGCGCGTACTCACCACGGTCGTCAGTACCGCGGTGCCGGGCCAGTGCGTGATCGACGCCGGGTCAAAGACATTCTCGAGCGATCAGACGGTCGGTGCCGGAACGTTCGGCCACTTTATCGGGCGTGCCTGGACCATGCGCAAGCTGAATGAGGAGCACGGCTACGTGGAGATCCCTGGGCCGGCCCACGTCGGGGAGAAAGTCTGGGTGGTGCCGAGCCACTGTTGCGCGACGGTCAACCTGCACGACGAAATCTGGTACGGCCGCCGCGGCCGAGTGGAAGGAAGCTGGAAGGTCGCTGCACGTGGGAAAGTACGGTAATGGCAGGTCCATCAAGCTCGGAACAGATAGCTCAGCTTCACGAAGAACCCGTCTACCGTCCTCGCAAGCGCCCGGAACCTGAACGGGCTCGGGTCATCGAACGTGCTCCCGTAGCCGGCGAAGATCACCGTGCCCGGCACGGGCCGGTACGAAAACAGCCAGTCCACTCTGAACACGTTGCTCGTCGACGCCGCGCTGCGTGTGAACGTCCCGGTCACCGGGTTTCGGAGCAGGATCGGGTCGTTGGTGCGCGAACCGTCCCGCAGCGAGTCCACCGTGTTGGACGTGTACTGCCCGACGAACCGCAGGAACACCGCGCGCGAGAGCTGATACTCGACCTTGAACCGCGGCACCCGCGTCAGCGCCACGAGGCTCCCGTCGGTCCGGCGGTTCACTTGCTGGTGATCGTAGATCAGCTCGGTGCGCACGCGGCCCGTGGGCCGCCAGACCAGATCGATGGTGCTGAGGATGATCCGCGCGGACGCCCACTCCAGGAAGTTCTCGTCGTGCCCACTCAAGACGAACGCCGTGAGCGAGAAGTTCTGGAACCGCGGCGTCGCGATGTTGGCGCCGAGATCCAGGTTGTGGATGTGTGGTTGGCCGGTGAATGGCACCGTGTCGACGCCCGCGCCCGCGCGCCGCTCGATCCAGTAGTTGGAGAAGAGCGACGGTCACGTCGAGCCGCTATCATCACGCCGCGTTGCGGGAACTGATCAGGAACCACTCAAGATGAACGCTGTCTTCGCCTGTTGAGCGCGACCGCTTGGCGAACGAGCGCCTTATCCTTCAGAGACGCGCCCTTGGCGAAGGTAAGCTTCACGGCATGCTTGTAGGATTCGCCGGTGCAGATGATGCCGTCGCGCGACCACACCGGATTCATCCACTTCCACTCCTCGACGACGTCCGGGTCGGCTTGCTTGATGAGCTTGCGCATTCTGCTGAGAGTTTTCCCGCGCCAGTCCCCGAGCTCGGCGATTCTCTGCGAGATCAGCTCCGGTGCCGACTGGCCTTGGTGCGCGCGCGATTTTGTCATGTTCTCATCCTAGATGCTGAACTGCTGTGCGTACTCCGCGTGCAGTCGCTGCCAGCCAGCGAACTTCATCGCCTTGGGACCAACGATGCGGCCGATGGGGGTTCCGCTGAGAAGGTGATCCAGCACATCGAAGCAAATGTGCCACCCGGCAGCACCCATCGCGATGAAGCGGCGATCGATGTTGGTCCACAACGTCAGGCGCGTGCCGCCACCAAGGGCTTCGAGTTGCCACCGCATATCGAAGCCACCCCAGTTGTACTCGAGCACCTTGGGAGCGTCGGCTCGCGTCACTGTTGTTTCGGTGACGTGCGGCGTGGGCGGTCCCACCGTGGTGAGCTTCACTGTGGCTCCAACCCTGCTCAGGTTCCCATCGGCGTCGAAGGGCGCCCACTCACGCAGCTGCGCCGGGTCGGTAAGGGCCTGCCAGATTTTTTCCGGCGAGTGACACAGTTCTCTGACGAGAATGAGCGTCCACTTCTCTCCGTCCTTTCGTACCTGCGCCCCGCTGGCCGGACCCGGTGTGTACTGCTCGCGATCGGTCATCTGCTTCTCCTAGAGGCCAGGCGTCAGGCGAGCGGCCTGAGCGCGTACCGCCCGTAGGCCACGAATGCCACCAGCAGCCCCATCACCGCTGCCCAGACCATTGGGTTGGTAGCGGCCATTTTAAGCGAATAGCGCGCGTACAGCCCGGCGAGGGCCAGGGTTTCCAGGGCGAGCGCGCCCGCGGCGAGCGGGGTCAGGATCGGCAGCCACTGCGCGGCGGCCGGGACGACCAGCAGGACGGCGCCCACCATCTCGAGCACGCCGAGCGCGCGCCATCCGCCGCGCGAGAGCGCGCGCATCTGGTTCGCGAGCTCGTCGAACTTGAACACCTTGTACGAGCCCCCCGCCAGGTAGAGGAAAGCGAGCGCGACCTGGAGGACCCACAAGAGGACGTTCATCGTTTTCTCCTTGTCTTCCCTTTCGTTGGTGTCGAGTGGTCCATGCGGTCGAGGTGGCGTGCGAGCGCATCTAGATGAGCGGACCAGAACCGGCGGAACGGAGCGAGCCAGGCATCGATCTCCTGAAGCGGTTCTGGCTTCAAGCGGTAGAGACGGCGCTGTGCTTCCACTGTGGATTCCACGAAACCGGCCTCGCGCAGCACGCGCAGGTGCTTCGACACGGTCGGCTGCGGCATACCCAGCCGGCGCTCAATCTCTCCCACCGACTGTTGGGACGAGACGAGGAGCTTGAGGATCGCGCGGCGGTTCGGCTCCGCAATGATGTCGAACGCTGATTCCATTCGCTTAGCATACTCCACAGAGTATATACGTGTCAAGGCATATACAGTAGCAATCGCGCGGGGTTCCCCCCGGATGTGACCCGGGGGTCGTTTTCTAGGTCTCGTCGTGTTCAGGTCTACGGACGGCTAGGGCCGCGGCAGGTGCAATCGAGACAGCCATGGGCGGTGCAGGTGCTGCAGGTGAGGGCGAGCTGACGGCGCAGTGCCTCGTGCGCGCGATGCAACCGCACGCCGGCGTTGTTGGCCGTGATGCCGGCTTCGCGGGCGAACTCCACCACCGGTGCGCCATCCAGGTCCACGCGCTGGATCGCCGCCGCGTACTCCGGCTTGAGCGTCTCCAGCAGCGATACGACGCAGGCGCACACCTCATCGCGGAGCCCCTCGTCGGCCCCCGGCGCCGCTTCGTCGGCGGTGCCCGCAGCGTAGGCCAGGGCACGGTGCTCCGCGCCTCGGCGGCGGTGATGATCGACCACCGCGTTCCGCAGGAGCCGATAGAACCAGGGGACGATGGCGCCCGAGTCCCGCACCGAGTCGGCGCGATCGAGGCTGCGCACAAACGCGTCCTGGAGGATGTCCTCGGCCTCGTCACGCGATCCGACGCGCCGCTCGAGGAACGCCAGGAAGCGCCGGTGGTTCTCGACCA
>QHUD01000025.1 GCA_003221085.1 Gemmatimonadota bacterium
TTTTTCGCGCGATCGAGGAAGTAGGTGATTTCGGTCGTGCCGTGGTGCTCCGGAATGAACGCCGCGACGGCTTCGGGGAGCCCCGCCTCCGCGGCGAGGGCGATCCCGTCCGTGACGTGTGCCTTGATGATCTCCGCCGACTGGTATGCCTTGAGCCGGTCGTGCGGATTGTTGCCGCGCGTCTGGTTCTCGACGAAGTATTGCGGGTTTTTGATCTTGCCGATGTCATGGTAGTAGCAGCCCACGCGACCGAGCAGGCCATCGGCGCCGATCCGGTTGCACGCCGCTTCCACGAGATTCGCCATGGCCACGGAATGGGCGTAGGTGCCCGGAGCCTCGAGCGACAGGCGGCGCAACAGCGGCCGGCTGGGGTCGGACAGCTCGAGCAGGGTCAGGTCGGTCGTGATCCCGGTGATCGACTCGGCGACCGGGAGCAGGAAGAAGGTGAGCCCCGCCGACACGAGGCCGTTGGCCGCCCCCCACACGCCGCGCAGCGCGATTTCGCCCACGCTCCAGCTGCCCATGAGGCCGAGCGCCAGGGCGCCCGCGAGATACCCGAGCGCGATGATCAGCACCGGCACGTAGAAGTTGCTCCGGCGCCGCAGCACCCGCACCGTGAGGGCCGCCGTCACGCCGCCCACGACACAGAGGAACAGCGCGGGGAGATCGTGGAACACCGGCTGCAGCCCGATCACGATCGCCAGGATCATCGCGGCGATCATCGAAACGCGGCCGTTGAACAGGACCGTCAGCAGCATGGCCATGAACGGCAGGATGATGATCTCGGCGTGACGCGGCGCGAACCGTGCCACGGCGGCCGCCTGCAGCAGCACGAGCGCGAACAGGCCGCCGATCAGCGCCACCTGCCGTCGCTCGCGATACGTCTCGCGGCGGTAGAACCACAGGAGCACCCAGAAGACCGCGAGGATGAGCGAGTCCCGGAGGACGGGACCGAACACGCCGCCGGGCGAGCGGCTGGTCGCCGCGCCCCGGCGCACCAGGTCCGAATGCAGGGCGACCAGCTTCTCGTGCGCCTCGTTCGTCACGACTTCGTGCGCGCCCACGATGCGGTCTCCGGCGCGCACGATGTACTTGCTCGGGTCCACGCTGCGGCGCAGCTCGTCGCGCCGCCGCTCGGTCTCGAGCGTGTTGGGGATGAGGGTCGGCCGGAAGAAATGTCCTGCCAGCCGGACGTACAGCTGGTCGCCGACGCTCGAGCCCTTGTCGGGGTGAATGGCGCGGGCCCGCGTGAGGTATTGCGCGTAGGTGAGCACCTGGTCGCGCGACACCGACTGCTCGCCTGAGCGACGACGCACGATGAGCTCCGGCGCCTGCTCGACTTGCAGCACTCCCGGGCCAGTCACCCCGAGCGCCAGGGTGCGATCGAACAGCTCGCTCAGCGCCCGTTCCAGGGCGTGGCGCTTGCCGCCTTTATTCAGGTAGGCGGCCTCCGGAGGTCCGAGGGCGAACCCGTGGGGCTTCGCCGCCTGGAGGATCGCCGGCGCTCCGCCCTGGTCGGCCGCGGTCTCCACGCTCGCGAAAAAGGTGTGCATGTCGATCTTCGCGCTGTCGAGGGCTCGCTCCTGATACTGGTAGATCGGCTTGACGGTGCTCGCGAGCTCCTCCGCCTCGCGCGCCAGCTCCTGATCCGACTTGTTGACGGGGAACGTGAACGGGGCGATGACGTCGCGATCCGCCACGGCGCCGGGCTCGAGCAGCGGCGCCACGTTCGTGGCGCTCGAGGGGAACGCCAGGTACGCGAGGAGCGCCAGGCCGACCACCCACGCCCAGCGACTGCCGTGATAGCGCAGCTGCTCGTTCGTTGGGAGCCTCATGTCAGCCTTGGGCGTCCTCGGCGTATGCCCGGATGATGTCGCGTACCAGCCGATGGCGCACCACGTCCCCGTCCCCCAGGTAGCAGAACCCGATCCCTTCGATCCCGGGCAGGATGCGCTCGACTTGAAGCAGCCCCGAATCCTCCCGGTTGGCCAGGTCGATCTGCGTCTTGTCTCCCGTGATCACCGCCCGGGAGTTCACGCCCAGGCGCGTCAGGAACATTTTCATCTGCATGCCGGTCGCGTTTTGGGCTTCGTCGAGGATCACGAAGGCATCGGAGAGCGTGCGACCCCGCATGTACGCGAGGGGCGCGATCTCGATCGTGCGACTATCGATCGCCTTCTGCACCCGGTCGCGGGGCATCATGTCCTCGAGCGCGTCGTACAGCGGTCGCAGGTAGGGATCGACCTTCTCGTGCAGATCCCCGGGGAGGAACCCGAGGTTTTCCCCCGCTTCCACCGCCGGGCGCGCGAGCACAATGCGCCGCACGCGCTTGCGGGCCAGCGCATCCACGGCCGCGGCCACCGCGAGGTACGTCTTCCCGGTGCCCGCGGGGCCGATGCCGATCACGATGTCGTGCTGCGCGATCGCCCGGAGGTACTCGCGCTGTCCCGCGGTCTTCGCCTGAATCACGCGGCGCAGCCCGGGCAGGATGATCCTGAACTCGCCGTCAGTGGCGGGGCCGGATGGCGCGCTCCCCTCCTGGCTCACCAGCCGGTCCACGTCGGCCACGTCGAGCGGCTCACCCTCACCCATGCGCGCGAGGTCGACGAGCGCCTGGGCCACGGGCACCGCGCGCTCCACCGCCGAGAGCGGGCCGTGGAGCGTCAGCGTGTCGCCGCGCAACGACACCCGCACGCCGAGTCGCCGCGCGAGCGCCACCAGATTGCCGTCGTTCACGCCCGCGAGCGCCAGCGGATCCACGCCCTCGGTCGAGAGCCGATGGGTGATCTCGTCGCTCATCGCTTGACCTCGATGTGCAGCGCCGCCAGGTCCGCCGGGCTGGCGGGCGCCGGCGCGCCCTCGAACAGGGCGCGCGCCGTCGTCGTCTTGGGAAAGGCGATTACGTCGCGCAGGCTGCCGGCGCCGGCGAGCAGCATCGTCACGCGGTCGAACCCGATCGCGAACCCGCCGTGCGGCGGCGCGCCTGCCTGGAGACCGCTCAACAGGAAGCCAAACCGTGTTTCGGCGTCCTCGGGAGACATGCCGAGATGTCCGAAGACGCGACGCTGGATCGCGGCGTCGGTGATCCGGATCGAGCCGGAGCCCAGCTCGTTGCCGTTGTACACGGCATCATAGTGCAGCGCGCGACAGCTGAACGGATCGGTGTCGAGCCGCGCGATGTCGTCCGGGTGGGGCGACGTGAACGGGTGATGTGCGAACACCGGCTTCCCGGTCTCCGGATCGGGCTCGAACAGCGGGAAGTCCACCACCCAGCAGAACGCATGTGCGGCGGTGGGTGACGCACCGAGCCGGCGGATGACCTCCTGGCGCACGCGGTCGAGCACCGGGGACGTCACGCGGTCGGGTCCTACCGTCATGAGCGCCGCGTCGCCGTCGCCCACGCCCAGCGCGCCCAGCGCCTCGGCCGTGAAGTGCTTGCCCACCGATCCCGCGATCTGCTCGCCCTGGCGCTTCACCCACGCCAGCCCGGCGCCGCCGAGTTGCTTCGCGGCCTCGGCAAGCTGGTCCACATCCTTCCGTGACAGCACGCCTCCCCCCTTGACCGCCAGCCCGCGCACCCGCGCGCCATCTTTCAAGGCCGACTGGAAGAAGGGGACGGCGAGCGGCTTCACCTGCGCCGTCCAGTCGGCGATCGGGAAGCCGAAGCGTAGGTCGGGCTTGTCGGTGCCGTAGCGCTCCATCGCATCGCGCCAGGTGATGCGCGGGAACGGCCGGGCGATTTTGTGACCCGCTTCGTCCCACAAGGAGACCAGCACGGCCTCTACGTACCCCAGCACATCTTCCTGCCCGACGAACGACGCCTCGAGGTCGATCTGAGTGAACTCGGGCTGCCGGTCGTTGCGCAGGTCTTCGTCCCGGAAGCAGCGTGCCAGCTGGAAATAGCGGTCGAACCCGGCCACCATGAGCAGCTGCTTGTAGATCTGGGGCGACTGCGGCAAGGCGTAAAACTCCCCCGGGTGCACCCGCGACGGCACGAGGTAGTCGCGCGCACCCTCGGGGGTCGGCTTGGTGAGCACCGGTGTCTCGATCTCGAGAAACTCGAGCTCCGAGAGCGTGCGACGGGCCCGCTGCAGTAGCCGGTGGCGCAGGATGAAATTGCTCTGCATCTCGGGACGGCGCAGATCCAGGTGGCGGTGCTTGAGCCGCAGCTCTTCGGCGGGCAACTCTTCGCCCTTCCCGCGGGCCACCGGGATCGCGGGCGTCGCGGCGGGGGCGACCACCGCCAGCTTCGTCGCCTGCACCTCCACCTCGCCGGTCGCGAGATCGGGGTTCTTCATGTTCGCGGGGCGCGCCGCCACCTGGCCGTCGACTTCGACGACGGACTCGCTCGTGAGTCCGCCCGCCACCCGCCGCGCCTCCTCCGGGGCCGTCGGCCCGACGGCAACCTGCACGATGCCCGCGCGGTCGCGCAGGTCGATGAACACGATGCCGCCCAGGTCCCGGCGACGGTGCACCCAGCCTCCCACCCGCACCCGCTGGCCCACGTGCTGCAGACGCAGGTCGCCGCAGCGGTGCGTACGTCTGGATGTGGAGCTGACGCTGTCTATGGGACCTCCGCCTCGCACAACACGCGGTAGAATTCTTCGGGCGTACGGGCGCTCAGGAGCCTGTCCCGCACCGGCTCGCGGCGCACGAGGCGCGAGATCCGGCTCAACGCCTTGACATGGGCTCCGGCACACGATTCCGGCCCAGCCAAGAGGAAGAACAGCCGCACCGGCTCGCCATCGATCGTTTCGTACGGCACCGGCGCCCGCGTCGTCCCCGCCACGATGACCAGAGCGGAGAGGACCGGCGTCTTGCCGTGCGGGACGGCGACGCCGTAGCCAATGCCTGTGGGGAATTGCTTTTCCCGCTCGAGAATAGCGCCGAGTACGTCCTCGGAGGGCCCTCCGTTGCCAGCCGCGGCTACCTCCACGAGTTCCCGGAGCACCCCCTCCTTGTCGGTCGCGTGCAGGGGGACCAGGATGCGAGCGGGGGTCAAGAGCTCGGACAGGCGCAAGGTGTTCCAAGTGTCCTAAACGATTGAAGATAGTTAAGTTAGAGTTGATATGCAACGCATTTCCCGAGCGGCACTTACATGGTCGATTTGCTGAGCCTCGTCCCCGCGGCGGGTGGCGCGGCGCTGGCGCAGTGGCTCGCGCAGCGCTGCGAGCCGGCGTACCGCGCCAGACAGATTCTGCCCCGCTTGTGGCAGCGTCCCGTGGGGTCGTGGGACGACGCCACGGAGCTGCCGGCGGCCCTGCGGCGCGACCTGGCCGTCGCGTTTCCCCTGCGCCGCCTGTCGCTGTCGGCGCGTCAGATCTCGCAGGACGGTACGGAGAAGTACCTCTGGGATCTGGGGGACGGCGAGGCGGTCGAGTCGGTGCTCATCCCGGAAGGAAAGCGGCGCACGCTCTGCATCTCGTCCCAGGTCGGCTGTGCGCTCGGCTGCGTGTTCTGCGCGACCGGGCGCATGGGGTTTCGCCGAAACCTGTCGCTCGCGGAAATCGCCGGTCAGGTGCGCGAGGTGATGCTGCTCGACGCCGCGCTGAAACCGACCAACGTCGTATTCATGGGCATGGGCGAGCCGCTGCTCAACTGGGACGCCGTGGACGGCGCGCTCACGATTCTCAACCACCCCGACGGATTCCGCATCGGGGCGCGGCACATCACCGTTTCGACGGTCGGCATCCTGCCGAACCTCGCGAAGCTGGCTGAGCGGCCCGAGCAGTTTCGGCTCGCCCTCTCGCTGCATGCGCCGACGCCGGCGTTGCGGCACGAGCTGATGCCGATCGAGAAGAAGTACACGCTGCCGGCGGTGATCGCGGCGCTGGCACGATTCCGTCGCCGGGTGACGCTCGAATATGTCCTCATCGGGGGAAAAAACGACGCGCTCGAGCAGGCGGATCAACTGGCGCAGCTGGCGCGTCCGCTGGGAGCGCTCGTGAACCTGTTGCCCCTCCACCCCGGCGGGGCGCCGGACCTCTCGCCCAGCTCCCGGCCGCAGATGCTCGCGTTCGAGCGGCGGCTGCGACGGCACGACGTGGAGGCGGTGCTGCGCCGCAGCCGCGGGCTCGACATCAGCGCCGCGTGCGGGCAGTTACGGGTGGAACTCGAGGCGCGGCGCAAAGTCCGCACCGAGGAGCACGCTCGCGTCGAGTAGCCGGGCGCTGTCGGGCTGCACGACGACCCGGCCCAGCCCCAACGCCCGCCGCAGGCGTCGCCCCACCTCGTCGGTCCCCCGACGCACCACGATGCGGGTCGAATCGAGCGTTCCCAACGTCTCCGGCGCGTTGCCATAGGTGAGCACGTCGATGCCGGCGCGCCGCAGCACGCGCGTCCCGATCTTGGCGAGCCCCGGCGTCCCGCTCGCATTCAGCACCTCCACCGTGACGCGCGGCGCGGCGCCCGCCACGCCGGGCACGGGAAGCGCGGCGTTGCCGGAGCGGTCGCCGCGGCACGCCGCGAGCACTACGGCGCAGGCGATCAGTAGCCGACGAGCGCGTTCCAGAAGTCCACCGTCTCCCGCGGGAGCGGCCAGCGGCCGTCGATCACGCGGGCGACGCGACGGGCGGCGACCTGTTGGAGGATCGCGTCGCGCTCGCTGGGCACCCGGGCCGCGAGCGAGCGCCGGAGCTCCTGGTCGAAGGCTCGCCCGGGCTCGAGATAGTCGGCCAGATAGAGCATCTTGCCGACGTCGTCCCACTGCGCCCACCCGAGCGAGTGGTAGCGCACCGCCGCCAGCACGCCTTCGTCGGTCTCGCCGTCATGCGCGGCGCGCTCGGCCGCGAGCGGGCCATGGGCGAGCTCGTTGGCCGCTGGGGCGTCGCGCAGCGCATCGTGCAGCCAAGCCGCCCGGAGCCAGCGTGCGCGCTCGGCCTCGGGCACGTGCATCGCCGCTGCCCACGTGGCGATCAGCGCCGCCACGCGCTCGATGTGCGCGCGCCGCTCGGGCGTGACGACCGCCCAGGAGGGGAGACTCACAACGACGGCGCGAGTTCATGCTCGCACGGAGATGTCATTCGCCACGCCCTCCCCGAGCACCACGTTGTCGATGAGCCGGGTCTTGCCGACCCTCGCCGCCACGAGGACCACGGTGCGTGCGTCAACCCGGGCCACGGAACGCATCTGTTCGTCCACCAGGGCCAGATATTCGGGCGCCACGCCGGGCGCCCGCAGGACCTCGAGCCCCCGGCGCGCGAGCGGGCCGGGCTCGGCCTCGCCGCCCCGCCACGCCTGCTCGACGGTGCGGAGCGCGCGCGACAACGCGAGTGCCGCGCGACGGTCGTCGCCCTGCAGGTAGGTGTTGCGCGACGAGAGGGCCAGGCCGTCGAGCTCGCGCACCGTGGGCGCGACGTCGATCTCCAGCCCGAAGTCCAAGTCCGCCGCCAGGCGCCGGACGAGCATGGCCTGCTGGAAGTCCTTCCGCCCGAAAACCGCGATGTCGGGCTCCACGATGTGGAACAGCTTCGCGACCACCGTCAGGACGCCCGCGAAGTGGCCCGGCCGGGCAGCGCCCTCGAGCGACTCGGCCATGGGCCCCGGGCTGACCCGCACCAGCGGCTCCGTGGGGTACATCGCCGCCGTGTCCGGGACGAAGAGACAATCGACGCCGCGCTCGGCGGCGAGCTTCCGATCGCGTTCGAGGTCGCGCGGGTATTGCGCCAGGTCCTCGGTGGGGCCGAACTGGAGAGGATTCACGAAGATGCTCATCACCACGCGGTCGGCACGCTCTTTGGCCCGGTCCACGAGGCGCAGGTGCCCCTCGTGCAAGCATCCCATCGTCGGCACGAAGCCGACGCGGCGGCCGCGGGCGCGCTCGGCGCGCGACCATTCGCGCATCTCCTTCAGTCTCGTGAGCTCGTGCATCGATGGCACGGTGTTACTCCGCCTTGAGCACGAT
>QHUD01000026.1 GCA_003221085.1 Gemmatimonadota bacterium
AGAACATGACCGGAAAGTCGGGGGCCGACCTGTACCTGCCCGTCCCCCCCGGCACGGAGGTGCGCGACGCCGCGACGGGTGAGCTCATCGGCGAGGTCCTCACGAGCGGCGACACGTTGCTCGCGGCGAAGGGCGGGCGCGGAGGGCGCGGCAACGCGCGCTTCGCCACCCCGACGCACCGCAGCCCGCGTGAGTGGGAGCCGGGCGAGTACGGGGAAGAACGTCGGCTCGAGCTGGTGCTCAAGCTGATCGCCGACGTCGGGCTGCTGGGCGAGCCCAACGCGGGCAAGAGCACCTTGCTCTCCGTGATTTCGGCCGCCCGGCCGAAGATCGCCGACTACCCCTTCACGACGCTCGAGCCGCACCTCGGTGTGGTCGCGCTGTCGGACCACCGCACGCTCGTCGCCGCAGACATTCCGGGTATCATCGAAGGCGCCCACCTCGGGAAGGGGCTGGGCCTCAAGTTCCTGCAGCACGTGGAGCGCACCCGACTCGTCGCGGTGCTCGTCCCGGTGAACAGTCCCGACCCGCAGGGGACCTACGAGCTGTTGCTGCGGGAAGCGGCGTCCTACTCCCCCGACCTCGCGGCCAAGCCGCACGTGGTCGTGCTGACCAAACTCGATCTGCTCCCGGCTCCCCGCTCCCCGCTCCCGGCGATCCGTACGGCGGGCGGCGCACCCGTCGTCGCCGTCTCATCGGTGACTCGCGAAGGGCTGTCGGCGCTTCTGGAAACGCTATGGCAGGCGTTGCGGGCGGGAGTCGCGACGAGTCCTGCTCCGGCTTCTTCGACGGGCCTGCCGCGGCTGCCTGGGTAAGGCGAGCCAGTTGGAACGGGACGAGCTAGCGGCGTACCTGGCGCTCGCGCAGGTCCCGGGGATCGGGGCGGCGCGGCTGCGCACGCTCGTCGCCGCGTTCCAGAGCGCGGGAGCGGCCCTGCGCGCCCCGCACGGCGCGATCGCCGCGCTCCCCGGCTTCAGCCGCGCCGGCGCCACGGCGATCCGGGCCGGCTCCCCGCAGGCCGGCCATGACATCCTCGACCAGCTGGATCGCCTCGGCGCCGCGGTCCTGCTCCCCGACGACCCCGGGTTTCCGCCCCTGCTGAGCGAGGTCCCCGATCCGCCCGCGTTCCTCTTCGTGTGGGGTGACGTGACGTTGCTCGCCCGCCCGGCGGCAGGGATCGTCGGCAGCCGCGACCACTCGCCCTATGGCGCGGAGGCGGCCCACCTCCTCGCAGCGGGCGTGGCCCGTGGGGGCGTGGTCGTGGTGAGCGGCATGGCCCGCGGCATCGACGCCATCGCGCACGCGGCCGCCCTGGATTCGGGCGGCGCCTCGGTGGGAATCCTCGGGAACGGATTCGGCGTGATTTACCCCGCCGCGAACCGCGTGCTGTACGAGCGCATGGTCGCCCGCGGCTGCCTCGTTACCGAGCTCCCGCCGGGCGAACGGCCCCACGCCGGCGCGTTCCCGCGGCGCAATCGCCTCATCTCCGGACTCGCCGCGGTCACTGTGGTGATCGAAGCCGCCCCCGGGTCCGGCGCCCTGATCACGGCCGACTGCGCGCTCGATCAGGGACGCGTCGTCCTCGCCGTGCCCGGGCCGATCACTAGCCTCACCTCGCTCGGCTGCAACAAGCTCATCCAGCAGGGCGCGAAGCCCGCGCTCGCCGCGGCAGACATCCTGGAGGAGCTCGGGCTGCCGGCTAATCCCGCGCAGGTGGCTCGAGGCAACACGCCGTCAAGGCAGGGTTCGATGGGCCCCGGGGCACCTCGGAGTCAGCCGCCAGATTTGAGCGACCTGCAACGGAGTCTGTGGGATGCCCTCGTGACGGAGCCGAAGCACGTCGATGTGCTGGTGGCGACCGCCGGCGTGGAGACTTGCGAAGTGCTGACGGCGCTCACGGAGCTGGAGATGCGAGGGGTGGTGAAGCAGGAGCCGGGGATGCGGTTTGGGTTGGTGTGACCCCTTGCCCCTTGTGTCTCGAACCCCGCGGCACGGCCGGGGGGTTAACCCACCCTCAAGGACTTCCGATGTGAGGCGGAGCACAGGTCACACCGCGTACGGACTGTACGCGCACGTCACGTGGCACACCTGGCGGCGCATTCAACAGGTCCGCGCGGCTGACGTGCATAGGTTGTGCGACGCCGTGCTCGCGGCGGCGCGCCGCACACGTGTGCGCGTTCACGCGCAGGCGGTCCTCACCGATCATGTGCACGTATTGATCAGCTATCCGCCTGCGGTAGCACTCGCCAACTTTGTGCGCGAGGCAAAGTCCGAGTCTGCGAGGCGCATAAACACCGCACGCGTCGATGCACAGCGTGTCCGATGGTGCCGGGGCTACTACGCTGGCTCTCTCTCACGGCGTGACGTCGGTGCGGCGCGGTCTTACCTTGCAACCCAGTTTCATCGGCACCCGGATCGCATTCCGGGCTAGCTCGGGTGGGTTAACCCCGGGGCCACGCCCCGGGGCTCACCGCATGCTCGTGCGAAACCGGTTGCGCGCTGCAGCGGCACCCCCGGGGCGGCGCCCCGGGGTTCACTGGAAACCCGGCCACTTCCGGTTCTGAGTACCGCAGTTGGCTCCTGCTACCTTTAGTTTGATGCGCCACCTCTACCTCCACGTCCCCTTCTGCCAGCGCCGCTGCTCGTATTGCGACTTCTCCATAGCCGTGCGCAAGCAGGTGCCAGCGCGGGAGTACGTGGACGCCGTCCTCGCGGAGTTGCAGTTCGTCTCAGCGAGCTCACCCGGGTGGGTTAACCCCGGGGCCATGCCCCGGGGCTGTCGGAGGGGCGATCCTCTTTCCAGTACTCAGGTCAGCCAGGCGGGTGGTGGCATTGAGACGTTATATCTCGGCGGCGGTACTCCCTCCCTTCTCCCTCCCGAGGCGATCTCGGCCCTGCTCACGTCTTTGCTAGACGCCTTTCGTGCTACGTCTTCGCGTGACGCCGTTGAAGTGACGCTGGAGGCCAATCCTGAGGATGTGAAGCCCGAAATTGCCGCCGCCTGGCGCCGCGCCGGCGTCAATCGTGTGTCGCTGGGCGCCCAGTCCTTCGACGATGGCGTCTTGAAGTGGATGCATCGCTCCCACGATGCAACGCGTATCAGCGATGCGGTGCGGGCCCTCCGTGCCGCGGGGTTCGATAACATCTCGCTCGATCTCATCTTCGCGCTGCCCGTGGAGCTCGAGCGCGACTGGGCGCGCGACTTGGACCTCGCCTGCTCGCTGCAGCCCGCCCATCTCTCCCTGTACGGGCTCACTGTCGAAGAAAGGACTCCGCTCGCCCGCTGGATCTCGCGGGGGGCGACCGCTGCGCCGGACGATGACCGCTACGCCGAAGAGTACCTGCTTGCGCACAGTCGCCTTGCGGCTTGCGGCTATCACTTCTACGAAGTCTCGAACGCCGCGCGCAACGGACATCGCTCACGCCACAACTCGGCCTACTGGTCGGGTCAGGCGTACCTGGGGCTCGGCCCCGCCGCCCATTCGTTCGATGGCCGGGCGCGTCGTTGGAATCTCACCGGGTGGGAGAGCTATCGCCGGGCCGTCGCTGCAGGCCAACCCACAGTCGAAGCCGAAGAGATCCTGACGGAGGAGCAGCGCGAACTTGAGCAGCTGTATCTCGCGCTGCGCACCACTGCAGGGTTGCCTGTTACCGCCCTCTACCGCCCTCTACCGCCCTGTACCGCCCAATGGGTGTCGCGCGGCTGGGCGGAGATCAGGGACCAGCGGTTGGTGTGTTCTCCGGAAGGTTGGCTTCGGCTCGACGCCCTCGTCCGTGACTTGACCGGCACGCAAGGAGCGGTGTAAATTGTTAGCAGGTAATAGCTTGAGTGACATGGTTGCATCTCTGAACGAGCGCGAACGCCAGGTTCTCGAAGCCGTCATCGAGACCTACGTAGAAACCGCCGAACCGGCGGGGAGCCGGACTATTTCCAAGCGGTTCGGCCACACGCTCTCCGCAGCCACCATTCGCAACACCATGAGCGACCTCGAGGAGAAGGGCTATCTCTACCACCCGCACACCTCAGCGGGTCGCATCCCCACTGATCTTGCCTACCGCGTGTACGTGAACTCGCTCATGCGCCTGTCGCAGGTGTCGGCGTCCGACTCGCACCAGATTCGCGAAGAGCTCGCGGAGCGGAACGCCGTGGATCAGATCCTCGAGCGGGCGGCGCAGGTGCTCGGCGTGCTCACGAAGGAGCTCGGGGTGGCGGTTGGCCCGACGCTCGACGAGGCGGTGCTCGAGCGGCTGGAGCTGCTGCAAGCGGGCTCTGACCGGTTGCTCCTGGTGCTCACGCTCAAGAGCGGCGTGGTGCGCACCATCTTTGTGGAAGTGCCCTCGCGCATGGCGCCCGAGATCGTCGTGCAAGTGGCGGCGGTCCTGAACGAGCGTCTCGCGGGGCTGACCCTGCGCGAGATCCGCACGACGTTGTCCGAGCGGTTGCGTGACGCCGCGCCCGTTCCCGGCTCGAGCGACCTCCTCAACATCTTCATCCAGGAAGCCGACGACCTGTTCGACGTGCCCGCCACGGGGGCCGCCGGCGGTGGCGTCGTGCTGGGGAGCGCGCAGCTGCTGGCCGGCCAGCCCGAGTTCGCCACCAAGGAGCGTCTCCAGGGACTGCTGGAAGTGACCGAGCGCCGAGACGTATTGCGCGAGGCACTGGCCCGGCGGCTGGGCCAGGGGCTCACCATCACGATCGGCAGCGAGCACCAGGATGCAAGCCTCGCTTCCTTTACGTTGGTGACAGCCTCCTACCGCCTCGGCCCGCTCGCCGGAGTCATCGGGGTGATGGGCCCGACGCGCATGCCGTACGACAAAATCGTGGCGCTCGTGGATCACACGAGCCGTCTAGTGGGTGAGCTGCTCGAGTGAAACGCGACTACTACACCATCCTGGGGGTCAAGCGCGACGCGGACGACGGCGAGATCAAGAAGGCATATCGCCAGCTCGCGATGAAGCATCATCCCGACCGCGTCGCCGCAGGTGAGAAGGACGCCGCCGAAGCGAAGTTCAAGGAGATCACCCAGGCCTACGAGGTACTCCGCGACCCCGAGCGGCGCGCCACCTACGACCGGTTCGGCGAAGCGGGGCTGAAGCGCGGCGCGGGCGGGGGCGCTGCGGGGTTCACCCACTTCGATCTGTCGGAAGCGCTCAACATCTTCATGCGGGACTTCGGCGGGTTGGGCGGGTTCGACGCGTTTTTCGGTGGCGCCGAGCGTTCCCGACGGGAGCGCCACCGCGGCCAGGACGTGAAGGTCACGTTGAAGCTCAGTCTCGCCGAGGTGGCGAGCGGCACCACCAAGAAGGTGAGAGTGCGCACCCTGGAGCGCTGCGCCGCGTGCGCCGGCACCGGGGCGACGCCAGGCACCAAGGCCACGAGCTGCGTGACCTGTGCCGGCACGGGCGAAGTGCGGCGCGCCGCGCGCTCGCTGTTCGGACAGTTCGTATCCGTGTCGCCGTGCCCGAGCTGCGCGGGGGAGGGCACGGTGATCCAGCAGCCGTGCCCCAAATGCCAGGGCGACGGACGCGTGCGGGCCGAAAAGGAGCTCGAGATCAACGTCCCCGCCGGCGTCGCGGACCATCACTACCTCACGATGCGGGGACACGGAGCCCCCGGGGCGCGCAATGGGCCGCCCGGCGATCTCATCGCCGTGCTCGACATTGCCGAAGACCCGCGGTTCGAGCGCCACGGCGACGACCTGGTCTACGACCTGCCGGTCTCGTTCACTCAAGCGGCGCTCGGCGCCACGGTCCAGATCCCAACGCCCTACGGCGACGCGACCCTCGAGATCCAACAGGGGACACAGACCGGTGCGGTGTACCGTCTGCGTGGCAAGGGACTCCCGCGGGTCGGCGAGGGAGGTCGCGGCGACGTGCACGTGCGAGTGCATGTCTGGACGCCGGTCAAACTGACCGCGGAGCAGCGCGCCCTGCTCGAGCAACTCGCCAAGATCGAGAGCAAGCCGCCTTCGGAAGGGCACGCCGGAAAGCAATTCTGGGAGCAGCTGCGCCAGGCGCTCGGAGGCTAAAATGACCCCGGGCGCGAGCCCAGGCGGAAGGGGGACCATGCCCGGAGGCTGTGTCTTTTGCAAGATCGCCGCCGGCGAGATCCCGGCGACCATCGTGAAGCGCGGTGATGGCGTCCTGGCGTTCAAGGATCTGAACCCCCAAGCGCCCACGCATCTTCTCGTGATCCCCACGCACCACGTGGCCACGCTCAACGAGACGAAGGATGCGGGCCTCCTCGGGAAGTTGCTCGGGTTCGCGCGCGACCTGGCGCGAGAGAGCGGGATTGCGGAGCGCGGCTATCGCGTCGTAGTGAATACGAACCCTGACGGTGGACAGACGGTCTTCCATCTGCACCTGCATGTGCTCGGCGGCCGGCCGATGACGTGGCCACCAGGATGAAACGGCGACGGGTTGCCCGCCGGAATCGAGAGCGCTAAGTTTTTGTGTCCGTCACAGTTACCCAGAGCGGGGATCCTGTCCGACTTGCGACATCACCATCAAGACGAGAAACCGGACGAGCGGCGCCTGCCCAAGATGGACGCGGCGCGCCGCAAAAGCCGGCGTCCGCACCCGGCCTGACGTGGCGAGCTTGCCCGAGCGGCTGCGCGCCGCGATGAACGAATCCCGCAAGCAACGCGATCAAGGGCGCACGCTTCTCCTCTCCACCATCCTCGCAGATCTCAAGAACCGCGAATTCGAGCTCCAGCACCCCCTCTCCGACGAAGAGGCGGCGGAAGTCGTGCGGCGCGGCATCAAGCGCCGGCGCGAGGCGGCCGAGCAATACGCCGCCGCGGGCCGCCCCGACCGGGCCGAGGGGGAGCTGGGCGAGGTGAAGGCCCTCGAGGAGTTCCTCCCCGCCGCGGTCGACGCCGACGAGATTCGCCGCGCCGTGCGGGAGGCAATCGCCGCGGGCGCGAAGGATCTCGGAAAGGTGATGGGACAGGTGATGCCAAAGTTCAAAGGCCGGGCGGACGGCAAGCTGGTGAACCAGATCGTCCGCGAGGAGCTGGCGGCCGCCGTATGACCGTCGGGGGAGGGGTCGCGCCCTCCGTGCTGGCGACACTCGAGTTCCCGGCCGCGCTGGAGCGGGTGGCGGCACACGCCGCCGGGCCGCTGGGCGCCGCCCGCGTGGCGCAGCGGTCTCCCGCAACCGATCCCGACGCGATTCGCGCCGCGCTCGCCCAGGTGGCGGAGCTGGCCGCCCTTCTCATCACCGACGACGCGATTCGCGCCGAGCCCGTCCCCGATGTGGCCGCCGCTCTGGACCTGTTGGGCGTGCCGGGGAGCGTGCTCGAGGGCGCCGCGCTGGCACAGCTGGGTCGCGCGCTTGTCGCCGCGCGAGTCGTGGCCGCCGATCTGGCCCGCCTGGCGGCCGATGCCCCGCGCACCGCCGTGCTGCGGGTCGATCCGCCCCCGAAAGAGTTCGAGCAGCGGCTCGGCGTCTCGGTCGACGCGGGCGGCCAGGTGCAGGACGCGGCATCCCGAGGCCTCGCGCGCGCGCGCCGCGCCGTGCGAGAGGCGCGCGCCCGCCTCGTACAGAAGCTCGACGCCATGCTGGCCGCGCTCGATCCCACCGAGCGTGCACCCGATGCGGCCGTCACCGTGCGGGAGGGCCGCTACGTGATCCCCGTCCGCTCGACCGCGCGCGCGCGCGTCGGCGGCATCGTGCACGACGAATCGGCCACCCGCGCGACCGTCTTCATCGAACCGCCCGAGGTCATCGAGCTCGGCAACGCCCTGCGCGCCGCCGAGGTGGAGGAGCAGCGGGAAGTTTTGCAGGTGCTGCGGGATTTGACGGAGCTCCTCCGCCCCCATCGCGATGCGATCGCCGCGGCATGGGAGATGTGCATCGCGTTCGACGACCTGTGCGCCCG
>QHUD01000027.1 GCA_003221085.1 Gemmatimonadota bacterium
ATCGATGATGCGCGGCACTTCCACCGCCGCCACGCGCCGCCCGTCCGCGACAACCGCTTTCAGGAAGCCACGCATCCTGTGCCCACCGCCCGAAAGAACGTCGGCGGCGGCACGTCGGATCCCGGCGCTCAAGCCGTAGACCCCTCCCGTGACGCACGCGGGCTGGACCGGCTCGTCGCTCACGGTCCGGACGTCGTCACCCGCGCCCCGAATCACGTACACGGGAGACTCGTCGTCCACGTACGGCGTCACAGCGAGCACCATGTCGGCGCCCTCCTCGAGGTGCCGCCCGGTCGCCCGGAACACCGCCCGCCAGTCTGCCGGGCGCATCACCGTATCCACCATGCTGCAGAACACGTGGCCCGGCGGGACCGCCCGCAACCCTTCGACCAGGGTGTGCAGCGAAGATGGCGTGCGACACTCCACTACCGTAAGGGGGGGCCCGAACCGCTGCCCGTCAAGCAAGCGCATGACCGCGGGAAAGTCCGCACGAACCGCACACGTGAGACTCTCACACCCCAATGCCGTGAACGTCTCGAGGAGCCCCACGATTTGCGGCCGCCCGGCGACCTCCACGAGGGGCTTGGGCAGCGGGATGCCCCCCGCGGCGAGCCGCGACCCCTCTCCTCCCGCAAGGATCAATCCGTGCACGCTACGCGAGCACCCTTTCGATGTCGGGAAGACGATTGATCCGCGCGGTGGGGACCAGATCTTTCCCCGCCGGCGCCGTTCGGTCGGACGGCGCGAGCCAGCAGGTGCTGATGCCCAGGGCGGCGGCTCCGCGGATGTCCGCCTCGAAGTTGTCGCCCACCATCCATGCGTGCTGCGGCACGACCTGGAGCGCGTGCAACGTGTGCACGAAGATGCGGGGGTCGGGCTTGCTCCAGCCGACCACCGCGGAGTCGCTCAGCACAGCGAAGAATCTCGCCAGGCCGAGCTCCTCCAAACAAGGCCGCAAGTTCCCGGTGAAGTTCGACACGACCCCGAGCCGGTAGCGCCGGGCGAGCCGCTCGAGGACCGGGAGGTTGCGCGTCACGATTGCGAGCGCGTCGGCGTGCAGCCGGCGCGCCAGGGCGCCGGCGTCCACGCGATCGGGCAGGAGTCCGACGACCAGCCGAGCCTGCGCTTCGATCGCGGCCCGGAACCCGAGCGTGCGAATGCCAGGCAGCCGCGCCAGCGCTTCGTCGGAGGCCTTGAAGAAGGAATCGAAGGCGGCGAATTCGAGCCCGCCGCCCACCGCGCGATAGGCGGCGTGGAAGCGGGGACTCCAGTGCACGCCATCCGCGTCGAGCGTGCCGCCGAAGTCGAAGAGGACGACGTCGGCCGGCGACCTAGTGGTGGGCGTGCGAGGGGTGCTCGTGCGCGCTCATCTTCATCGGCATGGACATCGCCTGGCCGCCCATTTCCATCATGTCGTGGCCGCCCTCGAGCCGCATGTAGTGTCGATAGTCCTTCTGGTAGAGCGAGTCACCCGGCTCTGCCGCGGGCCACGCCACCCCCCGGTCGGGCACGAACAGACCGCCGACCACGCCCATGCCTCCGTCCGGGATCGGCGCGCCCGTCGGGTTGTCGTAGGATACCGCGATGCGGTAGCGGTGCTCCGGGACGATGTGCACGCCCAGCCGCGTCCAGCCGTACAGCAGGGCGATCGGGATCGACGCGATGTGCCCGCCCGAACCCGCCACGGGCGCGGCCCGGTAGATCACCTCGCCGGTCGTGACGTCCGCGAACTCGATCAGGCGCCCGTAGTCATGCATATGCCCACCGAGACCGACGATCTTCCCGGGCACGATGGGACTGCCCTCGTAGGAGCGCGACGAGGGACCCGGGGGCAGCGTGAACGATTTGTCCCCCACCGGAAATGCGACATCCATCTGCCATGGCGACGCGGAGAACAGGGGCCAGGGGCGTCGTGCGGGCGTGAAGCTCATGACCAAACGCACGCGGGCCCCGCGGTACTCGGCCGGCGTGAGGTTCTCGACCATGGCGCTCGCGACGACGTGCTCCCCTTGCTTCAGCGGCAGACCAAACAGGAGGCGCGGCAGGTGGACCGCGCCGGTCTCGTGACCCGCTGCGAGGAGGCGGCGCGAGATCGGGAGAAACAGCTCGCGGTGGTCCGGATCGATGAGATTGAAGTGGTGGATCAGCTCGTCGGGGAGCGGGCGTCCGGCGCTGTCCACCACCTGCACACGAAAGGCGTAGATGGATCCGCTCGCGGGGATCTCGAGGGTCGCGACCGGCGGCTGCGCGAGCGCGTGGTGCGGCGTGTTCGCGGGCAGGTCCATCGGCGCCAGGTCGAGGACGAGCGTCCCGGCTCGGGCGTCGAGAAGGATGCGCGCACTGTTCGCATCCGCTGAAGACGTGGTCGCGGGCGAATCACCCGCCGCGACGACGAGGACCAGGGTCAGCAACATGCGATTGATCATGGCGCGGGGAATTGTAACCACCTTGCGAGGCCCGTGGCAACGGACCCGAGGGCGTCCGAAACCGTCGCACCGCCGCGAGCACCACGGCCGGCTGCTCCTCGTGGATGAAGTGGCCCGCGCCCGGTACGCTGTCCACCACGAACACCGGCAGCAGGGCAGCCAGGACCCCGACTTCCTCCGGGCTGATGCCGCCCTCGTGCGTCGCTGTCCCGAGGAGCAGACGCACCGGGCACTGCACCTCGGCGAGATGCGGTCGCAACCGCTCCGGTTCGCGCCGCTCGGCCATCGCAAGAAACGCTCTCAGCGTCGCGTCGAGGTCGTGCGCGGCGCCCGCCGTGTAACCGTCGACCACCTCCTCGCTCACCCACGACGAGTCTCCCGACGCTCTGATCAGCTGTCCGCGAATCTTCTTGCGCACCAGCTTCACTCCGCCGAACAGCTTGATCCAGGGCGCGAGCTTCATGGCACGCCGAAACGCGCGCGAGGTGGCAGCCTCGGCCGGCCCGCCGTCGAGCGAAACGATACCAGCGACCAGGTCGGGTCGCCGATAGGCGAGGCGAAACGCCATCGACGCCCCCAGTGAGTGCGCAACGACGATCGCTTGCCGCACGCTCAGCCGATCGAGGGCCGCCGCGATCCGGTCGGCCTGGGCGGTGAGGGAATAGTCCGCATGCTCCGGTCGCGCCGAGCCGCCGATTCCCAGGGGCTCCACGACGATCGCCCGGTAGCCGGCGCCAGTGAGCAGCGGGGTCACCGCGCGGTATCCGAACGCCGAGCCGAACAGGCCCGGCACGAGGACCACCGGGTCTCCGGTTCCCGTCACACTGACTTCGAGCGATTCGGCAGGTGACAGCGCCAAGGAGAAGGTGTGAACGGTATCGGCGACCAAGGCCAGGACGAGGAGCCACATGGTCCACTCCGGCTAGAGACGGAATCCTGCGACGGACACGGCGTAGCGATCGCGGTACCGCGCTCGCAACCAGCGGAATGCGGACGCCACAGGCTGTCGCCCCAGGGCCAGTCCTGCGGCCGCGACCCCACCGACCAACAACGCCCACGTAGGTACGGGGACGATTCCGCCCACGCCGGCGACGAGGAGCAGGCGCGGGAAGCGTCCCAGCGCCACCGCGCCGAGGAACTTGGGCAGGGGATAGCGCGCCAACGGGGCCAGCAGGCGCACGGCCGAGTCGGGGATGGGAGAAAAGATCACGATCACGGTCGTCCAGAAGGGGGCGCGTCGGAATGCCGTGACGCTCCAGCGCATCGCGCGCTGCTTCCCCAGCCGCGCCAGCTTCGGGAGCTCCGTGGCCCAGTTTAGGAGCCGATAGTTGACGCCTTCCGCGACCGACGCCCCGAGCGTGCCGACCAGCGCGAGCAGCCACGCCGGATACAGGCGCGCGTAATACAGCAGGGTCGCCTCGAACGCCGTCGGCAGGAACGGCGACAGGGGCCCGTGTACGAAGAGGGCGATTGCGAAGAACGTGACCAGCTTCACGCCAGGAGCCCCGCATAGCGCCACGCCACTACCGCGAACACCGCACCCTCGAGGATCCACGCCCAGGGCTGCCGGTAATAGCCGACGTACATCGCGCGGCCCCAGTATCCCGTGTTCTTCCAGAGGTTGAGCGAAAAGCGCCGGCGGCTGAACGGCAGCAGCAAGGGGAGTCCGGTGTCGGTCGGCAGGTCCGCGAGCACGTGCGCCACGATGCTCGCGAGCGCCAGCCCCCCGAGCCAGGGGCCGACCAGGGCGACCGCGAGTGCTCCCACGGCGCCGCAGCACAGGAGAGTGTGACTCCACGTGCCGTGGAAATCAGGCTTCGCCCAACCGGCCCGGATGATCAGTGAATCGGCGTTCGGCAGGAACTGCGCCGCCCCGACCACGAGGAACGTCTCTGGGCGTGGATCGAGCGACGCAAGGGCGAGTGCGATACCGAGGTGCCCGAACTGCATGGTGTCTCCCGGTCGAAGGTCCGGGGACACGTTCGGTCTACAGTGTCAAGCCGTTTTCAAGCGCTCGCATTGGCGCGATAGCGCCGTGCCTGGCCGGGCGTAATCATCTCCTGCAACAGGACCGCCCGCTCGATCGGCGCGGTGAACACGTATCCGCGCGCGTCCGCAACCAGCCAACGCTCCCACTCGAGCGCATCGAGCGCTCGCTCAAGAGGCGCACGCGCGAGCCCCGTTGCAAGGGCCAGGGGCCCCGAGTCCACACGCTCCGCGAGCGCGGCCGCCGCCGCGAGCACGTGCTGCGCGTTCTCGGACAGCGCACGGTACCGCCGGCACACGGCGCCGATGATCGTTGGAGGCAGATCGCCGGGAAGAGAGTCGACGAGTGTCCGCGTCGGCGACGGCCACGCCGGTGCATCCGGCGCGGGCACAAATCCCGCGGCCACGGCTTCGAGCATCGCGACCGCCAGGAGTGGGAGTCCGCCCGTGTCGCGCTCCACCCGCCGGGTCAGTCGCTCCGCCTCATCGGTCGCGTAGCGGGGCAGCGCCCAGCGCACAAGCTCCCCGAGCGCCGCCCCGTCGAATCGTCCCACACGGACGACGGCACCTTCGAGATCGCGGCTCAGTCGCGCGCGCAGCTCATCCAGCCCCTCGCTCTGGGAGGAGCCACGGGAGACCCCGAGCAGAAGGAGCACGGGCCGCGCCGTGGTATCGCGAGCCAGCGCGGGGAGCACCGCCAGGGTAGCAGCGTCGGACCACTGCACGTCGTCGAGCGCGATGAGGAGGGGTCGCTCCGCCGCGACGGCGCCCACGGCAGCCTGGAGCGCTTCCCCGGCGGGGGCGGCGGGCCCCGCGCCGCGGAACCTCGCTCGCACGTCGGCATCGAGCGCCCCGAGCCCGGCCAGGGCTTCCGGCGACACTCCCGCAAGCCCCGGCGCATCGCCCAGCCCTCCCGCGAGCAGCCCCGACAGGGTGCTCCACTCGGTCTGCTGATCGGCGGGCACCGCGCGGGCGGTGGCCACGGTGGCATCATCGAGACGCGCTTGCGCCACCAGCTCCTCGATGAGCCGGGTCTTCCCCTCCCCGGGCTCGCCCTCGACGATCACCACCTGCCCCCGCCCGCCGCGCGCGCGCTGCCACGCCGTGGTGAGCGTCGCCAGTTCCACGCCGCGGCTCACGAGCGGCGGCCGTGGTCGGGCGGTGGGCGGCGCGGCCACCACACGGCGTCCGATGCGAGTGTCTCGCACCCGCGCGACGAGGCGCGCGGTTTCGTCGCTCACGGCCGCGCCGAGCGTCTCGTGCAGGGCGCGCGCCAGCTCATCGGCCACGCGCAGGGCCCCCGCGCGATCGCCCCCCAGCGTCAGGGCGCGCATCGCCGCCCGGGCCGCCGGCTCGGAGGTGCGGTCGAGGGCGACCGCGCGCAGTCCCACGCGAGCCGCCGACGCCGAGTCGCCTCGCGCCAGAGCCGCAGCCACGCCCTGCAGCAGCGCCTCGAGCACCTGCGCCCGCCACCGCGCCCGCTCGCCAGCGAGCCAGTTCTCAAAGTCGCTCGCCTCGGGGATCGCCAGGCCCTCGAGAAAATCGCCGTCGACCAGCGCGGCAGCCGTCGTCCAGTCGCGTCGTTCGCACAGCTCCACAAAGCGGTCACAGTCGAGCATCACCGCGTCCGGCGCCAGCCGAACCTGATCCACGTCGGCCACCACCTGCTCGTCCCCGAGCGCGCGCCGCAGGACGCGGAGCGCCTCGCTCAACGAGTGACGGGCCTGACGCTCGTCGCGGTCGCTCCACAGCAGGCCGGTCAAGTGCTCGCGCGTGCGACTCCTGCGGGGACTGCGGGCCAGGTACACGAGCAGCGCGACGTGTTTGCGCCAGAGCAGCTCAGCGGGCGCGTCCGCGCCGTCAACGGTGACGCGCACGGGCCCCAGGACACGACAGAAGACGCCAGGCATGGCGCACCGAGTATCGGGCACGCTGCGGCCGCAGGCAAGCACACGTACATTCCCTGCGCCATGCAGACGCCCGACCTCGAGGCCGTGCAGCGCGCCGTCGGCGATCGGTATGAGGTGGTGAGCCTCGCCGGCGTCGGCGGGATGGGCGCGGTGTTCCGCGCCCGCCACCGTACCCTCGGTCACATCGTTGCGGTAAAGGTGCTGCCACCCGACGTGGCGGCGAGCGCCATGCGCCAGGAGCGCTTCCGCCGCGAGGCGACTCTCGGCGCGTCGCTCGACCACCCCAACATCGTCCGGGTCTACGACTTCGATACGCGGGAAGGCATCAGCCTCCTCATCATGACGTTCGTGCGGGGCGACTCCTTCGAGGAGCGCCTCCGCAACCACGCTCGCATCCCGACGGAGCAGATCCTCCGTATGGTGCGAGAGATCGCCGACGCCCTCGGGTACGCGCACCGGCGGGGCATCGTGCACCGCGATGTGAAGCCCTCCAACATCCTGCTCGACGCGGACAGCGGCCGAGCCCTGCTCGCCGATTTCGGGATCGCCCGAGTGGAAGGCGCGGCAGAGTCCTCGCTCACGCAGCCGGGCGCAGCAATCGGGACCCCCGGCTACATGGCGCCCGAGCAGGCGGCGAGCGGGCGCGTGGATGGCCGCGCCGATCTGCACAGTCTCGCCGTGGTCGCGTTCGAGGCACTCGGCGGTGGGCCGCCCACGTTCCAAGCGGATCGCGCCACGCTGGTGCGCGCGTTGCGCACCGCGCGTCCAGGCTTGTCGGCTCGCCTCGCTACCACGCTCGTCGCCCCGCTCGCGGAGAAACCCGATGATCGGCCGGCCACGGCCGCGGCCTGGCTTGCGGCGCTGGGCCGCGCCGAGGTCCGGCCCTGGCGCCCGTGGGCGGCGGCGGGGCTCACGGCGGTCGTGGGCGCGGGCGCCCTGCGTCTCCTGCTCGGCTCGCACGGGGCCTGCCAGCTGCCACACGACACGCCGGCACGCCTCGCCGTGATGCCGTTCGCCATCCTCGGCACCCCACCCTATCCGGCGTCTCAGCTCCCCGAGTACTTCATCTCTCGGTTCCGCCCCGTGGAGCACCTCGGCGAGGTCGTCTCCTTTGGTCGCGTCGCCGCGCAGATCGCGAGCGAGCATCCGTCGAACGAGGAAGCGCAGGCGCTCGCCTGTCGGCTCGGTGCGAAGTTCTTCGTCCAGGGGAGCGTCGCCTACGTGGGGCCCACCCTCACCCTCCAGGCAACCCTGTACGAGGGCGGCAGAGCGCGACGCAGCGCGAAAGCGGAGGGACGAGTCGGCGCCGAGGAGTCGGAGGTGATGGACCGCGTCTGGGCCGGGTTGTACCCGGAGTTCACGCCCGGGCCGGACGCGACGCTGCCGAACGGTGGCCCCGAGGCCCTGGCGGCCTACTTGAACGCCGAAGCGGCGTTCCGCCGCGGCGACTACCGAACCGCCCGCGACGAGTACACCCGCGTCATCCGGGCCGACACGGGATTCGCGATCGGGCGGCTGCGGCTGCTGCTCGACGGCTTCACCCGGCTGCTCACCGAAGGCGACGGGCTCGCGGCGCTCGACCGGTTCAAGCGCGCCACCGAACAGGCCCCAAGCTATCCCCAGGCGTGGTATGTGCTGGGTGAGTTCTACTATCATTTCGCCGGCCTGTTCGACGAAACGGTCGGCGAGGCCGGCGTCGCATTCAACCGCGTGCTCGATCTCGATCCGCGGTTCTCACCGGCCATTGGACATCTGATCTCGCTGGCACACCAGGCGGGCGATCGTCGCGAGACTGCGGACCTGATTCACCGCTACCTGCGCATCGACTCGACGTCGGTCGTGGCGGAGGCAGTCGGGATCGCTGATACGCTCATCCTCGGCTCGGCCCCGGCCCAGCTCACCCTGCTCCATAACGTGTGCCGGCACAGCTTCCTGGCGCTGCAATACCTCGCGTACCAGGCAGCCGAGTTCGGAACGCCGGTGCAGCGGACTGGACCGGCGCGCGTCGTGCTGCGCTGCCTCGAGCAGCGCGCCGCGACCGACGCGGAGCGGGCCCGCATCCTCCGCATGGGCGTGGCTGCCGATCTCGCAGCGGGATGGGCGGACAGCGCCCGCCTGCGACTCGCGCGGGCCACAGGCGGCTCGGCTGGACACGAACGGGACCTGTGGGTCCTGCTGGCACGGGCGACCGGCGTGCCGACGTTGGGCGACTGGCAGAGCGCGGCGGAGCGCGCGCGCGGGCGCCTCGGCGCGGCCCCGGACACCGACGCCGTCGCCCATTGGCTGCTCGCGCGCCTCGGGGTCGAGCGCTCCCGCCACGCCGCCGCGCTCACCCGGCTCGCCGGCGCGAAGCGGGGCCCACTCCCGGCCAGCCTCGCCGCGGACCTCGCCGCTCGCGATGCCTTGGCACGCCGCGACACCACGGGGGCGTTGCGACTCTGGGATGGCGCGACCCGGCGCTATGCTGTGCTCAGCGTGCCGCTCGAGCTGGTCACGTCGCTCTGGCCGCTGCGGCTCGACATGGCGCGCGTCGCGGTGGCGCAGAGAGACAGCGCCATCGCGGCGCGCGCCTGCAGATCGTTCGAGACGTTGATGGGCTACGTGGATCAGGTGGCGCAGCCTGAGATCGAGCGTCTGTGTCACGCCACACCCGTGAAGTGAACTCGCGACACGCCGCCCCGAAAGTCACACGGCCCCGGGCGTGCCGGGGCCGTGTGACGACAGCTTACTCGTTGACGGTTACTGCACCGTGATGGCGATCCTCATGCCCAGCGCGACGTGGGGCAGACAGTAGCCCTTGTAGACGCCGGCCGGCGCCCCCGCAAAGGAGACGTCGTACTTCTCGTTCGGTTGCGTCAGGAACGGTCCGGTGAGATCGCCCATCGGATTCGGCATCCCCTTCTTGAGAGCGTCCGCGCCCCCCTTCGGGATCGAATGACCTTGCTGGGCTCGAACGCCGCTGCGGTCGTGCCGTTACCGGTCATCTTCACTTCGACCACGGCGCCCGCGGGCTCGGGCGCGGCCGCGCTGGCCGACACCGCGGCCGGCGTGGGTGTAGCAGCTTCAGCTTGGGACGCCGCCGGCTTCTTGTCGCCGCCGCAGGCGACGATCGCGAACGCGACGAGCGTGGTGAGCAGGGTGAAGCGCATTGCAGACTCCCTCCGGGACGAATGACGAGTAGCGCTTGTGAACGCGTTCACAATATATCCGCGGGCTCTCAAAACGGGAGCCCTGCCAACGCGGGACCCGTTGCATTTTCGGACTACCCCGACGACACTGAGGGGCATGCCGGAGCCGTCCCTACCGCTCATCCCCGCCGCTGATCTCGCGCGTCGCCTCGATCACGGTGAGCGGGTGCAGCTGCTGGACGTCCGATCGGCCAAGCGGGTCGCGCAAGGACGGGTCACCCTCGGCGCCACGCTCGATTTCCGTGCCCTTCCCGCGTCGCAGTTGTACGAGCTCCCCACGCTCGAGCACCTGGGACTCGACTCCGCGGCCCCGGTCGCGGTCATCTGCGGGCACGGCAACTCGAGCACCCAGGCCGCCCGCTTCCTGCGTGAGCGCGGATTCGAGGCGTACTCCGTGGCGGGCGGCATGGCGGCGTGGGAAGCGGTCTATCTACCCCGGCGCCTGTCTCCGACGACGCCGTCGTCGTGGACCCGGGGCGCCACCTGCAGCCGTACGAGGCGCTGCTGGAGGAGCTCGGCGCCACGGCTGCGGCGGTGATCGACACCCACATGCACGCCGACTACTTGAGCGGCGCCCGCGCCGCCGCCGCCCGCTGGCAGGTCCCATACTTCGTGCACCCCGAGGACGCACGCTCGCCGTACGACGACGCCGCAGGGCGATTCGCCCACCAGCCGCTCACCGAGGGAGACACCATCGCGTTGGGGCGCGCCACGCTCGTCGCCGCTCATGTCCCGGGGCACACGCTCGGCAGCACGGCGCTCATCGCCGACGAGACGCTGGCACTGACTGGGGACTTTCTGTTCGTGCGGTCCGTGGGACGTCCCGACCTGGGCGGCCAGTCCGACGCCTGGGCGGAGCGGCTGTGGGACGGTCTGGAACGGGTGCGGCGCCAGTGGCCCGGCGACCTGCTCGTCCTTCCGGCGCACTACGCGAGCGAGGCTGAGCGGCGGGCGGATCGAAGCGTCGCCGCGCGGTTCGACGTCATCGCCGCGACGAACGAGGCAATGGCGATCCAGGACCCACGCGCCTTCCTCTCGTGGGTGACCGCGCATACGACGACGCCACCCGACGCCTACCGCACGATCAAGCTCGTGAATCTGGGACTCTTGGACGTGACCGAGGCCGAGGCGGAGACGCTGGAAGTCGGGCCGAACGTGTGCGCGATAGGATAGCCGCAAGGCTTAAGTCGTAAGTCGCAAGTCCTCGCCGCCCTTACGGCGTACGCGTTGCGGCTTGCAGCTATTCGACGGGCGCTTGCAACACGACGTACACCCAGTCCGTTCCGCCCAGCGTATGCATCCCGTACGGCACGCCCGCGGGAATGTGCACCAGATCGTTTGCCGACACTTCGATCCGATCCCCGTCGAGCAACATCACCCCGCGGCCCGCAACCGTGAAGATGAGAATCCCGGTCTCCTCCTCGGTCGAAATCGGGACTGCGGCGCCCGGCTCCATGACCATGTGCTCGAAGCTCAGGCCATGGAGCATGCCCGGGAGATTGAGAACGGTGTGGCGGCGCAGATCGGCTGCGGTGCTGGGCAACTTCGCGAGGCGGCGGTACGTGTAGCGCGGCACGATTCCCCATCCAGTAGGGCGCGGCAGCCTTACGGAGGGCGCTGCGGCGCCCCCAAAATGGGCTCGCCGGGCCGCCTGTGCAAGCCATTGGGCGCCAAGCGTCTCTCTTGGCGTCTCTCACAGGAACCGAAGCCATGTTGCCGGCACGTCGCCTCTGGGCAGTGGTGTGCGCCGTCGTCCTGCCGATCGCCCCCGCGGCGGCCCAGGGCTGGATCGAGCATCCGCGTGGCGCGATCGAAAAGGTGCGCAGCGCCGTGCAGGTCACGGTCGGCGGACGGGTCGCGCGCGTCACCGTGGAGGAATGGTTTCGGAACGGGGGCGCCCTCCTCGACGAAGCCAGCTACCTGTATCCGCTGCCGGGCGAAGCGGTGTTCAGCGATTTCTCCCTCTGGCAAGGCGACCGCGAGCTCCGGGGCGAGCCCATGGACGCCGCGCAGGCGCGCGCCATTTACGAAGAGATCGTGCGCCGGAAGCGCGATCCCGCCCTGATCGAGCTCGCCGGACACGGGCTGGTGCGCGCCCGTGTGTTCCCCATCGGCCCGGGCGAGACCCGCAAGATCACGCTGCGCTACACCCAGATCCTCGACCGCGTGGGGGACGCGTGGCGGTTCCGGTACACGGCCGGCACGGGGCCGGGCGCGGCGGCGTCCTCGACCTTCCGGATGCAAGTGGACAGCGCCGCGCGCTTCGGTGATCCGTATTCGCCGACCCATCGACTGAACACGAGTCGCAGCGGCGAACGCATCGAGCTCACGCTCGCAGACGCGAGCACGCGCGGGGATCTCGAGCTGTTTCTGCCGCTCGCCCGGAATCTGGTGGGGATGTCCCTGGTCATGAGCCAACCGATCGGCGAAGACGGGTTCTTCATGCTGCTGCTGGCACCGGGCCGCGCCGAGATACCCTCGATGCACCGCGATCTCGTCGCCGTCCTCGATGTCTCGGGCTCCATGTCGGGTGATAAGCTCGACCAGGCGAAGACAGCGCTGGTGCAGCTGCTCGGCACGCTCCGGTCGGGGGACCGGTTCAGAGTGGTCACCTTCGGAAGCGGCGTGCGCCGCTACGCCGCCGGATGGACGGACGTGTCGCCCGACAACATGCCTGCTGCCCAGGAATGGGTGCGTCGCCTCGACACCGACGGCGGCACCAACATCCTGACGGACGGAATGGCGACCGTGGGCGAGACCGACCCCGAGCGCATCGCTGATCAGGCCGAGCGGGGCCGCGGACCGTTTCGGGTCTTGGCGTTCGGCATCGGGTATGACGTCAACACGTACCTGCTCGACCGGCTGACCGAGCGCGCCCGCGGCGTCACCGAGTACATCCGGCCGGGCGGCGACATCGAGCAGGTGGTCGGCTCACTCGCCGCGAAAGTCGCGTCCCCCGTGCTCACGGACCTGGCCGTGCGGGCCGACGGGGTCGAATTGTACGACCTGCAGCCGCGTAGTCTGCCGGATTTATTCGGCGGAGACGAGCTGGTGGTGCTCGGGCGCTATCGGGGAGCAGGGAGCGGGGAGCGGTCCGTGACAGTGACGGGACGAAGAAACGGGCGCGAGGAGCGCTTCTCCACGGGTGCACGGTTTGGGAGTGAGCAACCCGGCGGGGACTACATCCAGCAGCTCTGGGCGGCCCGCAAGGCAGGCGCGCTCTCGAGCGACATCCGACTCCACGGGCCGAATCCGGAGATCGTGAGCGAGCTGAAGCGGCTCGCCTTGCGCTATGGCATTCTCACGGACTACACCTCCTACCTCGTGCAGGAACCGGGTGTCGTCGCGCAGCGCCTCGAAGAAGTACGTCGCATGGCGCCGCGGGACCAGGCCGGCGCCGGCGCGGTGGAGCAATCGCAACGGGCGCGCAAGTTGGCGAGCTCGTACAGTCTCGACGCGGTCGTCGTGGCGGCGGCCCCGGCGGCCGATTCGCTCGGGGCCGTAACCCGTGAGCGTGCCGGTCGCTCCCGGCGAGTCGGTGGGAGACTGTTCGCCTGGCGTGACAGCACGTGGACCGACATCGCGCACGGCGACTCGCTGCGTGTCGTACGGGTGATGGCGTTCAGCGACGCCTACTTCGCGCTGCTCCGGGCGCTCCCCGAGCTGGCGCAGCCGGCCACGCTCGAGCCCGCGGTGCTGGTGGCCGGACGCCGCGTGAGCATCAAGATTGAGGCCGGCGGCAGGACCGACTGGGCGTCGGGCGAACTCCCGAAACTCGTGAGCGACTTCAGGTGATGACACGAATGCGGAGTGCGGAATGCGGAATGCGGAATCGCAGGGGGAGGTCGTTCGCCTCATGACGCTCACCTTGACATTCCCCATTCCGAATTCCGCATTCCGCACTTAGTCCGGTGCCTCAGGATCTCGCGGAGGTGTACCGCACCACCTACCGCGCGCTCGTGCGGTTCCTGTACCGCAAGGTGTGGGACGCCGAGCGTGCGGAGGACTTGGCTCAGGAGGCCTTTGCACGGGCCTTAGTCCACAAACCGGACAACGCGAGGGGGTGGCTGTTCATCGTGGCGGCGAACATGGCGCGAGACGATGCGCGGCGCGCCGCGCGAGAGCGGCGGCACCTCACGCTGCTCACGGCCGAGGCGCAGGAGAGCAACTCCGCCACCGACGAGGCGTTGGAAGTCGAAAGCGATCGGGCGCGCGTCCGGGCCGCGCTCGAGGACCTCTCGCCGCGCGACCGGGAGGTGCTGCTGTTGTGGGATTCGGGATTATCGTACGACGAGATAGCCACCCAGACGGGACTGGCGCGGGGCGCGATCGGCACGACGCTGTCCCGCGCGCGCCGGCGCCTGGTGCAGGCCTACGAGGCGGGAAAGTCAGGTAAGCATGTCGCACGTGGATGACGGTATGCTGCACGCGTATCTCGACGGCGAGCTCGCGCCGGCGGAGGCCCAGGGCGTCGACGCACACCTCGCCCAGTGCCCCGGCTGCCGCGAACGGCTCGAGGAAGAGCGTGCATTGATCGCACGGGCCGGGGAGCTCTTGGCGCTCGCCGCTCCGCCGGACCGCGAGGTGCCGCCGTTTCGAGCTGGGGACGTGAAGCCTCCGGCGCGGCTCTGGTGGCAGGTGCGCCAGCCGCTCGCGTGGGCGGCGACCATCGTACTGGCGCTCGGAATCGGGACCTACCTGGGCCGCGGGTTCGAAGCGCTGCGAGAACCCGAAACCGCGGCCGACGCTGAGCCCGCGCGGCCTCAAGCCCTCGAGACGCCGCTCACCCCGGAACGGGCACGACGCGAATCTCGCGTCACAGTGCCCGGCGCGACTCGAAAGCCGCCGGCGGCACCTGCTTCCGTACCTGCCCCGGCAACGCCCGAGAGGGCGGAATACATCGCGCGGCAGCGTGCCGCGCCGGTCGCGGCCCGAGCAGAGGCACCCTCGGCTCAGGCCGACTCCGTGAGTCTCGATGGTGAGCACGACGTGCTGAGGGGACCTCCCATCAGCGTCGACTCCGCGCGCCTGTTGCTCGGGAGGGATCCCCTCGCGGTCCCTGGTGCACCGATCCGCGCGGTCTACCGGGCACGCCAGCTCGGCTACTCCGCCGTCGTGATCGTCGAGCAGCCGCTCGACTCGAGTACGGTGATCGAGGTGGTGAACAAGCGCGCGTCCCCACTTGCGCTCAACGCGGTCGTGGTC
>QHUD01000028.1 GCA_003221085.1 Gemmatimonadota bacterium
GACGCCGACGGCGACCTTCCCGATGTCCCCGACTCCACGGAAGTAGCCGAGCCCGCGGATCGCGTAGTCCGAGCCCGCGACTTCCACGGTGCGCGCCCCGACGTCCTGGTTGGCCCCGCGCACCGCGGCGATGACCTCGCGCGCCGTCACCCCGTAGCCAAGGAGCCGGGCCGGGTCGAGCAGCACCTGGTACTGCCGCACGAAGCCGCCCAGACTCGCGACCTCGGCGACGCCCGACACCGACTGTAGGGCATAACGCACTTGGAAGTCTTGGATCGAGCGGAGTCGGTCGGGCGAGTAACCGGGACCCTCGAGGGCGTACTGATAGACCCAGCCCACGCCGGTGGCGTCCGGCCCCAGCCGGGTCTTGGCGCCAACGGGGAGCCGGCTCTGAATCGCGTTCAGGTACTCGAGCACGCGGGAGCGCGCCCAGTAGAGGTCGGTCCTGTCCTGGAAGATCACGTAGACGAAGGACGAGCTGAACATCGACTGCCCGCGCACCACCTTCACTTTGGGGACCGCAAGGAACGTGGTCAGTAACGGATAGGTCACCTGGTCCTCGACGACCTGTGGCGCCTGGCCTGGGTAGTCGGTGTAGACGATCACCTGAGTATCCGAGAGATCCGGGATTGCATCCACCGGCATCGTGCGGAGCAAGAACACGCCGGCGACGAGCACGAAGATCGCGCCGAGCGCGACCAGCTCGCGTCGCCGGATCGACCAGGCGATAAGGCGCTCGATCATGGGCGCCTCCGGAGCGTATCCATGCCGGGCATCCCCCGCATCCCGCTTCCCGCATCCCGCTTCCCGGTCTCCATCCCGCCCATGTTCAGTCCCATCCCCATCTGGAGCATGAGTCCTTGAATCGCCGCGGCGAGGTTCGACTCCGAGTCGAGCAGGAACGTCGCCGAGGCCACGACTTCGTCGCCCGGCTTCAGGCCCTCGACGATCTCGACGAGGGAGTCGCCCCGGAGCCCGACACGCACCTCTCGCGGTACGAACCGACCGTCGCCCCGGTTCACGAAGACGAGGTCTTTCGTCCCGGTGGGCAGCACCGCCTCGAGCGGAACGCTCACACTCCGCCGGCCCGACGTCGCGAGCGCTGCCGTGGCGTACATTCCCGGGCGCAAGGCGCCATCGCCGTTCTCCACCGCCACGCGGGCGGTCAGCGTGCGGGTCTTCTCGTCGAGCTGCGGGTAGATGAACGTCACGCGTCCGCGAAACGTCCGTCCCGGGAGCGCGTCCACGGTGATCGTGGCCGGGGTGCCGACGCGGACGGCTGCCGCGTCCTGCTCGAAGATCGCGACGTCTACCCACAGGACTCCGGCGTCGGCGATCTGGAACAGGTTGTCACCCGCCTTCACCGCCTGGCCCTCGATGACCATCTTCTCCGTGACTGCGCCGCTCCGGGGGGCGCGCAGCAACAGCGTGCGCGTCACGCTGGCTCTCGTCTCCAGGCTGTCGATTTGATCGGACGGGACGTCCCACAGGGCGAGACGGCGCCGGGCACTCGCTGCGAGAGTGTCGTCTTTCAGCCGCCGCGCCAGGAGGTATTCCTCCTGAGCACTCACCAGATCGGGAGAGTAGAGCGCCAGTAGCGGGTCCCCTTGCTCGACACGCTTACCGACGTAATCTGCATACAGCCGCTCCACCCAACCACCAACCCGAGCGTTGACGTAGACGAGGTTGGGCTCGGCGTACTTCAGTATCCCGACTGCCCGCACCGAGGATCGTACCGGGCGCTCGGCAGCCCGAGCAAACGTGATGCCGAGCCTCGCGGCTTCGGCCCGATCAAGCGGTACGCCCGTCGTGTCGGCGGCAGTAACTGGCATTCCAGGCATGCCAGCCATCCCCTGCATGTCTGGAGCGGGAGCCTTCTTGCATCCCGTCAGCGTCGTGGCTGCGACGAGCAGCCCGGTAAGGATCTGTCTCACGGCTGCGTCTCCCCTGCGGTCAGCTGCCGCAGCATGACGAGTTGGGCCTGGTAGTCCGCTGCCACGGCGACAGCTTCCAGCTCGGCCCGGTACCGGGCGTCTTCGACCGACAGCAGCGTCAGGAATTCGGCGCGACCGACCTGATAGCTCCGCAGCACGGATTCGACTGTTCCCCGCGCATTGGGCAGCACGCCGTCCACGAGGAGCGCCAGACGCTGTTGTGACGCTTGGACTCGGGCAGCGGCTTCAGTGACCTCGCGACTGAGCTGCAGCTCCGCGTCGCGGAGCTCGGCCGCGGCCCCAGTTGAATCGGCGCGTGCCGCATCGGCCAGCCGGTTCTGTTTGCGCCACGCCCAGATCGGAAGGCGCAGGCCGACGAAGGCGGAGAAGAAGTCCGGAAAGTTGAAGGTGAACGCCCGCGGTCGGTAACCGTAGCGCAGCGTCAGGGTGAAGTTGGGGCGCGCGCCGAGACGCTCGACTTGAATCGTGCGCGTGGCCGCGTCGACCGCCGCCCGGCGAGCGGCGAGTCGGGGATGGGTTGCGAGGGCCAGGGCCACGAGTGAGTCGGCGGGAGGCTGCGGCGCTGCCCCGGCACGCAGCGCAGCGGGGTCGATCGAGGTGACCGGGACGGAGTCTCCGGGTGCCCGGTTCCGTAGGGCATTCACCGCGGCGAGCGCGGCCACTCGTTCGCTCTCCAGAGCCAACGCCTCGGACCGCAGGCGATCGCGGGCCAGCTTTGCCTGGAGGGGATCGCTTTGCGGCGCGGCGCCCGTCGCATAGCGCGTCGTGCTGAGCTGGACGGCGGCGTCGAGAAGCTCACGCTGGTGACGCCGCGTCTCGAGCGCCGTCACCGTGTAGCCGAGGCGGTAGTAGGCGACCGCCATCGCGGTCGTAAGGTCGCGGCGGACGGTGCCTTCTTCCGCCCTCGCGCTGGCCGCGGCCGCGCGCATCACCCCCGAGCGCGCGCCTAACGCGCCAGGCCAAGGAATCTCCTGGCTCAGCTCCACGTCGGCCTCGGTGAAGTCGCTTTGGTTGAACTCGAAGTGCGGCAGCACCAAGTCCATCACGCCGACGGTCAGCATCGGGTCTGACAGCGAACCGGCCGGTCGGATGCGGAGCGTAGCGGCGCGGACGGCCGCCTGCCGCTGCGCGACCGACGGGTTGCGTGCGAGCGCTTCAGCGACGAGCGATTGTAAACCCGAGTCGCCGGCGACGGGCGCTGAGTTTTGCGCGTGCGCAGGACCGGCGCTCGCTATGACGAATGCGCTCGCGGTCAGAATCAGTTGTCGGACTTGCATACCTCTCCTCGCCAATCAGTTTCCGGCGGAACGCGCCGGAGCCCGCGCCGTTGTGGGCGGCGCGTCAGGGCACACTACGCTTGGGAGAGGCTAGGCTTGGGGAGGTGGAGGGAGCGGTGCTTGCGGGTCGGCCGGGGCGAGAGTCGAGACCCCGAAACCGACAATGTGGGATTCTCGTGCGGAGGCGGAAGCGGGTCCACCAAGCGTGACCACTGCGGGCCCCGTGATCGCGCAGAACGCCGAGTTAGCGCACGGGGTAGCGTGGGTCATCGCACCGACGGCCGGCCCAGACCGGTGGGACGCCATCTGTTGCTCGCAGTTCGCCGGCGTTCCTCCCTGGACTTGCTCACACAACAGCGGCAGGCCAAGCGGCAACATCTGGCCGCTCAGCAGCAGCGTGGCGACGAGTCTGACGAACGAGAGTTTCATGCGCGCTCGGGAATATACTACGGCGCCGTCCGCGTAGTCACGGCCCCTCAGCCTGCCGGGGCGGGCATCGGCTCGAGCCGTACGAGCAGAAGACGCAGCAATCGCCAACCTTGGGCCGGAGGACGGTACCGCACCCCGTGCACTCGTAGAAGTGCACGCAGGCGTTGGTTGGCATGGTCTCCGCCTTCTTGTGGCCGCAGACCGGGCAGGTCAGGGTCGCCGTTAGGACAGTCATGCTGGGGATTTTAAGCTCGGCTCCTAGGGGGACCAAATGTAGCCACAGGCGCGCGCGGCTCGCACGCGAGTGCCCCCGCCGCCAGTGCGATTGACACAGTTTTGTCACGGCTGAGTTGCTACGTTTAGCGGCGAATGACCTATCCCAACATTCTCGGCAATGACCGGGCCCTGGCATTCTCGACCCTCTGCGAGGGCGACACTGAGACACGAGACGACGTGACGTCGAAGATCCTCCTCGACGACCCCATGCCGCAGCTGCCTGCTGTCGTACGTGCCTGCGCCGCGCGCAGGATCGGGCTCGCTCCACGCGAAAACACCGTCGAGCAGGCGGTGGTGGAGGCCCTCGCGCGGAAGACGCACAGGGGCCCTCGAGGTGGTGGGCGAAGTCGCCGGCGAGGCAGGCGCCCCACCTGACGCCGGAGGCGATCCTCGCGCTGCTTCAGACGGGCCGGCGCCCAAGGGGCGCACCTGCGTGACGGACGGATCCCCGCCCGCACCCGAACGCGTCGACCGTCGCGACGGCACTACGCCAGCCGAGCGCTACCTCGGCGAACTCTGCGAGCGCACGTTCCTGTCGGTCTGGAGTTACTCCGGCTTGTACCGAGACCAGGGCAAGGACCCGGCTCACGGCGTGGGCAAGGAGCTGACCGACCTGCTAGTCGTCTTCGAGAACGACGTGATCGTGTTCTCGGACAAGCACTGCGCTTTCCCGGATACGGGCAAGATCGATGTCGACTGGCCACGGTGGTTCCGGAGGAGCGTGCTGAAGGACGGTTTTCCGATCGTTGCCACCAGCTCAACAGCATGGGGTGAGCAGTGTCGAGCTACGGGATCATGTACGGTACGTCGGCCCCGCTCGTCGGGTACGCGTACAGGAGATGCTTCAGATCCGTTGCAGGAAGGCCGGAGCGGATCCCCAGAGCGAAGAGGTTGATGACCTCTTCGGCGTGCGGGCCAAGCAGGTGCGCGCCCAGAATCCGGCCCGTCTGGCTGTCCTCGATCACCTTGAACATGGCGCATGTCTCGGCGACGCGACGGTTGGAGTACCAGCCAGAAGTATCCTCAGCTTTGACCCGAATGTCGAGCTGGCGCTGCCGCGCCTCAGCCTCTGTGAGGCCGACGCCGGCGAGCGCTGGGACCGTGAACACGACGCTCGGAATGCCCCGATAGTCCGGTCTCTGCGTATTCCCGTTCAGCAGGTTTGAGGCGACGATCACCCCCTCGTACGCGGCCACTGGGGTGAGCGGGAGGCTGCCCGGAGAGGCCGCCGCGTCACCCGCCGCATAGACCCGCGGATTCGAGACGCTCTGGAGGAACTCGTTCACCCGCACCCCACCGTTCGGCTCCGTCGCTACGTTCGCCGCCTGAAGGTCAAGCCCCTCGGTGTTCGGGACGCGTCCGCCACCGTGGACGACCGCCTCGGCTTCGAGCGTTTCCACCCGTCCGTGCGAGTGCACCTGCACAACGTCACGACCGGCGCGCTGCTCGATCGCCGTCACTTCGGCGTCGACCCGCACGTCGATGCCCAGGCTCCGCGTGTGGTCCGTGAGCCGGGTGACGAGGTCCTGCTCGAAATGCTGTAACGGCTTTCCTCGGCCGATGATGGTCGCCTGAGCGCCGGCCCGCCGGGATACATGAGCAAACTCGAACGAGATGTATCCCGCACCCAGAAACGCGATCCGCGGGGGCAGCTGGTCGAGCTCGAGGTACGCAGTGCTCGTGAGCAGGTATTCCTCGCCGGGAATGCCGAGGCGTCGCGGCTTGGCTCCCGCGGAGATCACGAAGTGCCGCGCCTCGAGTACCTGGCCGTCCACCGACAACCTCTCCGGGCTCAAGAACCGCGCCGGCCCGTGAGGGGTCGAGATGCCGGCCTGCTGGAACGCCTTCTCTCGATCGGCAGGCACGGGATCGGTGAAGGTCCGCTTGAACCGCATCAGGTCGGGCCAAGAGATATGCGCGTCTCCACTCACTCCCCGGCCCTCCATCCTGCGGCGCCAATCTGTGAGCTCCGCGGCGCCCACGAGCACCTTCTTAGGATCGCAGCCGCGCAGCGCGCACGTCCCGCCGTACGGGAGTTCATCGACAACGGCGACGCGCCAGCCGGCCCTCCGGCACCGGTAAGCCGGCCCGGAGCCACCCTCACCTGTGCCGATCACGACAAGGTCCAATGGTTCCGCCATGTGTCCCCCCCAGTCGATGCGCCCACTGCACGGCCTCCATGACCGTTCAGGTAACGTCACGCCGGGCGTCGCGGCTCCCCGCAGGATGGCGCCTGCAAAGCTATGGCTGCCCGCTATCCGCCGTGACATCGGATCACGAAGAGGCGTGCGAGCTGGGGAAAGCGGTCGTAGAAAAGATCACCGGCGCACCGGTGACCGAGTGCTGCGCGCGCGGCGCGCTCCGCGCTGCGCCTTTACCATCGAAAACTAGTTTCCGCCGACGCTCGCGCGGCAATGAACACGGAGCGCGAATTGGACTGTATGCCGTGCGATTTGCGCTACAGGACGGGGCGAACTAATATTGGCTCCCCCATGGCAACCACCGCTTTGACATCGCCGCCAACCCGGCCCCAGGGAGCCCGCTCATTCCTCGGCAAGCTCAATGGCCCGTGGCACAAGCGGACGCTGCAGGTGTTCCTGATGATCGTCCTCGCCCACTGGGCCGAGCATCTCATGCAGGCGTACCAGGTGTATGTCTCGGGGTGGCCGCGGCACCAGGCGCGCGGCGTCCTGGGCCAGGCGTTCCCCTGGCTCATCCACTCGGAAGTGCTCCACTACGGGTACGCCCTCATCATGCTGGCCGGCATCTGGACGTTGTTACCCGGCTTCGTGGGCCGGTCGCGCACCTGGTGGGTCGCGGCGCTCGTGATTCAGTTCTGGCATCACATCGAGCACGCGCTGCTGCAAGGTCAAGTCATCGCGGGCCGGACGCTGTTCGGGGCCGCCGCCCCCACGAGCATCGTGCAGATCTGGATCCCGCGAGTCGAACTGCACCTCTTCTACAACACGCTGGTCTTCATGCCGATGATCGTGGCCATGTACTACCACGTGTTCCCGGGTGCGCCCGACGCCGCGAGGACGCGGTGCAGCTGCGCGTTCCATCCCCACGCAGCGACGACCTGACATCACTCGGCCTCACGCCCCTTCCACGAATCGCTTCAAGCCCGCTAGCATCATGCCCCAGTTTTTCTCCGAATGCTCGCGCGCCTGTTCGGTGAGATTGTTGTCCTGAGACAGTGAAACACGCGTTCCGGGACCTTCGGCGGACAGCTCGATGGTCACCGTGTGGTAGCTGCCTGGCTCGTCCGGGAGGCCGGACAGCGGACTGAAGTGCGTGTACTGAAGCGTGCGAGCCGGTTTGAGCTGAAGAATCACGCCCTTGTCCTCATACGACTTGCCTTGCCACACCCCTTTCCAGATGATCGCGCTGCCTTCCCTCCATTCCGAGACCACGTTGGTACCGAACATGTACTGTTTAATGGCCGCGGGCGTGACAAGCGCGTCCCACACTTTGCTACTGGTGGCGTTGATCGTTATGGCGGCCTTGGCGATGAGGTTCTTGTTCATGGGGTATCCTTTCGCGTTCACGCGCCAAATCCCGGAGACATTACCCGCGGTTCGACCGTTCTCCATGGCGAGATTCCATTGGGTGGACCGTCGAGCCATGGCGTCGTCGTGTCGATTCTGGCCCCTCCCGAACGACGAATCAATAGACAGCCGGTTGACGACCGGAGGGAGCTATGACTTGTGTCTGTCGCGGACAATCGTTGGTGATGGAAAGGCATGCCCGAGCGCATACGATCGAACCGGATTGAGCGAAGGCGTGACGGCTGCGTGTGTGTTCACGTTCCCATCCTATCGAAACGACGCGGCGTAGTCGCGGGCGAAATCGCGAATCGTGCGCGGCGCGCGACCGAGGAGGCGCCGGACGGTCGGTGAAACCGTGGCTGTCGGTCCGCCATCCCTCTGGTAGGCCGCGATCGCAAGCATCGCATCGATGGCCGGCGCAGCCACGCCCCGCGCCGCCAGGCGAGCGCGGGCTTCCTCCATGGATACGGGCCGGTACGTAACCTTTCGGCCGGTGGCTTCTGACAGAACAGCCGCGAGGTCGGCAAAGCCCACGGCCGTCCCCCCAGTGAGGACGTACTTCTTGCCCACGTGCACCTCGGGATGAAGCAGTACCTCCGCTGCCACTGCCGCGATGTCCCGCGTGTCGATGAACGGCACGCGCCCGTCGCCGATCGGCGAGTAGATGACGCCCTCCGCGCGCACGGACTCGGCGACGTCCCCCAGCCAATTCTGCATGAAGGCGTGTGGGCGCAGGATCGTCCATTGCGGTCGCGTACTCAACAGCGCCTGCTCGACCTGCCAATGCTCCCGCGCGATGGCCGACTTCGAGTGGTCGGATGCGCCCAGGGCCGAGAGCTTGACGATGTGCTCCACGCCCAGCCGTTCGGCCGCGCGAACCACCCCGATCTGGACTCGTGCGAAGTCCGGTTCGTTTCCGGTCAGCAGGAACAGCCGGGTCGTCCCGGCGATTGCGGCTTCGACCTGGCTGGCGTCGTCGAGGTCGGCCTGCACCCATGAGACGAGGGGCAACGACCGCGCCTTGCTCGCGTTTCGGTGTACGGCGCGTGTGCTGGCGCCCGCAGCCGACAGCAAGCGAACCAGCTCACTGCCGATAGTGCCCGTACTTCCCGTGATCGTGATCAGAGGATGCTCGAGTAGGCGGGGGTAAGTCGGTCTGTTTCCCCGTCAACGTGTCCACAGCGGCGATGGTTCCGAAGAAGGCGAGCTTCCGCCGTTTCAATAACTTAGCACTCGTGTCGATCTCGAGGCCTCGCGTTCGTCGTGTGGGGAGAGAACGCGAAACCCTACGAGGAGGCGACTATGCGATTCCTGTCGATCGTGAAGGCGTCGGAAAACCAAGGGCCCCCGCCCCAGCCGCTCCTGGACGCCATGGCCAAGCTGACCGAGGACTCCCTCAGGGACGGCTCGCTGGTCCAGACCGGAGGACTGTCCGCCAGCTCGACGGCAGCACGGGTCCGTATCTCCGGAGGGAAGCTCATGGTGACCGACGGGCCCTTCGCCGAGGCCAAGGAGGTCGTCGGGGGTTACGCCGTGCTGGAGGCCAAGTCGCGGGCAGAGGCGCTCGAGGCGACGCGGCAATTCATGCAGCTGCACCAGCAGCACTGGCCGGGGTGGGAGGGGGAGTGCGAGATTCGTGAGCTGTGCTTCCTGGCCCCCTGACGGGGCGGGTCCTGAAAGGAGTGCGTCATGAGCGGCGTACGAGTACTGGTCGGCACGCGAAAGGGAGCGTTCATCCTGACGGCCGATGGCAAGCGCAAGCAGTGGGACGTGAGCGGCCCGCACTTTGCGGGCTGGGAGATCTACCATCTGAAAGGCTCGCCCGTCGATCCCAACCGTCTGTACGCGTCGCAGTCCAGCGGCTGGTTTGGACAGGTCATCCAACGCTCGTGTGACGGCGGCAAGACGTGGGAGACGCCCGGCGGGGGGATGACCAAGACGGCGGACGGCATGCCGGCCGGCGAGAGCAACAAATTCGTCTACGACACGTCGCCGGATACCGGCAAGCCACTCACTACGCACCAGTTCTACGACGGCACGCAGCATCCCTGGGAGTTCAAGCGCGTCTGGCACCTCGAGCCGTCGCTCACCGATCCGGACACCGTGTACGCCGGCGTGGAGGACGCGGGACTGTTCCGCACGAGCGACGGCGGCAAGACGTGGCAGGAGCTCGCCGGTCTGCGCGGCCACGGCACCGGGCCTAAGTGGCAGCCGGGCGCCGGCGGGATGTGCCTGCACACGATCCTGCTCGATCCGACGAACGCCCGGCGGATGTACGTGGCCATCTCGGCCGCGGGCGCGTTCCGCTCCGACGACGGCGGCGCGACGTGGAAACCGATCAACCGGGGCCTCCACTCCCAGTACATCCCCGACCCTATTGCCGAGGTGGGCCATTGCGTGCACCGCATCGCGCTGCACCGCTCGCGGCCCGGCGTGCTTTTCATGCAGAAGCATTGGGACGTGATGCGCTCGGACGACGCCGGCGACTCGTGGCACGAGATCAGCGGCAACCTGCCGACTGACTTCGGCTTCGTGATCGACGTGCATGCGCACGAGCCGGAGACTGTCTACGTCATCCCCATCAAGAGCGACTCCGAGCACTACGTGCCCGACGGGAAGCTGCGCGTGTATCGCAGCCGCAAGGGCGGGAATGACTGGGAAGCGCTCACCAAGGGCCTGCCGCAGCGTGACTGTTACGTCAACGTGTTGCGCGACGCGATGGCGGTCGACTCGCTCGATACGTGCGGGGTGTATTTCGGCACCACCGGCGGGCAGGTATACCTGTCGGCCGACGCCGGGGACAATTGGACGGCGATCGTCCGCGATCTCCCCGCCGTCCTGTCCGTCGAGGTCCAGACGCTGCGGTGATCCGCGTCGTGCTCCCGCCGCATCTGCGGACGCTGGCGCAGGTCAAAGGTGAGGTGACGCTGGAGGTACCGGGCCGGGTCACTCGGGGCGCGGTGCTCGACGCGCTCGAAGCCCGCTATCCCGTGCTGCGCGGGACGATCCGCGACCACGTCACCGAGCAGCGACGGCCGTTCCTGCGGTTCTTTGCCTGCGCGCGGGATTTGACCCACGAGCCGCCGGACGCTCCCCTGCCCGCCGCGGTCGTTGAGGGGACGGAGCCTTTCGTCGTGCTGGGAGCCATCGCCGGCGGGTAGGGCTCACCCCCTATCCCCGCTCCCTCGGGGAGAGGGGGACGAAATCCGTCGATCTCGCCGCCACTCACTCGTCGTATGGGTAGACAATCACGAGGAGAGCAGACCATGCGATTCATGGTGCTGGTTAAAGCCAACAAGGACTCTGAAGCGAGCGTCCTGCCGGACGAGAAGATGCTGACCGAGATGGGGAAGTTCAACATGGAGCTCGAGAAGGCCGGTGTGCTGCTCGCAGCGGAGGGGCTACAAGCGAGCTCCAAGGGCGCGCGTGTCAAATTCTCGGGAAGCAAGCGGACCGTGATCGACGGGCCCTTCGCGGAAACGAAGGAGCTGATTGCCGGCTTCTGGCTGTGGGAGGTCAAGTCGCTGGACGAGGCTATCGAGTGGCTGAAGCGGGCCCCGTTCCGGGATGGCGAAGTGGAGATCCGCCAGGTGTTCGAGGTGGACGACTTCGGTCCCGCGCTCAAGCCCGAATTCAAGGAGCAGGAGGAGCGCGTGCGCGCCCAGTCCGCCGGGAAGGCCAAGAAGGGGAGATAGGACCATGCGATTCATGATCATTGTAAAGGCCACCAAGGACTCGGAAGCCGAGGTCATGCCGATCGGGCCGCCCTGGGAGCCTCTCTTTGCCGAGATGGCCAAGTACCACGAGGAGCTACAACGGGCGGGTGTCCTGCTCGATGCCTCGGGACTCCAGCCGAGCTCGAAGGGCTGGCGGATCAAATACTCCGGAGGCAAGCGCACCGTGATCGACGGACCCTTCGCCGAGGCCAAGGAGCTCGTCGCCGGCTACACGCTCATCCAGGTGAAGTCACGGGAAGAGGCGCTCGAATGGGCCAGGCGTTTCCCCAATCCCGCGCTGGAGGACGGTGAGATCGAGGTGCGCCAGCTGTACGAGCTGGACGATTTCGGTCCCAGCGAATCGGTGGAGCGTTTCCGCAG
>QHUD01000029.1 GCA_003221085.1 Gemmatimonadota bacterium
GGAGCTGCACGCTCACGTCGTTCACCACCGCACGATTCTTATAGGTCTTCAGCAACCCGCTGGCGCTGAGACGGCTGCCCCCACTCACCGCCGCGTACTCGCCGCTCACCGACTCAGCCCGGGCGACCGCGCGCTCGGCCGCGTCGAGCAGCCGGTCGGCGCTGGCGGCGCGGTCCGCGCCGATCTCCCCCCACGCCTCGACCGTGAACGCGACGGGCGTGGCGTCCCCCAGCCCGGCGGCGGCGTACGTCACGACCGTCATCAGGGCGAGCCGAGGCAGCACCGACGTCCGCAAGTTGGTGCGAAACTCCTCGACCGACAGCCCGCCCAGCTCCGGCAATCCGGCGTCGTGTGCGTGGGCCCGGAGGGTGAGGAACTCCTCGCGGTACGCGATGGCCAGATCGCTGAACGTGGCCCGGCCCGCGTCGTCCGCCACGCGGGCGAGCGCGGCGGCGGCGAGCGGGAGCGACGAATCCCGGGCTGCGATCAGATCGGCGATGTGCCGGGAGGAGACGGGCGCTGTCATGGACGGGGCTTCTTCTTGGTCGAATCGGCCTTGGTCGTGTCCGGCGCCGGAGGCTTGGGCTCCAGCTGCACGCCGTTGGCCCGCCCGGTGACCCCGCACCGGTCGACCTTGTCGCCCTTCAGGAGGCAGTCGATGACCGTGCCGCGGGAGTAGTTGAGCGAAGGGCCCGCGGTGTCGTGCTGGCTCGCCAGGTGCGTGAAGGAGCGGGCCGAGCCCCGGGCGATGACCCGATTCAGCTTGGTCCTCGACGTCCCCGCCGAGTCGGGGACCTGGGTCCAGCGCGCCGTGAGGGAATCTCCCGCGAACCAGTCCGCCTCCGCGGTCGCCGTGGAGTCCCGCTTCGGGGTCTCCTTCTTCGAGGTCGAATGGGCGTGCCCAAAGGCGCGCGCCTCGGTGAGCACTTCGTCCGGAAGGTCGAGGGCGAGCGAATCGGAGACGATCGTGTTGCGCGTCGACACGGCCCGCGCATGGACCGAGTCCTTGGGGCCCCAGGCGAACGCCTGCTGCAGCTTCTTATGGTCCACGTGTAGGTGGATCGTATCCGCCGTGAGGCGCCACTCAGTTCCGGTTGCGACGCCGTCGCCGAGCGCTTTCACGAGACGCACCTCGCGCCCCTGGAGCCCCAGCTCGATCCGCGTGCCGGTGAGCGTATAGGGCCGAGCGCCCTTCCCGTCGACGCGGGGCTGGCCCACGAGGACGGCGCTTCCGCCGGCCTGGTCGAGCTGCATCGAATCCCCGCGCGCCGCGAAGTCGCTCCGGTCGATGGTCACCTGCCCGCCTCCCCACATGCGGTCGTTGCCCTTGAAGCGCACCCGATCGGCGACGATGGCGTACGGCTCTCCTCCCCCCGTGTCGGCGATCGCGTGGTAGTCGATGGTCGGGCGAGCCGATGCGTACATCTCGAGCGTGTCGCGCACGCCCTTCACTGCACGATAGTACGTCAGGTTGGGCCCGCGCAGCACCGACCCCGTGTTCCGATTCACCGCGACGACGTTCTTGTGCGCCTCGAGCCGTTCCTGCCGCAGGAAGTAGGCGGCGGTCGTGGCGTCGAGGATCATGACCGTGTCGCGGATGTGCACCGGATTTCTCTGGCCGAGCATGTCGAACCGGCTGACGCCGGCGAACCAGGCCACACTGTCGGACGCGAGTGTGCTTCCGCTGCCCTCGCAATGGGCCAACACGCCGCCACCAGCGAACACGTTGGTCTCTCCCGGGCGTACTTCGACCTGCTGCGCCTGCCGGCCGACCGAATCGATGATCACCTTGCAGGGTCGGCCGGCCGCCGTGTCGGCGGGCGAGGCGGGGTGCTGGGCGAGGGCTGTGAGGAGCACGGCTGCCATCATTGGTTCGGGAGAGTGAACTTACCGCCCTCTCCAGTCACCTTGTTCGCGGTGACGACCTTGAAGCTCGGGTCGGCGGTGAAGCCTGTGCCCTTGATGTGTCGCGTCGGCTCGTCGAATACGAAGTCCCTATCCGAGCTGACCTGGTTCCGGACCTGGCTGTAGCGGATCACCTCGGTCCGAAGCGTCGCACCGTCGGTTCGCACCACCACCACGTTGCCTCGCGCCTCCATGTCGCCCCCGCGCCAATGATACGTGCCTTGCCGCGACGTGAGCGTCGACGTCTCGGCCCCCCGGGGGTCGTAGAACGTGATGTGGACGTTCCGCAGCTCGGTGGTCTGCGCCGGGGAGTACAAATATGCCGTATCGGCCCGTACGTGGGCACGCTGAATTCCGGCATCGGTCACGTAGTGGGACATGCCGAACAGCACCTGGTCCGCGGAATCCGCGACGGCAATGGTCGCCGTGGGCTTGATGCCGGTTTCGCATGCCCCTCCCACGACCCCACCCAGAACGACGTAGTACAATACGGCGTAGCACGAATACGTCGAGCGACGACGTGACGCCTCTGCGTGACGCCGTGGCGCGACGTGCTTGCTCGACGCCGTTTTTCCTGTCACGCCGCTCCTGCTTTCATGAGATCATGCAGGTGGACCATGCCGACCAGTTTGCGCCCGCCGTCGAGCACGGGGAGAGCCATGATGCCGTGCTGCTCCATGAGGCGGACCGCTGCGCCCGCGAGCGCGTCGGCGGTGGTGCTCTTCGGGGTCCGGGTCATGACCTCGCGCACCGGGATGTCGAGGAACTGATCCGTCCGCTCCATGAGCCGCGTCAGATCGCCCGCCGTGACCACGCCGATAAGGCCCTGGGCGGCGTCCACCACCGCCACCGTGCCGCGCTTTTCCGCGAGGAGCACCACGCACTCTCGCATGGGGTGGTCGGGTCCGAGGGTGGGTACGTCCCCGGCGAGCATCACGTCCGCGACGCGCAGCAGCAGATTCTTGCCCAGCGCGCCGCCGGGGTGCAGCGCCGCGAAGTCCCCGCGCCCGAAGCCCTTCTCTTCGAGCACCGCCACCGCGAGCGCGTCTCCCAGCGCGAGCGCGGCCGTGGTGCTCGCCGTGGGCGCGAGGGTCTCGGGACAGGCCTCCTCGCTGACGCTGCCGTCGAGCACGACGTCCGCCTGGCGCGCCAGCACTGAGTCAGGGTTACCCGTCAGCGCGATCATCGGCACGCCGAGGCGCTTCAACTGGTTGACCAGCCCGAACAGCTCGTCCGAGGCGCCGCTCTTCGACAAGAGGAGCGCCACGTCGTTCCCGCCCACGATGCCGAGGTCGCCGTGCAGGGAGTCCACGGGATGGAGAAACGACGCGGGCGTGCCGGTGGACGTGAACGTGGCCGCGATCTTGCGCGCGATCAACCCGGACTTGCCGAGGCCCGACACGATGAGACGGCCCTTCGCGTCGGCGAGGAGGCGCACGGCGCTCGCGAACGCGGGGCCCAGGCGCTCGCCGACCCGGCGAATCGCCTCGGCTTCGATGGCCAGCACGCGGCGCCCGCGCTCAGCGAGCTCGCTGGGCTCCGTGCGCGACATCGCCACGCTCCAGGAAATACTGCGTGAGCAGGCCCTGCCATTCGCCCCGGGCCTTGAGAATCAGCTCGGCCACTTCCCGGACCGCGCCCTCGCCGCCAGGAACGGTCGTCACGACGCGCGCGGCGGCCTTCACCTCGGCGACGCCGTTCGCCACGGCGATCGGGAGCCCCACGCGAGTGAGCAGCGGGAGGTCCGCGAGGTCGTCGCCGACGAAGGCGCATTCGTCCCAGCCGAGCCCACGCCGCTCGAGCAGCGCCTCGAACGCCGGGAGCTTGCGGGCGGTCGGATCCTGGATCACCTCGTCCACCTCGAGCTCTCGCGCACGCAGCGCCGTGGCGGCCGATTCGCGTCCGGACAGCCACACGATGACGAGCCCGGCGGTGCGGAGCATCCGGACGCCGAGCCCGTCCTGGATGTGAAAGCGCTTGAATTCGACCGGGTGATCGCCCACCATCCCGACGTAGATCCCGTTGTCGGTGAGTACGCCGTCGACGTCCAGGCCGACGAGCTTCAAGCGACGGGCGACGGCGGCGTCGAGCATTGTCACTTACGGGCCCGGGCGCGGGGTGGGGGCACGGCTCTCGCTCGGTCCTCGACAACCGCCCCGCCACCCCCCTGGGACCTCGCTGCCGCCGTGCCCCCCGCCCGCGCCGCATGCCAGACGTCCAGCGCCACGCTGACGATGCCCGCCAACTGGTCGAGCGGGATCATGTTCGGCCCGTCGGACGGGGCCCGGTCCGGATCGGGATGGGTCTCGAGGAAGAAGCCGTCGGCGCCCGCGGCGGCCGCGGCGTACAGCAGCGGCGGGATGAAATCGCGCAGGCCCCCGCTCGAGCCCTCGGGGCCCTGCCCCGGCTGCTGCACCGCGTGCGTCCCGTCGTACACGACGGGGGTGCCGCAGGCGGCGCGGAGCCGCACGAAGTTGCGCATGTCCACCACGAGGTCGCCGTAGCCGAAGAAGGTGCCCCGCTCGGTCACGGCGATTTCGGGCGCTCCGCCCGCGCGGACCTTCTCGATCGCCCCGGCCATTCCCTCGGGGGCCATCCACTGCCCTTTCTTGACGTTCACGGCGCGTCCGGCCCGACCGGCCGCGACGAGCAGATCGGTCTGCCGGCAGAGAAACGCAGGGATCTGGAGCACGTCCGCGACCTGCGCGGCGGCGGCGACCTGCCCCGTTTCGTGGACGTCGGTGAGAATCGCCAGTCCGGTGGCGGCCCGGACCTGGGCGAGCGCCGCGAGGCCGTGCTCGGGACCCGGCCCGCGCGCCCCCTTCAACCGCGACCGGTTCGCCTTGTCGTAGGACGCCTTGTAGATGACGTGCATCCCCAGCTTGACTCCGAGCTCGGCGAGGGCCTCGCCGACCCGCAGGTTCAGGTCGTCGGACTCGACGACGCACGGCCCCGCGATGAGGAACGGGGACGCTCCGCTCCCGAAGTGCTGCGCCATGTCAGTCGCGGCGGCCGGCGAGCTGCGACGACCGCTCCGTCTGGGCGACGGGTGCCGCGCCTCGCGCTCGGGAGTGCTGGCGCGCGGCGCCCACGAACCCGGCGAACAGGGGATGCGGCCGGGTGGGTCGGGACTTGAGTTCGGGGTGGAACTGGCAGCCGATAAACCAGGGGTGATCCGGAAGCTCGATCATCTCGACCAGCGAGCCGTCGGGAGAGAGCCCGGCGCAGCGCATCCTGTATTCGGCGAGCACGTCGCGGTACGCGTTCGACACCTCGTAGCGGTGACGATGCCGCTCGCTCACCTCGAGCGCCCCATAGACCTGCGCGACCCGGGAGCCCGGACGCAGCTTGCAGGGATACGCCCCCAGTCGCATCGTGCCGCCCATTGCCTGGATGCCTTCCTGGGAGCGCATCAGCGCGATCACGGGGTTCTCGCACTCGGGCGCGAACTCGCTCGAGTTGGTGTCGGGCAGCTTGACCACGTCACGCGCGAACTCGATGATCGCCGCCTGCAGCCCGAGGCAAATGCCGAGGAACGGGACCTTGTGCTCGCGCGTCCAGCGGATCGCTTCGAGCATGCCTTCCACGCCGCGTACGCCGAACCCGCCCGGTACCAGCAGACCGTCGTAGGTGCCGAGCAGGTCGCCCGCCGCGGCCTGGTCGGTGAAGCGGTCGGACGAGATCCAGTCGATCTGCACGCCGCATTCGTGTGCGATGCCGCCGTGCACGAGCGCCTCATGGATGCTCTTGTAGCTGTCCGCCAGCTCGGTGTACTTCCCCACGACGGCGATCCGCACTCGGTCGGCCGGGTTGAGGATCTTGTCTACCATCTGCGCCCAGGCGCGCAGATCGGGCTCTTTGGTCTCGAGGTGCAGCCGCCTACACACTTCCCGGTCGAGTCCCTGCTCGTGCAGCTTGAGCGGGATCTCGTAGATCGACTTCACATCCGGGCTCTCGACCACGCAGCCGAAGTCCACGTTGCAGAACTGCGCGATCTTACGCTTCAGCTCCTCCGAGAGCGCCCGCTCGGTCCGGCACACCAGGATGTCGGGCTGGATCCCGATCTGCATCAGCTCGCGGACGGAGTGTTGCGTGGGTTTGGTCTTGAGCTCGGCGGTGGCGGCGATGAAGGGGACGAGCGTGAGGTGGATGAACAGCGTGTTATCGCGGCCGACTTCCTGGCGGAACTGGCGGATCGCCTCGAGGAACGGCAGCGATTCGATGTCACCCACGGTGCCGCCGATCTCCGTAATGACGACGTCGTGATCGGGTGCGAGGCGCCGGATGGCGGCCTTGATCTCGTCCGTGATGTGGGGGATCACCTGCACGGTGGACCCGAGGTACTCGCCGCGCCGCTCTTTCGTGATCACCGAGAGATAGATGCGCCCGGTGGTGACGTTATTCACCTGTGACAGGGAGCGATCGATGAACCGCTCGTAGTGCCCCAGATCGAGATCGGTCTCCGCGCCGTCGTCGGTGACGTACACCTCGCCGTGCTGGAACGGCGACATCGTGCCGGGATCGACGTTGATGTAGGGATCGAACTTCTGGATCGTCACCCGGAGACCGCGCTCCACCAGGCGGCGGCCCAGCGAAGCTGCCGCGATGCCCTTGCCGAGAGACGACACCACGCCGCCGGTCACGAAGATGTACTTCGTCGAACTCACGGGCTCACCTCCCTCAGTTGGCGGGTCAACTGTGCCTCCGCGTACCGCAGGTCGTCCGCCGTGTCGACCCCGGGCGCCGCGGGCCCCGAAAACAGCGCCACCCCGATCGGAATTCCGTGCAACAGCGGCCGCAGCTGCTCGAGCCGCTCCCAGCGCTCCTCCGGTACCGGCGCGAGTCGCACCCAGCGATCCAGGGCGTCTGGCGTGTAGGCGTACACGCCCACGTGCTGATGGTAGATCACCTCGCTCGTGCCGTCGCGATCGAACGGGATCGGGGCTCGCGAGAAATACACTGCCCGGCCCCGCGGGTCTGTCACGACTTTGACACGATTCGGATCGCCCGCGAGCGCACCAGCGAGGTCCCCCGCGGCCGTGCCGATGGGATCCCCACTCCGCACGCGCGCCAAGGCACCCTGCAGGGCGGCGGGCGCGACGAGCGGCTCGTCGCCCTGTATGTTGAGCACGACATCGAAGGAACTAAACGATTTGCTGCCAACGACTTCTGCTACCCGCTCCGTGCCCGACTGATGGTCGGGGGAGGTCAGCACTGCCTCGTATCCGGCGCGCTCCACGACCGCGGCGATGTCCCGCGCGTCAGTCGCGACGACCAAGCGATCACACACGCTCGCCTCGACGACTCGCCGAACGACCCAGAGGATGAGGGGTTCGCCTGCCAGAGACAGGAGCGGCTTGCGAGGAAGGCGGCTGGAGCCCAGCCGCGCCGGAACGACGCCGAGGACGGGCACGGGGGAACATACAAAATCCGTGCCGTGGAGTCTAGCCCTGCACCTAAGCGGCTGAGAATGTGGGCGTTAGGCCGTCACACCATGGCGTGCGCAATGCGCAGGAAGTTCTCGAGCAGCTGTCTCCCGTGCGACGTGCCGATGGACTCCGGGTGAAACTGCACGCCGTAGATCGGGTGACGGCGATGCTTCATCGCCATGATCTCCGCATCCTTCGGCCGGTCCGCGCTCCACGCGGTGATGACGAGATCCTTGGGGAGCGACGTGGGCTCGACCACCAAAGAGTGATACCGCATGCCGGTGACGGGACTGGGGACGCCCTCGAACAGCTCGTCGTCACCGTGGATCACCTCGCACGTCTTCCCGTGCATGAGACGGTCCGCGCGCACCACGCGGGCCCCGAACGCCTCGCCGATCGCCTGGTGACCGAGACAGACGCCCAAGACCGGCACGTTGCCGGCCAGGGCTTTCACCAGCTCCACCGTGAGTGCGTCGTTGCGGTACACCACCGGCTCCGCCCCGAGCTCGCCGAACAGCTGGACGAGGTTGTAAGTGAACGAATCGTAATTGTCGAGGACGAAGAGCATGGTGGAATCTAATCGAGCGAGCGCGGCCAATCCTGCTTCAGGAGCCGCGACAGGGATCGGTCTGCGAGCAGGCGGCCGCCCGTCTGACAGGTGGCACAGTAATTCACCTCGTTGGCGGCGTAGCGGATGCGTTGCACCGGCGATCCACACACGGGGCACGGCTTCTTGAACCGGCCGTGGACGGCCATCCCCTCCCGGAAGGCCGTCACCTTTTCCGGGAACGCATCACCCGTGGCGGCGCCCAGGCGCTCGATCCAAGCGGTCAGGGTTTCACGCACGGCGCGGAACAGGCGCTCGCTTTCTTCGGGCGTGATCTGGCTCGTGAGACGGAGCGGCGAGAGGCGGGCGGCATGGAGGATCTCGTCGGAGTAGGCGTTGCCGATCCCGTCGAGCAGTCGGGGATCAGTCAGCGCCCGCTTGAGGGTGTGCGACTCTCGGATCAACGCCGCGCGAAACTGCTCGAGCGTCGCGCCCAGCACGTCCAGTCCACCTGGGTCGTGCGCGGCGAGAGCGTCCTCACCCCGGACGACATGGAGCGACGCCCGATGCTTGGTGCCCGCTTCCGTGAGGAGCACCGTGCCGTTGGGAAAGTCGAACGCCGCGAGCCCCATGCGACGAGGGATCGGTGCGCCGGCGGGCTTCCAGTGCAGCCGGCCGGCGATCATCAGGTGTAGCACCACGAAATAATCGTCCTCGAACGCCAACACGATCCGTTTGCCGAGGCGGCTGACGTCGCGGACGACGCGCCCCGACAGATCGGCGACGGGTGGATCGGCGGTCCGAAGCAAGAAGGGGCTGGCGATCCGCAGGCGCTCGAGCGGCGTGCCCACGACGCGAGGGGCGAGGGCGTGGAGGTAAAGGGCGATGTCGGGCAGCTCGGGCATCAGGTCAGAAAGCGCTTGGCCAGCTGCTCCAGCCGCTCATCCCCCGCGGCCCGCGCACGCTCCAACAGCCGCTCCACATACGGCCGCAGCTTGGACTCCCCCCAGTAATAGCCGGTCGCTTGCTCGGCGCTCGCGGTCTCACCGGCGCGCGCGGCTTCGAGCAGCGCTTCGGCCGCCGCGGCGTCGAAGCCGGGGTCGTCGCGCGGCGGGAGCCCGTAATTCCGGCGGGGCCCCGGCGCATCGGCATCCTCCTTCATGAACGCTCGGGACACGCGCGGCCCTCAGCTTCGGGGATGATACGTCTTATGCACGGTCCGCAGGTACTCACGGTCGACGTGCGTATACAGCTGGGTGGTGGCGAGGTCCGCGTGGCCGAGCATTTCTTGGACGGCGCGCAGGTCCGCGCCGCCTTCGAGCAGGTGCGTCGCGAAGGTGTGCCGCAACGTATGTGGCGTCACGCGCTTCGTCAGCCCGGCCAGCCGGGCTGCCCGCTTGATGATCGACCACGCGCCCACCCGGGACAGGGGCGTGCCGCGAGCGTTGAGGAACACACGCCCTAGTCCCTTTCCTTTGTCGAGTCCGGGGCGGATCTCGCGTGCGTACAACGCCACGGCGCCCAACGCACGCCGCCCCACGGGCACGATTCGCTCCTTCGCGCCCTTGCCGAAGATGCGGGCGAGGCCATCTTCGTAGAGCACGTCCTGCAGCTTGAGGCCCACGAGCTCGGATACCCGGGCGCCCGTCGCGTACGCGAATTGCCACTGCCGCGGCGACTCGAGGCGCTCGCTCGGATCGCGCACGGCGTGACCCTCGCCCACCAAGTAGCGGTAATACGTCCGGAGGGCCGAGATCTGCCGCCGGATGGTCGCCGGAGCGAGGCCCAGGTCTTTGAGCGCGTACACGAACTCGCGCAGCAGGGCGGCTGTCACGTCCTCCGGGCGACGCGCCCCCTTCGTTCCGGCGTAGCCGGCGAGCCGGCGGACGTCGCGGATGTAGTTCGCGACCGTGTGCGCGCTGTCGCCCGCTTCGAGGGCGAGGAAGTCGCGGAACTGCTCGACGCGGAACGCCGCCTCGGTCGTCAGATCCACCGGCGCACGCGGGCCGTGTAGGCCCGGTATTCGTCCCCGAACTTGCGCTCGAGGTACGCCTCTTCCCGGGCGATCACCCGGCGCCGGACCAGCGCGATGACCACAGGAAACAGCGCGAGCGGCCACGCGTCGTTGAGCAGCAGCGTGCTGCCCAGGTACACGGCGGCCAAGCCCACGTACATCGGGTTGCGCGTGAAGCGGTATGGTCCCCACATCACGAGCGCTGTGGTCGGCTTGGTGGGAATGGGCGTGGTGCCCGCCCGGCGGAACAGGTACGCGGCGCTGGCGGCGAGGAGCACGCCCGCGGCCAGGAGTCCCCAGCCGAGGAAGGTCCCGATGGCCGCCGGCTCCGGCCACAAGCGTACGGGCAGGAGGCGATGCGCGCCGAACCCCGCGACGAACCCGCCGGCGTACAGGAGGGGTGGGGGGAAGCCGACCCCGGAGGTGTCGTTGGACGCGTCGCTCATGGCGGTGCTCCTGGTGACGGGTGCGCGTCAGCGCTTCAGCCGGCGCACGATCCACACAGCCAGAAATATGAGGGCGCCCAGAGCCGCTACGCCAAGCGCCCAGTTGACGTGGGCGAGCACCGCCACGACGGCGTCGAGGTTGGTCCCCAGGGTGGCCACGAGCACGGTCAGCAGGCCATACCACAGGGCCGATGCGAGGGCGAGCGGGATCAGGGCGCGCGGCGCGGACAGCCCGGCGATGCCGGCGAACGGCGGGACTACGGCGCGCCACACGGGGAGCAGGCGGGAAACGAAGATCCCGTAGGTCCCGTGCCGCTGGTATTGCGCCTCGATGTGCGCCAGCACCGGCGGCGTGAGCAGCCGCCGGCCCGTCGGTCCCTTGAAGAAATCGCGTCCGTAGCGTCGCGCCAGCCAATAGATCACGGACGCGGACGCGACGTTCGCCACCCACGTGAGGCCGAAGACCGTCCAGAGGTTGAGCCGGCCCCGCCCCGCGAGGAACGCGCCGAGCGCCACGGCGGTGTCGGCAGGGAGGGGCGGGATGAAGTTCTCGAGTGCCGCGAGCGCCGTGATCAGGCCGTACAGTGGTCCGGGCGGCAGGCGCTCGAGGAACGCCAGAAAATCGCTCAGGCGCGGACCTGCTCGAGCAGCGCGACGGCGAGCACGGCGACCCCCTCGCCCCTGCCGATCCACCCCATTCCCTCGTTCGTCTTCGCCTTCACCGAGACGGTCGAGTACCCGCTCACGAGCGCGCCGGCCAGGTTCTCGCGCATGTCGTCCAGGTAGCGCGCGAGCCTGGGTTGCTCGAGGATCACCGTGATGTCGGCGCTCACGAACGTGAGCCCTGCTTCGACCACGCGCAGGTACGCGCGCTTGAGCAAGTCCAGGGAGTCGGCGTCGCGCCAGCGGGGGTCCGTCGGGGGGAACATCTGCCCGATGTCGCCCAGACCGGCCGCCCCGAGAACCGCGTCGGTCAGGGCATGCGCGACCGCATCGGCGTCCGAGTGTCCGACCAGCCCGCGCGGGGAGGGAATCTCCACGCCACCGAGGATGAGCTTCCGGCCTTCCCCCTCCGCGAACCGGTGTGAGTCGTACCCGATCCCGACCCGCATGTCAGGCCTTGAGAATGCGGAGCGCGAGAAGAGCGGCGTTCTTGGCGTTATCGATCCCGACGCACGCCACCGGCACGCCGCCCGGCACCTGCGCGGTAGCGAGCAACGCATCGAGCCCGTTCAGCGGCCCGGTCGCGAATGGCACGCCGATCACCGGGAGGTCGGTGAGCGACGCCGCGAATCCGGGGAGGGCCGCCGACAGCCCCGCCCCGGCGATCACGACACGGAAGCCCTTCTTCCGGGCGCCCTTCACGAGGTCCGCGGTCTGGTCGGGCTGACGGTGGGCGGAGGATACGTGGAACTCGTACGAAACGCCCGCCTTGCTCAGGACTTCGAAGGCGGGCTCGATACGCGGCTTATCGCTGTCGGAGCCGACGACAATCAGCACGTCGGCCACGCTCAGGCGGCCTCGTCGATCACGCTGTAGTCCTGGCGCCGCTGGCGCGGCACGTAGCCGGCATCCGCGATGAGCCGCTGCATCTCGGGAAGCGTCATCCGCCACGCGGTCCCGGCGGCCGAGACGACGTTCTCTTCCATCATGAGCGAGCCGAAATCGTTGGCGCCGAACGTGAGGGCGACCTGGCCGATCTTCGGCCCCATGGTGACCCAGGAGGCCTGAAGGTTGGGAACGTTGTCGAGCACGATGCGCGCGATCGCCTGGGTGCGGAGGTAGGTAACCGCGTCGGTCTTCTCGAAATGGGCGAGCTCCGTGTGCTCGGGCTGCAGCGGCCAGCAGATGAAGGCGGTGAAGCCCCCGCTCTTCGCCTGGACCTCGCGCACACGGAACAGGTGCTCGATCCGGTCGGCCGGCGTCTCGCCGAGGCCGTACATCATCGTGACGGAGGTCTTGAGCCCGAGCCGGTGCGCGGTCTCCATCACCTCGAGCCAGCGGTCGGCGCCGGCTTTCTTTTTCGCGACCCGGTCGCGGATCTCCTGGACCAGGATCTCCCCGCCCCCGCCCGGGATCGAGTCGAGGCCGGCGGCCACGAGCTCGCGAATGACCTCCTCGATCGACATCCCGAATCGGCCGGCGAAGAAGTCCACCTCTGACGGCGAAAACCCGTGGATGTGGATCGGATGGTGCCGCTTGATGTAGCGCATCAGATCCAGGTACCACCCGAACGGGATGTACGGGTTGTGGCCGCCCTGGATGAGGATCTGCACCCCGCCGAGTGCTTTGAGCTCGTCGATCTTGCGACCGATCTGCTCGAATGAAAGCACGTAGCCCTCGTCGTGTTTCGGGCGCCGGTAGAACGCGCAGAACTTGCAGTCCGCGACGCACACGTTGGTGTAGTTGATGTTCCGGTCGATGATGTAGGTGACCACGTTCTCCGGATGGAGCCGCCACCGCGCCTGGTTGGCGAGGCCGCCCAGCTCGAGCAGCGACGCCCGCTCGTACAGCTCAACGTAGGACCGGAACTCGCGGCTCGTGCGGTCCATGATCACGCGACCTGGAGGAACCGCAGCGAACGGTCGGGCACGAGGCCGCGCGCGGCCAGCCGGCGGAAGAAGTCGGTGAGCCCGGCGCGATGTTTGTCGGTCAACGCGTAGTCGAGGCCGCTCAAATACTGAAGGCACGTTGCACGTTCCACGTTGCACGCACGAGCCGCGGCAGCGGCGAGTTCGTCGACGTGGGCGAGCCCCCAGGCGCGCGACGCGAGTAAGGTCTGGTAGATGTGGCGCACGGCCGCGGCATCGGTCGAGCGGCGCGCGGCCCACACGGCGAACACGAACGGCAGGCCGGTCCAGCGCTTCCACTCAGCGCCCAGGTCGTAGCGGTGGGGGTAGGCGTGCCGCGCGGCTAAGAGCAGCGCGGCGTCGCCGATCACCAGCACGGCCTCGTGCGGCAGATGCGATAGTCCGTCGAGATCGGGCGCCTCCGCCCGCGCCTGGGCGAAATGGGGCCGCACGTTCCAGACGTCGCGACACAAGAGCTCCAGCAGGCCGACCGCCGTCCGCGACGAGGCCGTGAGCAGTACCGTCCGCCCATCCAGCTGCCCGACCGGCCGCCGGCTGAAGAGCGCCACGCTCCGCACGGGACCGTCACACGATATCGCGAGGTCGGGCAGCAGCGCGTAATCGGGCGCGTTGCGCGCGTACTCGACCGCGCTCACCACGGAGAGGTCCAGCTCGCCCGCCGCCAGGAGATCGTTGAGCTCCGAGGGTGTACCGGTCACGAGCTCCGCCGCCAGCGGGATGATCCCGCGGTCGATCGCTCCATAGATGGGGTAGCAGTTGATGTAGCCGATGCGGCCGAGTCTCATTCCGGTAATCCCAGGCTGAAGCCTGGGCCCGGCACACCACTGCCCTTAAGGGCAGTGACCAGTCGGGCGCGCCCTTCAGCGTGTGAAATCATTCGGCGGCGTCCACCGCAGACAGCACCGGAAGCGCACGCCGCCCTGTGGCGCGAGCCCGGGGACGATGGGAGATCTGGAATGTCGGCCCGTCCGGTCCCGCCGCCGGAGCCACACTCTGCCCCGGCACCCAGTCCTCGAACGTGCGCACCGTCCGGTAGAGCGAGTCGCGTTCCACCGGCTCCTTCCCTGCCCCGCGGATCAGCCCGACGATCTGATCGTACGAGAGCCACATCGGCGTCCCCGCCCCCGCCTCGTGGTACACGCGCTCGAACACCACCGTGCCCTCGAGGTCGTCGCACCCGAACGTCAGCGCGACCTGCGAGATGAACGGCGTCACCATGGGCCAATGCGTCTTCACATGCGGAATGTTGTCGAGCACGAGGCGACCCACGGCGATGTTTTTCAGATCGTCGAACCCCGACGTCGCGGTGCCGGTCCGGCCCAGCGCCTCGCCGAGCTCGTTGTGGTCGGGGTGGTAGGCGAGTGGGATGTAGGTGAGGAAGCCACCCGTTTCGTCCTGCAGCGCACGCAGCGCGAGCAGGTGGTCCACGCGGTCCGCCATAGTCTCCACGTGTCCGTACAGCATCGTGCAGTTCGACGGCAGGCCGACGCGGTGGGCCGCGCGATGCACCGCCAGCCATTCATCGCCCGAGAGCTTCTTATCGGCGATCGTGGCGCGCGCGGCGGGGCTGAACACCTCCGCGCCGCCGCCCGGGAGGCTCGTGACGCCCGCCTGCTTCAGCGCGAGCAGGACCTCCGTGACCGACAGCTTCTCGATGCGCGCGAGGTGCGCGATCTCGACCGCGGTGAGCGCCTTGATGTGCACGTCTGGATGGCGCGCCTTGAGTCCGCGGAACATGTCGACGTAGTAGGCGAGCCGGAGCTTGGGATGCAACCCCCCCACGATGTGGAACTCGCGCGTGGGGTTGTCGCGCGCCGCGTCGGCCTCGGCGAAGACTTCGTCCAGGCTGCGCGTGTACGCGCCCTCTTCCTGCGGCATCCGCGCGAACGAGCAGAACACGCAGGTATTGCGCAGGACGCACACGTTCGTGGGATTGAGATGCTGGTTCGCCGCGAAGCACACGCGATCGCCGTTGCGGCGGCGGTTCGCCTGATCCGCGAGCCGCCCGATGGTGAGCAAATCGGTGGAGTGGAACAGCGCGAGCGCGTCGTCGCGCGTCAACCGCTCGCCGCGCTCGACCTTGTCCGCGATGGGCGCGAGGGCGGACCGTCCGTCCATTAGGCCGCCCGTCGGATGGCGAGCGTCACGTTGTGCCCGCCGAACCCGAAGGAGTTCGAGAGCGCCACGTCCACGTGCCGCTTCACGGCCTTGTTGGGCGCCGAGTCGAGATCGCAGGCCGGATCGGGCGTGAACTGGTTGATGGTCGGGGGGATGATCCCCATTTGGACGACGAGGGCGCAGACGCCCGCCTCGAAGGCACCGGCGGCGCCGAGCAGATGGCCGGTCATCGACTTGGTGGAGCCAAAGATGAGCTTCCGCGCCCGGTCGCCGAACACGGCCTTCACGGCGGCGGTCTCGGCGGCGTCGCCATGCGGCGTCGAGGTCCCGTGGGCGTTGATGTAGCCGACCTGGTCGGGCTCGATGCCGCCGTCGCGCATGGCCAAGCGCATCGCCTCCTGGGCTCCGGACCCGTCCGGCGCCGGGGCGGTGATGTGGTGCGCGTCCGCGGTCTGGCCGAAGCCCACGACCTCGGCGTAGATCTTCGCGCCGCGGCGTCGCGC
>QHUD01000030.1 GCA_003221085.1 Gemmatimonadota bacterium
AACTGCCGCTGCTCGTGCCAGATCTTCGAGACGGCGCGCCGGGTCCTGGCGCAGAATCCTCAGCTGTTCGAGAAGCAGCTCAGCGCGGAGCAGGAGTCGGCATACGACGTGGGCGCCTTCGCGTTTCGCGATGAAGAAGAAGAGGCCTCGTGGCTGCTCGAGGACATGCTCGGCGACCGCGCCGCGGCCGGTCTGGGATGGGGCGACTACGCCGTGCTCTACCGCCGGCACAAAGTGGGCGAGTACCTCGAGGGGCGGCTCGTGCGAGCGGGGATTCCCTGCCGGCTGGCCCGTGGCCGCTCGCTGGTCGAGGACGATGTGATCAAATACGTGATCGCCGCGCTGCGGATCGTGCGCGATCCCGGCGACCCGGTGGCACTCGAGGCGTTCGCGCGCTGCGTGCTCTCGCCGCACTTTCTCCAGGAAGTCGAGGCGGCGACCTCGGCCTCACCCCCACAGGACGATTTTCTCGCGGCCATCCGCGCGCTCGCTCGGCGTCGACCCGCGCAGGACCCCGACACGAACAAGCTCTGCCGGCTCGTCTCTCAGGTCGAGAACCTGCGCGCCCTGCCCCGGTCGCACCGCACACTGGCGCCGCTGGTCGATGAGATCCTGTCCCAAAGCGTCGGGCCGTACCGCAACGCCTTGGAGGAGCGGCACGACGAGCTCACCGATCCCGCCGACATCCCCGAGGCCGTCCGGCTCGCCGACGAACTCGCGGCGGCGATGGCGGCGGAGCGGGACATCGTGATCGAGCCGCAGGGAGGGCTGGAGATTGCGTTGCGAGGGATGCTGATGGTGGCTGGCCTGCGTCACGTGCCGTCCTCCGCCGCCTCGCGGCGGGAGGTTGGGGAGGTTGTGATCGGGCCACAGGATGGCGGCCCGCACGGACTCGCCCTCACGCTCTTCAAAGCCCTCCAAAACCTCCACTCCCTCGACATCCTCGACAACCTCCCCCGCTACGTCACGTTCGACCTGGAGACGACCGACAAAGACGTGGAGGTCTGCGAGGTCGTTGAAGTCGGGGCGGTGCGTGTGGTGGGCGGCGAGATCGTGGATCGGTATCACATGGTGGTGAAACCCTACCGCCCCATCACACCCGGGGCAACCAAGGTGCACGGGTACAGTGACGCCGATGTGCGGGAGGCGCCCTCGTTTGCCGAGGTCTGGCCCGCCTTCCGAGCCTTCATCGGCGAAGACGTCCTGATCGCGCACAACGGCCAGCATTTCGACATTCCGGTGCTGCGCCGGCTCGCAGCGGGGCGGGACGGCGTGGACAGCCTGGTGTTCTACGACACCCTGCCCCTCGTTCGCTCGCTCTCGCGCGACAGCGCCAAGCTCGAGGACCTCGCGCTGCGGTTCGGGATCGACGCGGGTCGGGCGCATCACGCGTTGGACGACGCCGTGACGCTGGCCCGGGTGTATCGCGAGCTCGAGCGCCAGCGGGCGATTCGGGCGCGCAAGGCGGTGCTGGTCAATCTGCTCGACTACTTGGGGCTTGCGTTGGCGTTGGAGCGCGGCAGGGAACAGGGAGGCCACCGCACCTCCCGTCGACGAGGTGATCCGGCGGCTCGGCGGGCGCGCGCTCATGACGCGGCTCCGGGCCGAGCCCGATCCCGCGCAGCGCTATCCCGCGGCGGTGGCGCGGCTGCGGGCGCTCATCGATGAGCCGTCACCCGCAGGGACGCTCGAGGAGAGTATCGACCGATTGCTCGAGCGCGTGGCACTCTCTACCTCGGAGGGCATCGAGGTCTCGCCCGATCGCGTCAACCTCCTCACCCTGCATTCGACCAAAGGGCTGGAATTCTCGCGCGTGTACATCGTGGGACTGGAGGATTACCAGATCCCCGGACTGCGGGAGGCAAAGGAGAACCGCCAGGCCGAGATCCAGGAGGCGCGCCGCCTCGTGTATGTGGGGATGACGCGGGCGCGGGAGCGCCTGGTCCTGACCCGGGTGGAGCACCGGTTCGGGATGGAGGCGGGGGGGTCGAGCTTCCTCGAGGAAATGGGGCTGGAGGCGCAAACGGTGGGGGCGCGGGAACTCCCCGAGGACATAGTTCATTCATGAAGTATGACTCGGTACGGTACCCAATTCCGGCTGGTGGCTCGTGGGCTGATGGACTACCTCGCGGGTATCGACCCTAGCGCCGTAGGGCTGGTTGGAGCACTGCTCATCCTGATCCGCAGTCGCCAGCGGCCCTGAAAAGGGCGGCGGCTATATTCCTCTCCATGACCGCAACAGCCGCCGCCGTGACCGTGAGTCTGCTGATACGAATGTTGCGTGAGGCCTTCGAGGGACCGCCCGGCCCCTGGACCTACTTTACCGACACATCCCCGGGAACCGGCGCGTTCGGGACGATCAGCGGGCTGAGTGCCGTCCAGGCGTCCGAGCCGGGGGGACCGAGCCGCACGACCATCGCCGGCCACGTCAACCACCTGAGCTCGAGTCTCGCCCTCTCGACCCTGGGCCTCCGTGGGCAACCTACGTCGCGCGATCGAGCGCGCAGCTGGACGGTGACCACGGTCGATGACCGTAGCTGGGCCGACCTGCAAGCGCGCCTGCGACGCGAGTACGAGAGTCTCGTGGTGGCGGTGGAGACGCACGCCGTGTGGGACGAAGACGCCCTTGGCGTGGCGTTCGGCGCCATCGCGCATGCGGCCTACCATCTCGGCGCCCTCCGGCAGCGCCTCGCACCGCCACAAACTTAACCGTCGCTTGACCGCTCTGCTCTAGGCGACTCGCCATCCGTCTTCCTCAGGAGCCCGGCACATGCTCGGCGACCGTCCCATGTCCGATTGGGTTGCGCGCTACGCGTTGAGTCACCAAAACCCGGTGAACCGCGTGTGCCACACAATCGGCATTCCTCTCATCGCGGTGTCTCTCCCACTGTTCGCGATCGCCCTGTTCGTGCACGGCTTCTGGCCCGTGCCCCTGGGCCTGTTCGTCGTCGGGTGGGTGTTTCAATTCGTCGGCCATGCCTTCGAGGGAAAGCCTCCGGAGTTCTTCCGGGACTGGCGTTTCCTCTTCGTGGGGCTGCGCTGGTGGGTGGCGAAGATCCGCGGGAAGTCATGACCCCGCGATCGACATCTGCTACCAAGGCCCGGTCTTCTTGTCCGGTACTTGCTCCTGTAGCTGCAGCGCCGGCGCCCCCTGGCGCCCGAGCCGGGCGTTGAGCGCGGACAGCTCGGTCCTGAGCACCTGCTGCCAGCTACGCGCTGCGCTCGCCACGCGCTCGCGCTGAACAGCAAACGCGGCCCGCGCTTGCTCGGTAGGCTCGCGATCGGCGCTATCCACGGCGGTCTCGAGCCCGGCCAGGTCGTCGCTCGCGCCGGCCGACGCCCGCGCCAGGCTGTCGGCGAGTCGCTCGAGAGCCGTGAGCGATGTGCGCGTCGCGCGATCGAGCGAGCGGCCGGTGAGAGAGCGCAGCTGGTCGCGCGCGCCCCGCAGGCTCCCCGCCAGCGCGTGCCCTTCCGCCATCGCATTCCAGATGTCGAGGCCGAGTCGCAGCTGGGCCACCAGCCCGGAGTCAGCGACGTGGACCCGCGGATCGAGCTCGACCCGAAGCGGACGCGTGTACGTTTGCTCCCCGACGCTGACCCGGACTTCGTAAGCCCCCGGTAGGACGAGCGGCCCCTGCGGCTCGGCGACCGTTCCCTGACTGGCGATGGCGGCGATGCTGTAGCTATACCGCGCGGCGGGCGGCGGCGGGTAGCGCAGGTCCCACACGAAGCGGTTCAGCCCGACGTTGCGCGTAGGCGGGTCCAGGCGCGGCAGCCATTCGTCGGCGAACTGGGGCGGCTCCGCCGGCGGCGTAGGACGGTCGTCGCTCGAGAAGCGGCGCACCACGCCGCCGCGCGCGTCGCGAATCTCCACTGTCACGGACCCCGCAGGGGGGGGCGCCCCTCGCAACAGATAATCGATCACCGCGCCGGCCGGTGGATTGGTGCCGTGCGGCTCTTCGGGGGGCAGCGGGGTGTCGTTGCTGACGCTGCGACGCAGCCGGACCGCCGGCGCCGGAGAGAACAGGTAGACAGGAGCGCGGAGGGCCGAGTCACCCAGCTGGCGCAGCGGCGTGAGATCGTCCAGCACCCAGAACGAGCGACCGTGCGTGGCCACGATCAGGTCGCGGCCGTGCACCGCGAGGTCGCGCACCGACGCCACCGGCAGGTTGAGCTGCAGCGACTGCCAGTGGTCGCCATCGTCGACCGACACGTAGACGCCCGTCTCCGTGCCGGCGTACAACAGTCCCGGGCGCTCGGGATCGGCACGGACGGCCTGCACGTACGCCCCCCCGGGCGCGATGCCCGCGTCGGCGCGGGTCCAGTGCGCACCCCCGTCACGGGTGCGATAGATGTAGGGCGCGAAGTCGTCCACGCGGTGACGATCCACGGCGGCGTACGCGACGGCCGTGTCGACGGGCGACGCCTCGAGCAGACTGATGGTGCTCCAGGGCTCGAGGCCCGCTGGCGTCACGTTCTGCCAATGACCGCCGCCGTCGGTGGTGCGGTGGATCAACCCGTCGTCCGAGCCAACCCAGAGCAGTCCCGCCGCGCGCGGTGATGACGCGATGGTGTACACCACGCCGTAGCCGCGCGCGGCTGCGTTCGCGACCGTGAGCGGGCCCGTGTCGGTCGCGGTGGACCGGGCGACGGCGCCCGTCAGGTCGGGGCTGATCGAATCCCAGTGGAGACCGCCGTCTCTGGTGCGCAGCACCATGTGGGCGCCGAGGTAGAGGGCGTGCCGGTCGACGCGGTCGAACACCAGCGGCGACGTCCAGGTGAAGCGGTATTTCCATCCCGGCAGCGGCTGCCCGAACGGCGCTACGGGCCAGGGCGAGATGTCCTGCGACTGGCCGGTGCGCCGGTCGAACCGATGTACTTCGCCGTAGGTGCCCCCGCCGTAGATGATATCCGGGTCAAGCGGATCGGGCGCGATGTAGCCGCTCTCACCCGCGCCGACCGGAGCCCAGTCGCGGAACGTGATCTCCCCGGAACCGCTGCGGCTCGCCACGCCTGCGGTGCCCGCGTCCTGCTGGGCGCCGTACACTCGATAGGGGAAGGCATCGTCCGTGACCACGTGGTAGAACTGCGCCGTCGGCTGATTGTACCAGCTGCTCCAGGTCCGACCGTTGTCGAGCGTGATCACCGCGCCCTGGTCGCTGCCCACGATCATGCGGGTCTGGGTCGTGGGATCGATCCACAGCTCGTGGTAATCATCCCCACCGGGTTGTCCCTTGAGCACGCCGAACGTCTCACCACCGTCGGTGGACTTGAGGAGCGCCACGTTGGGCACGTACACGACGTCGGGGTTTCGGGGATCGACCGTGACCCGGCAGAAATACCAATTGCGGTTGGTCAGCCGCGGATCGCTCCCCGCGATCCGCCACGTCGCGCCGCTGTCGTCCGAGCGATACAGACCGGCACCGGTCTTCGCGCCGATCAGCGCATACACCCGGCCCCGGCCCCCCCGGCCGCCCCGGCCCCCCCCGACTGCCAGCCCGATACGGCCGAGCGGACCGGCGGGAAGACCGTGTCCGGTGAGGGGCGTCCAAGTGGCACCGCCATCGGTCGACTTGTACAGGCCGCTCCCCGGTCCTTCGTTCGGCGGGTACTGCTCCCACGGCGTGCGGCGCGCCTGATAGAGCGCGGCGTACACGACTTGGGGATCGGCGGGATCGGCTGCCAGGTCGATGGCCCCCGTATCGGGATCCTTATAGAGCACCTTGGTCCAGGTGCGTCCGCCGTCGGTGGACCGAAACACGCCGCGCTCGGGGTTGGGACCGTAGGCGTGACCCAGCGCCGCGACCAACACGACGTCGGGGTTGCGGGGATCCACCAGCACCTTTCCGATGTGGCGCGTGTCGGCGAGACCGATTGCGCGCCAATGGGCGCCGCCGTCGGTGGACTTGTAGACGCCGGCGCCGTAGGTGATGTCGGACCGGATCGCCGCCTCGCCCGTGCCCACGTAGATCACGTTCGGATTGGAGGGCGCGAGCGCGAGCGCCCCGATCGAGGCGATCGGCTGTTCGTCGAACAGCGGGTCCCACGTGACGCCGGCGTTCCGGGTGCGCCACACGCCGCCGTCCACGGCGCCGAAGTAGAACGTCGCCGGGTCGCCGGGAATGCCGGCCACCGCCAGCACCCTGCCGCCGCGGTGCGGGCCAATGAGCCGCCAGCGCAGCGCGCCGTACGCGCTGGGCGGAATGGTCTGGGCGCGCGCCGGGACCGCGACGGCCAGCGCGCCCGCCAGCGAGCAGACGAGCAGAGCGGATCGGGCCTGGTTCATTCCGGACAAGATGCTCCCAGCAGCAAGGAGGCGCGAGCCGGGGGGGACGACGGTGAGCGGTCAGGGCGTCTGTCCGGATCGGTCGCTCGGAGACGCATCAGCGACACGTCGTGCCGCTCGATCCGCTCGTCTCGGTCGTCCCGCGGAACGTGGTCTGGAGGCGGCGCACGGGGGCGGTGGGAAGGACGGGCGACGTGCCGGCGAACGCGGTGCCCACGCCGAGCGACAGTACCCAGCGGGGCGACCCGCGCGTGAGCCCGTGGCTCGCATCGACCGTGAGGGCGAGCGCACTGGCCAGCGTGTAGCTGACGCCGCCGCCCAACTCGCGACTGAGCGCCCGACCGGAGTCCGGGGTGCCCAGGTCCGCTCCATAGGAAAGACTCGCGCTCCACCGGCCGGACAGCGCCATACTCCCGGCACCGCTCACCCACGTGGCCCCTGGCGCAGTAAGCGCCGACTGCGCGACGCCGCCGGTCAGGCTGCGACTCGCGTCGAGCGACAGGCGCAGCGACCCGAGTGGCGCAAAGCTGAGCCCCGCGTTCGCCGCGAGGCTCGCGACCCCGCTGCCGAGCCCGCAAGACGCGCTGCCGGTGGGTAACACCACCGTCACGCCGGCCCCGAGATTCGCCGACCCGCCCGCGGGCAGTGTGTACACCGCCGCCACGCTGACCGGAAGGTCGGCCAGCCCGCTCCGCGCGGTCGACCGTCCACTCAGCGTCTGCGAGACCCGCACGCCCGACGGACTGAGGGACAAGCTGAGCCAGGAGGTCGGATCGTACTCAAAGATGCCCGTCAGAACCTGCTCGGCGCGGACGTCACTGAGCCGCACCACACCCCCGCTCACGCCGGCGCGCACGCCCAGCTCCTGACTCGTCAAGCAGGAGGACAGCGCGGTGGTGACAACGACGAGGAGAGCGACCGATCGGAGCATGGTGGTGTCCAGGATTGAGAGGCGCGACATCGTGACCGTGTTAACGACGCTCCGGTGATAGCGTCTACCCCCCAACCCCCGACCGAGGACTAGGATCATGAGACGCTGCACTGCTCTCTTCGCCGCACTCACGCTCGCCGCGAGTGTGCCAGTGGGGCTCGCCGCCCAGGGGCACCGGGCGGCTACGCCGGACCGCACGGATGTCCACCGCGACCGCCGCGACCTGCGGCACGACCGCAAGGACATCCACAAAGACGCCAAGGACGTCCGCACGGACAAGCAGGATGTGCAGGAAGACGAGAAGGACGTGCACCAGGACGCGAAGGACGTCCGCACCGACAAGCAGGCCATCCGGGAGGACCAGAAGGACGTCAAGACGGACAAACGCGATCTGCGCGAGGATATCAAGGAGGGCGACGTGAAGGGCGCCCAGGCGGAGCGACAGGACCTGAAGCGCGACGAGCAGGGCCTACAGAGCGACCGACGCGATTTGCGCTCAGACCGGCAGGATGTCCGCAAAGACGCCAAGGATCTGCGCGCTGACCGCGGCGACCTGCGGGCGGATCGGCGGGACCTCCACAAGGACGTCAAGGACGCACGAGCCGACCGCCGCGATCTCCGGAAGGACCGCAAGGACCTGCACGAAGATCAGAAGGAGCAGCAGAAGAAGGACAGCACCGACTGAGCGCTGCGCAGTCGAGGATGGTCGAAGGGGCGCCGTTTCATGCGGCGCCCCTTCATTGTGTTGAGAACACGAACTTCTCCGGCAGGTTAGAATCAGGGTCACCCGCGGTGACGAGTGATGTCGATGCCCGAAACGCCGGAAGTCGAGACCGATAAGCTCCGCGAGGCGGTGCAGGAAGAGCTCGCGCGCGAGGGTGGGCAGTTCTTGCGGCGCATCGCTCTCACCACCGCGGTGGTGGCTGCGGTTGCGGCGATTGCCGCGCTCAAGGCCGGAAGCACCGCGAACGAGGCGCTCGTCCTGAAGACGGAAGCGACACGGCTCCAGGCGGAGGCCTCGGACCAGTGGGCATACTATCAGGCGAAGGGGATCAAGCTCGCGGTCGCGGAGGCCGCCGAGGCGCCCTGGCAGGCGCTGGGAAAGCGCCCGCCTGGGGACCTGGTTCAGAAACAGCAGAAATACGCGGCCGAGCAGGAGGAGATAAAGACCAAGGCCGAAGGCCTCGAGCGCGAGCGTGACGGCCGTTCGCGCGAGGCCGATCATCTCCTGCACCAGCATCACGGCTTCGCCAACGCCGTGGCGCTGTTTCAGGTGGCCATCGCCTTAGGCGCGTTGGCAGCCCTCACACACAACCGCCTGGTCTGGTTCGGGTCTCTATCTCTCGGCGGCGTGGGGTTGGCGTTCTTCGCGGCGCAGTTTCTTTCTTAGACCGAGTTCTGAGGCATGGAAAACCTTCTGCGAACCACCGCCGAGCGGGCGGCACGCTATCTGGCCGGCCTGAAAAACCGCGGGGTGGCCCCCACACCGGAGGCCCTCGCCAATCTTCGACGCCTCGATGAAGCACTCCCCGAACATCCGACCGACCCGGCGGCGGTGATTGCGCTGCTCGACGAAATCGGATCGCCGGCCACGATGGCGTCAGCGGGTGGGCGGTTCTTCGGGTTCGTGGTCGGCGGCTCGCTCCCGGCGACCGTGGCGGCAAGCCACCTGGCAGCTGCGTGGGATCAGAACGCCGGGATCGTCGTCCTCTCGCCCATCGCGGCGCGACTGGAAGAAGTCGCCATGCGCTGGCTGCTCGACGTGCTGGGCTTGCCGCCGGCACCGGGCGTGGGGTTCGTGACCTGCGCGACGCAGGCGAATTTTGCTGGTCTGGCGGCCGCACGCCATGCCCTCCTACAGCGGCGAGGGTGGAATGTCGAGACGCAAGGCCTGTTCGGCGCGCCGCCGATCACGGTGGTTGTGGGCGAGGAAGTCCACGTGAGCGTGCTCAAGGCGCTGATGCTGGTGGGCCTGGGACGCGAGCGCGTGATCCGCGTGCCCGTGGATGGTCAGGGCCGGATGCGCGCCGACGCGCTCCCACTCCTGGATGACAACACCCTCGTCTGCCTCCAGGCGGGCAACGTCAACACCGGCGCATTCGATCCCGCCGACAAGATCATCCCGCACGCCAAAGCGGCGGGCGCCTGGGTGCACGTGGACGGGGCGTTCGGGCTTTGGGCGGCGGCGGCTCCCGCCCGCGCGCACCTCACCAAGGGCTTCGCCGCCGCAGACTCGTGGGCGATCGATGCGCACAAGTGGCTCAACGTGCCGTACGACAGCGGCATGGTCGTGGTGCGCGACCCACGACACCTCCACGCAGCGATGGCGGTGAACGCGCCCTACCTCGTGATCGGGGAATCCCGCGAACCCGAACACTACACGCCCGAGTTCTCCCGGCGGGCGCGGGGCATCGGGGTGTGGGCCGCGCTGCGCTCGCTCGGGCGGCGGGGCCTGGCCGACTTGATCGAGCGTACCTGCCGCCATGCGACGCGCTTCGCCGAGGGACTGCGGGCGGCGGGATACGAGATCCTCAACGACGTGGTGATCAATCAGGTCCTCGTGTCGTTTGGCGACGCCGAGCTGACCCGCCGCGTGATCGCGGGGCTTCAGGCGGACGGCACGTGTTGGGCCGGCGCGACCGTCTGGCAGGGACGCAGCGCCATGCGCATCAGCGTCTCGTCGTGGGCGACGACCGAGGACGATGTCGAGCGCAGCTTGGAGGCCATGCTTCGGGTGGCCAGCGATGTGGAAGCTACGGCGCCCAGATGAAAAGGGTCTCGGGGTCGGGTCGAGCCTCAGGCCGGGTACCAGTTCTTCTCCCAGGCGTGGGCCTCGAGCTTGGCGAGCGTGCCCGCCGCCAGCCGCCCCTTCTCCGCTGCTGCAACGTTCTGTCGCACATGGGCGGCGCGCCGCATCCCGGGAATGACCGTCGCGACCGCGGGTGACGACAGGCAGAATCGCAAGGCCAGCTCCGGCAGGGTCTGGACCTCGTCATCCAACACCTGCGCCAGCGCCTTCCCCCGCCGCTCAGCCTCGGCACGACGATCACCGCTGAAGTACTGCTCGCGCCAGTCGCCGGGGGGAAACACCGTGTCGGATCGAATCTGACCAGTGAGCGCGCCTTCGTCGAACGGGACGCGGACGATCACCCCCAGCGGTTTCCTCTTCGCGAGTGCGAACAACGCGCGCTCGGGGGAGCGATCGTAAATGTTGTAGATCGCCTGGGCGGTCTCGAAGATGGCATCCTCGAGCACCCGCAGCGCGGTCTCGGGTGCATGGTCATTGATCGAGATCCCCCAGTGCAGGACCTTCCCTTCCTGCTTGAGGCGCACGATCCGATCGTAGGAGGCCGGCCATTCGGGATCGTCCAGCCAGGCGTCATGCCACACATGCAGTTGTTGTAAGGGTAAGGCCTCGACGCCGAGATTCTTGAGTGATTGCTCCGTAGAGGCCGCGAGATGGCGGGCGGAAAACACGTCCGCGAGCGGCGTAGCGGCCTTGCCGGGCCATACTTCGTTCCGCGGCGGCACTTTGGTGGCCACGACAACCCGACCGGCGCGGATGTCGGCGTTCAGGGCTTCGCCGATCAGGCGCTCGCTGTGTCCGTTCCCGTACGCCAGCGCGGTGTCGAAGAATGTGATCCCTTGGTCCACTGCTGCGCGCAGGGCCTCACGTGCGGCGTCGTCATCGACGCCGCGCCACATATCGCCGCCCAGACCCCAGGCGCCAAGCCCGAGTTCGCTGACGACGTAGCCCGTCGGGCCCAGAGTCCGGGGGTTCACTCGCACTCCTTCGGCGGGAGTACCTTGACCGCGACGGGAACATGCGGCGACTTGAGAAGCGCCGCCACCTGCGTCATGAGGGGTCGCCGCAGCTCTCCAACCGTCGTTCGAGAAACCGCCGCTCCGGCTCCTGTCGCGTGAGGCGCAGCGCGCGCTCATAGGACGCTCGGGCTTGCGCGGTCCTCCCCAGGCGCCGGCACAGGTCGGCCCGCGCCGAGTGGGCCAGATGGTACTCGGTCAAATCGCCGCGAGCGAGGATGGCGTCGATCAACGTCAATCCGGCCTCCGGCCCATCCCGCATGGCCACCGCCACGGCGCGGTTCAGCTCGACCACCGGCGACGGGTCCGCCCTCAGCAACACGTCGTACAGGGCGACGATCTGGGCCCAGTCCGTTGCGGCGGCGCTCTCCGCTTCGGCGTGGACGGCCGCGATCGCGGCCTGGAGCGCATAGGGGCCGAAGCGGCGCGATAACAGGGCCCGCTCCACGAGCGCCGCCCCTTCCGAGACCAGCTCCCGGTTCCAAAGCGCGCGGTCCTGCTCGTCGAGCAGAATCAACTCGCCCGCCGTTGAGCTGCGCGCGGTGCGTCGCGACTCGTGCAGCAACATGAGGGCGAGCAGGCCGACCGCTTCGGGGTCGGGCAACAGGCCAACCAGGAGCCGGCCGAGCCGGATGGCCTCGCCCGAAACGTCGTGCCGGGTGAGCGATGGCCCCGACGAAGCCGAGTAGCCCTCGTTGAAGACGAGGTAGATGACCCGGAGCACTGCGTCCAGGCGGCCGGGCAGGTCGGCGCGCGTCGGTACCTCGTAGGGAATGCGCGCGTCCCGGATCTTGGCCTTCGCCCGCACGACGCGCTGGGCCAGGGTGGGCGCCTGCGTGAGGAACGCGCGTGCGATCTCCTCGGTGGTGAGGCCGCACACCTCGCGCAGCGTCAGTGCGATCTGGGCGTCGGGCGGCAGGGCAGGATGACAGCAGGTGAAGATCAAGCGCAGCTGGTCGTCGGCTACGCCTTCCTCGTCGCTCACCGCGCCGTCCCCCGTTTCGGCGTCGAGACGCTCGGCGAGCTGCACCAGCGAGGCATCGAACCGCGCGCGCCGCCGCAACCCGTCGATAGCCTTGAAGCGACCCGCCGACACGAGCCACCCCCGGGGGTTCGCGGGCACACCGTCGCGCGGCCAACGCTCGACCGCCGTGGCGAAGGCGTCGTGTAGCGCCTCCTCGGCGAGGTCAAAGTCGCCCAGCAGGCGGATCAGGGTGGCGAGCACGCGGCGCGACTCGGCGCGGTAGACGGCCTCTACCGTCGCGCGCATCCGATCGGCCGGGTCCTCGCTCATCGGGCGCCACACCTCCCTCAGCCCGCTTGCTTCGCCAACTCCCGAATCGGGCGGATCGGCCTCACTTCCACGCTGCCCACGCGCGCCGGCGGGATGCGCGACGCCACTTGAATGGCCTCGTTCAGGTCCCGGGCCTCGATCAGGTAGAACCCGGCCAGCTGCTCCTTGCTCTCGGCGAACGGCCCATCGGTGACCGACGTCTTGCCGTTCCGCATCCGTACGGTCGCGGCGGTCCGAGAGGACTCGAGCGCTTCGGACGCGAGACAACGACCGCCTAGGCGGAGCGCTTCGTCGTAGGCCAGGCACTCCCTGTCGGGCACGCTGTGCAGCTCGTGCTCGTCACCGTAGACCAGACACAGGTACTTCATGGCCGCCTGATCTCCATCACGGGCCGCACCTCGACGCTACCGTGCCGCGCGCCGGGAATCTTCGAGGCCAGCTGGATGGCCTCGTCGAGATCCTTCGCGGTGATCATGAAAAAGCCGCCCAGCGTCTCCTTCGTCTCGACGAACGGCCCGTCCGTGATCGAGACTTTCCCGTTGCGCTGACGGACAACGCTGGCGGTGGACGCGGCCTCCAGCCGCTCCGAGCCCACGTAGTGACCGCTCTGCTTGATGCCTTCGGTAAACGCGCCGTACTCGGCCATCCACTTGTCCTGCTCGGCCTTGGGCATCTTGGGCCACTGCGACTCATCCGAGTAGATCAAGCACAGGTATCTCATGGCTCCTCCCGCATCGTCGTTTGGCGCGGCTGTGGACGCAAGATAGTCGATCGGGGGAGCCTCGAATCGACACACGGGAACCCGCCGACTAGATAGTTCATTACTGGACAACAGGGCGATGTCGGAGCGGTCGTCTTGAAACTGTCGCCTAATCGAGACCGTCTCGAAACGTGGACGCCGAAAGCAATGTGTCGAGTTGAGGCTCGCCCGAGCGTCTAGTGCATAGTGGACAAGGCTTCACCCTTTTTCAGACCGAAGGAGATCACCCCGTATGCGCAGTCGCCTTTTCATGAACAATCGCGGTTGGGTGGGATCGGCCGTGCTGTTGGGAACGCTCGTCCTCACCGCCGGCAGCCTGGTGACGTGGAAACATGCCTCGGCCCGGAAGGCCGATGCGGCGGCCGCGCGCCAGCCCGAGCCCGTCGAATCGGTAACCCTGGCCGTCGCGCGCGCGCGGCAGTACCGCCCGACCACCACGTCGGTCGGAACCGTCCTCGCGCTCAACTCGATCACCCTGCGCAACGAGCTCCCGGGCACGGTCCGCCAGGTGATGCTCGCTCCCGGGCGCGTCGTGGAGACGGGCACGGTGCTCGTCGCCCTCGATGTCTCCGTGGAGGAAGCTGAGCTCCAGGCGGAGCAAGCCCAGGCCGATCTCGCGGCCACGACCCTCGCGCGCCTCGAAGTCTTGCGGCAGGCCAATGCCACCTCCCAGGAGGAGGTCGACCAGGCGCGCGCGGGGCGCGATGTCGCGCTGGCCCAACTCACACGCACCCGGGCCATCATCGCGCGTAAGACGATCCGCGCCCCGTTCCAGGCCCGCGTCGGGATCTCCGACGTGCATCCCGGGCAGTACCTGAACGAAGGCACCGAGCTCACCACGCTGCAGGGGGTCGACGCCGCGGCCAACGTCGACTTCACAGTGGCGCAGGCAGTGGCGGCCGAGCTACGCCCGGGCGAGCCCGTGGCCGTGTTCGCGGCGAACGACGCCGGTCCGCTGACGGCCCGGATCGTGGCCGTCGATGCGCGGGTCGATCCCACCACGCGGAACGCCATGGTGCGGGCCCGGATCGCCGGCCATGCCCCGGCGCCCGGCGCCTCGGTGCGCGTCGAAGTCCCCGTAGGACCCCCGACGACCGTCGTCGCGATTCCGGTGAGCGCCCTCCGCAAGGGGCCCGGCGGCGACCACGTGTTCCTGGTCGTCCCTGACTCGAGCGGGCGGACCCGCGCGCACGTGCAGCCGGTGCGGAGCGGGCCGGTGCTCGACGACGAGGTCGTGATTGTGAGTGGTCTCACCCCCGGTCAGCGCGTCGCTACCTCGGGGTCCTTCAAGCTGCGCGAGGCTGTGCTGGTCGCGGGCGACTCATCTCGTTAATCGGAAACCGTCCATGCGCTCTTTTACCGATACGTTCATCCGCCATCCGGTCCTCGCGGTCGTAGTCAACCTCGTGATCGTGCTCGTGGGGTGGCGGGCGATCACGACGCTCCCGGTGCAGCAGTATCCGAACATCCAGAGCTCGTCGGTGCTGATCACGACGGTGTATTACGGCGCCAGCGCCGAAACCGTCCGCGGCTTTCTCACCACGCCGATCGAGCGAGCCGTGTCGGCCATCAGCGGCGTCGACTACGTCGAATCCACCAGCCGCGCCGGCGTCTCGAGCATCACGGTCCACCTGAAGCTGAACCACAACAGCACCGCGGCGCTGGCCGAGGTCACCGCGCGGCTGCAGCAAGTGCGCTCCGAGCTGCCCGCCGAGGCCGAGCCGCCGGTGGTGGAGGTGCAGCGCGCCGATCGGCCGTACGCGTCGTTCTATCTGAGCTTCACGTCCTCGACCCGCGAGATTCCGGCGCTCACCGACTGGCTCACCCGCAACATGCAGCCCCAGCTCTCGACGCGTGCACGCGGCGCTGCAGCGCAACAACTACCTCGCCGCCGTAGGACAAACCAAGGGCGACCTGGTGCAGGTCAACCTGTTGGCCAACACTGACCTCCGCACGACCGACGAGTTCAAGAACCTGGTCGTGGCCGAGCGCAACGGGGCGATCGTGCGGCTATCCGACGTGGCCCGCGTCGAGCTGGGCGCCGAGGAGGCCGACTTCATCACCAAGTTCAGCGACAAGGAAGCCGTGTACATGGGCGTCTGGCCGCTCCCCGGGAGCAACGAGATCGAAGTGGCCAAGCGTCTCCACAATGAAATGGCCCGGATCCGGCCCACACTGCCCGGCGACATCGACATGCAGATGGCCTACGACGCGACGGTGTTCATGACCGACGCGCT
>QHUD01000031.1:0-6197 GCA_003221085.1 Gemmatimonadota bacterium
CAATGTCACCCTCCCGCCTCCCGGCAACGCGATCCGCGCCGTCGAGCCTTGCTCCGTGAATACAGGGTCCTGGATCCGCACGTCCGCACTCGCGCTTGTCCCGACCCGCCACACCGGTCCCGCGAGCCGGGCCGCCACCCGCGCGGCGCCCGCGTCGTCCGGTCCCACCCGCTCGAACCGGCGCCCGACGCCGGTGAACTCCGCGAGCGCGGCCAACGCTCGCTCGAGGTCCGCCCCCAGCTCCTGCGCCACCGCGAGGGCTGCTGCCGCATTGCGCACGTTGTGGAGCCCCGGTACGCGCAGCCGCAATGTCACCCTCCCGCCTCCCGGCAACGCGATCCGCGCCGTCGAGCCTTGCTCCGTGAATACAGGGTCCTGGATCCGCACGTCCGCACTCGCGCTTGTCCCGACCCGCCACACCGGTCCCGCGAGCCGGGCCGCCACCCGCGCGGCGCCCGCGTCGTCCGCTCCCACGATCGCCCGTCGGGCCCGCCCGGCGAAGTCCACGAACGCGTCTTCGAGCGCCGCCACGCTGCCGCCGTAGCACTCCAGGTGGTCGGCCTCGACGTTGTTCACCACCGCGACGCTCGGCGCGAGCGACAGAAACGCCTGGTCGTACTCATCCGCCTCCACGACGTACAGCTCACGCCCCCCCACCCGCGCGTTCCCGCTCCATCGAGCGACGCGGCCGCCGGCGAGTCCCGTGGGATCCCGCCCGGCGGCCGCTAACGCCTCCGTGACCATCACCGTGGTGGTCGTTTTGCCGTGCGTGCCCGCCACGGCGACCACCGTTCCGCCAGCGACGGCCTGGCTGAGGGCGTCAGCCCGCCGTACCACCGGGACCCCGAGGGCGCGTGCTCGCTTCACCTCCGGGTGGCCTCCCGGCACCGCAGCAGTAACCACGAGCGCCCGGGCCCCAACAAGGTGCCCTGGGTCGTGACCCCGCCATATTTCCACCCCGAGAGCTGCCAAATCGGCGGCGCCCGAGGGGTCGTTGTCACAACCGGATATCGCTACGCCATGCTGTTTCGCGAGGAGCGCCAAGCCGCTCATGCCAGCTCCGGCGATCCCCATGAAGTGGATCGGGCGGGGATCCACCGTGGTAAACAAGGTCATTAGTGGGGGGCTAATATAGCGAATCTACGAAACTTGCGAAAGAGACCACCAATGTTTCACGGAAGTAGTGTCAAAATTTTCGACACGATTTCCTTGGCGGCATCCGGGTGCCCGCGACCTCTCGCCCGGGTGCCCAGCCCCTCGAGTCGGGATCTGTCGGCGACCAACCCCGTCACCTCCTGGGCGAGTACGAACGGCGTCAGCCGCTCCTCAGGCAGGTGGATCGCGGCGCCCGCCGCCGCCAGCGCGACCGCGTTGCGGGTTTGGTGGTCGGCCGCGGCGGTGGGGAGCGGCACGAGGATGCTCGGCTTGCCCCAGGCGCACAGCTCGGCGACGGTCATCGCGCCCGCCCGCGCGACCACCAGATCCGCCGCGCGGTACGCAGGGGCGATGGGATCGAAAAAACCGCGCACCACCACGCGTCCGGGCACAGCATAGCGGGCCAGCGCGTCGGCGTGCGCCGTTCCCGTCCCCCACACCACGTTGATGCCGTCGAGCAGGCGACGCTCGAGCGCGCCCGCGACCGCGTAATTGATCGCGCGCGCGCCCTGACTACCGCCGAACACGAACAGGGTGGGCCGCTCCGGGGCGAGCCCGAGCGCGCCGTGCGCGGTCTCGCGACTCCCCGGCTCGGGCCGGCGAATCGGGTTGCCGAGCGCGAACACGGCCGTGTGCGGACCGGGGCGCAGCTGCTCGCGCGCTTCGGGGAAGCCGAGATGCACCTGCCGCGCACGCCGCGCGAGCCAGCGCGTGGCGAGGCCGGCGAGCGCGTTCTGCTCCTGGAGCACGGTCGGTAGGCCGCGCCGCTGCGCGCGCCACACCACCGGACCCGCGGCGTAGCCGCCCGTCCCGATGACGATGGCGGGCCGCTCGGCGTCGAGGACCCGCCCGACGGCACGCCACGCCCGACCCACGATCAGCGGCCAGCGCAGGTTCTTCCACCACGTGCGCCGGTAGATCGGCTCCATCGGCAGCAGGTGATGGCGGAAGGGATAACGGGGCAGCACGTCCGCTTCAATTCCACGCTCGGCGCCCACGAGCACAGGCTCGATACCCCGCCCCGCGTCGCGCAGCGACTGGGCCAACGCCAAGGCAGGCATGAGGTGCCCCCCGGTGCCACCGCCCGCGAGCAGAATCCTCAACGCGCAACCCCGCCGCACCCAGTGCGGAATGCGGAGTGCGGCATGCGGAGTGAAAGTGGGAGGTCGAGCCGGAAAGCGAAGCTCGCGCTGCCAGTCCGCACTCCGCATTCCACACTCCGCACTATCACGCTCTCCGACCCCGGCCCACGCTCACCAACACTCCCGACGCCATCAGGGCCACGAAGAGGCTCGAGCGTCCGTACGAGATGAACGGCAGCGTGATGCCGGTGGCAGGTAGGAGCGCGAGGGTCACCCCAATGTGGAGCACGGCGGTGATCGCGATCATTCCGGTGAGGCCGACCGCGAGGAGGCGCCCGAACGAGTCGCCCGCCGACCGCGCGATGCGGAACCCGAGCCACGCGAACGTCCCGAACAGCACCATGATGGCGAGCAAGCCGAGGAAGCCCCACTCTTCGCCGATCGTCGAGAAGATGAAGTCGGAATAGGCGTACGGCAGATAGCCGAGCTTCTGCTGCCCCTGCCCCAGCCCGACGCCGAACAGTCGCCCCGCTCCCATCCCGACCAGCGACTGGTGCACCTGCCAGGTCGCTTCTGAGGGCGCGCTCCCGGGGTTCAGGAACGTGACGACGCGCGCCAGGCGGTATTGCGCGCTCGCCACCGCGCCGAACAGGATGGGTGTCGCGACCACGGCCACGGCGAGGAAGTGGCCGATGCGCGCCCCCGCGGTGAACAGCACAACGCCCGCGAGGAGCCCGACCAGGAGCGCCATCGAGAGATTCGGCTCGAAGAAGATCAACGCGACGAGCGGCGCGAGCACGACGACGAACGGCAGCAGTCCGTACTGGAAGGTGCGGATCCGGTCGCCCTTCTTGGCCGCGAGCATCGCGGTCCAGACCACGACCGCGAACTTGGCGAGCTCGGAGGGCTGCACCGTTACGAGCCCGAGGTTCACCCAACGCCGGGCACCGTTGATGTTGGGGGCAATCCGCTCCGTAAACGGGAGCAGCGGGAGGAGCAGCAGCACCGCGGCCACCGCGAGCACCGGCCATGCGGCCCGCTGCCACTTGCGGTAGTCCGAGCGCGCCAGCAGCGCGGCGACGATCCCCCCGGCCGCCGCCCCGAGCGCCTGCTTGAGCGCGAAGCTCGAGCCCACCTGGCCGCCCGAGATCGTCAACAGGCTCGAAGCACCGTACACCGCCGTCAGGCCGAACACGACGAGGATCGCCGCGACCAGGGCGAGCAGGCGAGTTTCCCAGCGGGCGTCTCTCATGGCGATGGCGCCTTCACATTGCCTCCACCAGTCGCCGGAACGTCGCGCCGCGTTCCTCGTAGTTCTTGAACATGTCGTAGCTCGAGCACGCCGGCGACAGGAGCACCGCGTCGCCCGGCCGCGCCGCCCGGCGCGCGCGCGCGATCACGTCCTCGAACGTCGTACCTCGCTCGAGCGGCACCTGGCCGCCCAGGTCCTGAGCCACCAGGGGCCCCGACTCACCGTAGGCGATCACCAGCCGGCACTTCTCCCGGAGCAGCGGCGCCAACCGCGTGTACGGCTCTCCCTTGTGCCGGCCGCCGAGCAGTAGCACGAACGGCCGGTCCATCGCTTCCACCGCGACCACGGTCGACGCGATGTTCGTGGCCTTCGAGTCGTTGATCCAGCGGACGCCGGCGACCTCACGCACCGGCTCGAGCCGGTGCGGCAGCGCACGAAACGAGCGCAGCCCGTTGGCGATGCCGGCGGGAGTCAGGCCAGCCTCCCGCACCGCGAGGGCGGCGGCGAGCGCATTCGCCACGTTGTGGTCGCCCAGGAGCCCGAGCTCCGCGCGCGGGAGCAGCGCCTCGCCCCCGAGTTGCAGGCGGCGAGCGGTCGCGTCGTACCACCCATCGGCGCGACGCCGCAGCGAGAACAGCGCGCGGCGACCCGGCACTCCCCCGGCGAGCTCGAGGACCGCCGGCTCGTCCCCGTTCAAGACCCAGACGTGGGCGGGGGCGGCGTTTCGAAACAGCAGCCGCTTGTCGGCGTAGTACGCGTCCACGCTGGCGTAGCGATCGAGGTGGTCGGGGGCGAGGTTGGTGACGATGCCGACGTCCGGGGCAAAGTGGGGACTGTCGTGCAGCTGGAACGACGAGACCTCGACCGCGAGCCACTGGTAGTGGTCGCCCGCGAGCGCGATGTCCGCGAGGGGTCGCCCGATGTTTCCCGCCGCCTCCGCGTGCAGTCCCGCCGTGCGCAGGAGATGCGCCACCAAGGCGGTGGTGGTGGTCTTGCCGTTCGTTCCCGTGATCGCGATGCACCGCGTGCCCGATCCCGCCAGCGCCCGGAAGCCGAGGTCGATCTCGGACAGGATCGGGACGCGCGCCTCGCGCGCGGCGGCGAGCGGGGGCGCCTCGGGCGGCACACCGGGGGAGACGATCACCGCCGCGGCGGCACGGATCCGCGCGAGGTCGTGGCGCCCGACGTCCAGGGTCACGCCGGACAGCGTCCGCAGCCCCCCGAGCGCGTCGCCGCCGTAGGGATGGTCCGACGCGTCGCTCGCGTACACGCGCACGCCTTCCCGCGCGAGCAGCCGCGTGGCCGCGACCCCGCTCTTCCCTAGTCCGATGACCGCCACGCCGCCGCCCCCACGCCACGCCTCGGGGATCATCGCACCTTCAGCGTCGCGAGCGCGATCGCCGCGCACATCGCGCCCAGGATGTAGAACCGCGTCACCACCTGCGGCTCGGCCCAACCCAGCTTTTCGAAGTGATGGTGCAGCGGCGCCATGCGAAACACCTTGTGGGCGTCCGCGTACTCCTTGCCGTAGCGCCGCTTGTGCCAGCGGTACACCCACACCTGCAGCATCACCGACACGGCTTCCGCGGCGAACACCCCGCCGGCAATCAGCAACAGGAACTCGGCCTTGAGCATGATGGCGACCGCGCCGAGCGCGCCGCCGATCGCGAGCGATCCGGTGTCGCCCATGAAGACCTCGGCGGGGTGGGCGTTGAACCACAGAAACCCCAGCGCCGCACCCGCGAGCGCGCCGCAGAAGATCGTCAGCTCCTGGGAGCCGGGCAGGAAGTAGACGAGTAGATAGCGCGTCCAATCGATGCGCCCGAACACGTACGCGAACGCCGCAAACGTGCCCGCGAGGATGGCCGTCAAGCCGGCCGCGAGACCGTCCAGTCCGTCGGTGAGGTTCACGGCGTTCGAGCTTCCCGTCACGACGACCGTGACGAACAGCAGGTACAGCGGCGCCGGCAGGACCATCAGGAAGTACTTGAACAGGGGCAGCTGGGTCGAGGTCGCCGGGAGGTCGGGGGCGAGGGGCCAGAGGATCAGGGCGACGCCGAGCCCCAGGCCGAAGGTGACCTGGCCGATGAGCTTCCACCGCGCCACCAACCCCTGAGACTTGCCGCGCACGATCTTCAGGTAATCGTCGAGGAACCCGATCGCCCCGGCCCACAGCATGGCCATGAGGGCGACCACGACGTAGCGACTGTCGAGCCGCGCCCACAGGAACGTCGGCACCACCGTCGCAAGGATGATGATCAGGCCGCCCATGGTCGGCGTGCCGCGCTTTGTGTGGTGACTCGCGGGTCCCTCGGCGCGGATGACCTGTCCCACGTTGCGCGCGCGCAGCCGGCGGATGATGGCTGGCCCGCACAGGAACGCGAGCAGCAGCGCCGTCACGACCGCGCCCGCCGCGCGAAACGTGAGGTAGTTGAACAGGTTGAACGCGATGTGCTGCTTCGCGAGCGGCGCGAGCAAATGATAGAGCACGTGCGATCCTCAGTTGAGGTGCCGCAGCACCCGCTCGAGCGCCACGCCCCGGGACGCCTTGAGCAGGACGATCTCGTTGCCCGAGAGCGCCGTCTTCAGCCGCGGGCCCAGCGCGTCCGCGTCCGGAGCCGTGATCAGCCGGTCTCCCAGCGCCGCCCGGTGCGGCTCGAACGCCGGCGCGAACTCGCCCACCGCCGCCACCAGGGCCGGTCGCAGAG
>QHUD01000031.1:6283-17907 GCA_003221085.1 Gemmatimonadota bacterium
TCGATCACCGTGAGACCGGCGAGTGAGAGCACCGCGCCCCGCCCCGCCGGAAGCCGCACGCCGCCGAGGGCCGCGACCGCGCGCGCCGGGTCGGCGCCCGCTTCCCGCCCCACCGCGAGCGCCAGCATCGCGTTCTCGATCTGGTGAAACCCCAGCACGGGCAGCGTGACGCTTTGTCCCCGCCACGTGATGCGGGGATGCCCCTCCTCGTCGAGCTCGGCGGCGTCGGGACGGACTTGCGCCCCGGGGCCGGTGCCCGCCACCACTGTCGGCGCCCGGCGCCGCGCTTCGCCCGCGAGCTCGGGCGGGTCCGTCCCCACCACGGCCGTGCGCGCTCCCTCGAGCAGGGCGACCTTCTCCTGCATCACGCCCGCGAGCGAGCCGAAGCCTTCAACATGCGCGTAGCCGACGTTCGTGACCACGGCGATCGTCGGCTCGATCACGTCGCGCAACCGCGGAATCTCGCCCGGCACGCTCGCCCCCGCTTCCACCACCAGCGCCTCGGCGTCGTCCGGCGCGGCGAGGATCGTGAGCGGAACCCCCACGAGGTTGTTCAGGTTGCCGCTCGTCGCGTGCACCCGATATGTGGTGGCCAGGACGGCGCGGATCATTTCCTTGGTGCTGGTTTTCCCGCTCGAGCCGGTGACCGCCACGACCGGGCTCCCGGGCGCGAGCAGGCGGCGCCGCGCGCGCGCCAGGAGCCCCAGGGCGGCGAGTGTGTCGGCCACCTCGAAGTACGGCAAGCCGTCCACCGGCGGCGTGCCGCGCCGCACCACCGCTGCCGCCGCGGCCTTGGCTCTCGCCTGGTCGAGGAACGCGTGAGCATCAAACCGATCGCCTTGGAGCGCGACGAACAGGGCACCGGGCGCCAGGTGGCGGGTGTCGGTCCCCACCCCGGTGAAGCGCAGGCCGCGGGGTCCCGCCACACCGAGCGCGGCGGAAACGCGCGCCGAGTCCCAAACACTCACAGCCCCACCCCTAGTGCGGAATGGGGAGTGCGGAGTGCGGAGTAGAAATGAGAGTTCGATCGCAAGACGACACTCCCCCTGACACTCCGCACTCCGCGTTCCGCACTCCGCACCCTTTCTCTCACGAGGCCCCCAGCTCCCGCACGATCGCCCGCTCGTCGAAGGGCTGCTTTTCCGTCCCGATCACCTGGTAGGTCTCGTGCCCTTTCCCCGCGAGCAGAATCGTGTCACCCGGCCGGGCCAGCTCGAGGGCACGGGCGATGGCACGGCGGCGGTCGACTTCGCGGTGATGCGGCTTGGCCCGCATTCCGACCTCCACGTCGTCGAGGATCTTCTCCGGGTCCTCGGTGCGCGGATTGTCCGACGTGACGATCGCGATGTCCGCGAGGCGCACGCACACCGTGCCCATCGGGGCGCGCTTGCCGCGGTCGCGATCGCCCCCCGCACCGAACACGACGATCAGCCGGCCCTGCGTGAGGGGGCGCAACGTCTCGAGCGCCCGCTCGAGCGCGTCGGGCGTATGGGCGTAATCGCGCAGCACAGTACACGGCCGCCCGGCAATCCGCTCCATGCGACCCGGGACTTGCGGCGCGCGCGTCAGGCGCTCGGCCACGGTGTCCACCGGGACGCCCAGCCCCCAGGCACACGCCGCCACGCCGAGGGCGTTGGCCACGTTGAAGTGGCCCAGCAGCGGCAGGCGCACGTCCGCCCGGCCCATCGGGGTGACCAGCTCGAAGCGCGTGCCCGCGGCGTCGAGTCCGACGCCCCGCGCCGTCACCTCGCCCCCGCGCTCGCCGAACGTCACCCGACGGTGCTCGCGCCGCAGCCTGAGCCACGCGGGATCGTCGGCGTTCACCACCTCGAGCCCGTCGGGTGCGACGTACTGCACCAGCTTCGCTTTGGCGCGGAAATAGTCTTCGAGGGTCTTGTGGTAGTCGAGGTGGTCGCGCGTGAGGTTGGTGAAGAGGGCCGCGCGGAACAGGAGTCCGTCCACGCGCCCCTGATCGAGGCTGTGGGAGGAGACTTCCATCGCCGCGGCGCGCGCGCCGCGCGCGACCAGCGCGGCCAGCGTCGCCTGAAGGTCGATCGGCCCCGGCGTGGTGAGGTTGCCGGCCTCGCTCGGCACGGCGTCGCCCGCCGGATCGAAAGCGCCCAGCGTGCCGATCGAGCCGGTCGGCTCGAGCGCCGACAGCACGTGGCGGAGCAACGTGACGGACGTCGTTTTGCCGTTCGTCCCCGTGACGCCGACCAGATCGAGCTTCGCGGCGGGACGGTCGTACCACGTCTCCGCCGCGACAGCCGCGGCGCGCCGACCGTCGCGCACGAGGATCTGGGGCACATCTACCGGCTGCTCACGCTCCACCAGCGCCGCCGCGGCGCCCCGCTGGCGCGCGGCCGTCACGAACTCGTGCCCGTCCTGTACCGAACCGTGCACGGCGCAATACAGCATGCCGCGCTCCACTTTCCGGCTGTCGGCCGTGAGGCCGGTGATCTCGGGCCAGGTGTGCAAGTCGGGCATTTCGACGAGCAGCTGCGCCCGCTGCAGCGCGGCGACGATCTCCTGGAGCCGGGTCATCGCCGCGGGCCGCGGCGGGGAGGCACGGGACCGCGGGCGCGGATCCGGACGGCCGCGTAGGGGTCGGCGAACAGGGTGACCATCGAGCCGGCGGCCGCGCTGTCCCCCGCCGCCGGCCAGGTGTGCTCCGCGATACCCCAGCCCCGGAGCGACACGCGGAACCCGCGCCGGTGCAGCGTGCGCACCGCTTCCCGCATGCCGACGCCAGCCACGTCGGGCACCGCGCGGCGTGGCCCCACGCCGCCGCTGTCGGGTTGATAAGGCCAGGGGACCACGTAGGGCACCAGGCCCCCATCGTCGTCGGTGGGCGCCGTCGCGGCGCGCGGGGCGGCGGTAGAGAGCCGCGCCCGGTCGAGCGCCACCGTGCGGGTCGCGAGCGCCTGCTCGAGCATCGAGCGCGTCACCGGCGCCGCGGTCTGGGCCGCGAAATAGCTCCCCTTGTGGGGATTGTCGATCTTCACGACCAGCACGAGCTGCGGCTGGTCCGCCGGGAACAGCGCGGCGAACGAGGCGGTGTATTCGCCCGCCGCATAGCGGCCGTTCACGACGCGGCGGGCCGTTCCGGTCTTCGCCGCCACCGGAAAGTTGGTGAGCGCCGCCTCGGTTCCGGTGCCGCGCTCCACGACGCCGCGCAGCAGGTTCCGCAACGCCGCCGCCACCGCGGGGGAGACGACGCGCCGCACCGGCTCCGGACGATGTCGGTAGCGCAGCCCGCCGCCCGCGCTCCGGACCTCGCGGATCAGCGTGGGCTGGAGCAGCAGGCCGTCGTTGGCGAGGGCTCCGTAGGCCATCGCGACCTGGATCGGGGTCACCGACAGCTCGTACCCCATGGCGAGGCTCGCCGCGCTGGGACGCGTCCATTCGGAGGGCGGCCGCAGGCGCCCGGTGGCCTCCGCAGGAAACTCGATCCCGGTGAGCGCCCCGAACCCGAAGTCCCTCAGCGCCGCGTATTGCTCCCCGGGCGTGAGCCGCGCCGCAAATTTGGCGATGGCGATATTGCTCGACACGCGAATCGCGTCGGCCAGCGTGAGCGAGGGCTGCGGGTCGTCATCGGTGATGGTGCGCCCCAGGACCCGCCACTTGCCCCCCTCCCCCGACACCTGATCCGTGGACGCCACACGGCGCAGCGAGAGCAGTGCGGCGGCGGCGAAGATTTTCGCCAGGGAGCCGGGCTCGAAGGTGTCGGTGAAGGCGCTCGGGCGCGCGCTGCCGTCCCGCTGGCGCGAGGCGAGCGCCAGCACCTCACCGGTCGCCGGATCGACCATCACGACGTCGCCGGCGTCCGCATCCATGTGTCGCAGCGCGTCGTCCAGGGCCCGCTGCGCGATCTCCTGGAGCTCCAAGTCGAGCGTCAGCACGACGTCGAGCCCGGGCACGGGCGGGGCGATCACGCGCGCCGGCGACTCGTACTCGCGTCCGGCGCGGTCCTTGAGCACCACCGCCGCGCCCGCCCGGCCCGCCACCAGGCTGTCGAGCGTCCGCTCGAGCCCAGAGGCGCCCAGGCCGTCGTCTCCCAGACGGCCGATGGTCGCGCGCGCGACGGCGGGATCGGGATAGAAGCGGTTGAGCACCGATTCGAGGTGCACGCCTCGCACGCTCCTGAGGGGCTGCACTTCGAGTGCGCTGTAGGGCCCCGCAAAGTAGGCGTATCGTCGACGCAGCGCCTGCTGCCAGGTGCGTGCCGTGAGCCCGAGTCGCCGGCCGATGAGCGCGCCGTCGGTGGCCGGGTCGCGCAGCTCGTTGGGGGCGATGCCCACGTGATAGGTCTCCTGCGTGACGGCGAGCGGCGTGCCGTGGCGGTCGTACAACGTACCGCGACGCGCCTGGAGCACGATCCGCTCGGTGCGCTGCGCCTGCGCTTCCTCCGCCCAGCGACGACCGTGGAGGATCTGCACTTGGACCGCGCGCGCCACCAGCAAGGCCAGGCCCACGAGGACTCCGAACTCCACGACCTGGATGCGGACCCCCGGCCGGGCCATTCGCTAATGCGACCCGCTCGGAGCAGGGACCAGAACGATCTCGCTGTCGCTCGGCAGGTGCAGGCCGAGCCGCGCCTGGGCGCGGGGAACGAGCACCGCGCGGCTCTCCGCCGCGCGGATGCGGCGCTCGAGATCGGCGCGGTGCCCGTCCAAGTTGGCGCGGCGGGCCCGGAGGTCGGCGAGCTCGCGGGCCGCGCGGATGGCGGCGGTCTGACGGGCGTAGACCACCCATGTGGTCACGAGGAAGGCCGCGAGCCACAGGGCCACCCAGTGACGGCCCTTAGTCATCGCGCCCCGGTGTCACTTCGAAGCTGCGCAGCTGTGCCGAGCGGGACCGGGGGTTGTCGCGCACCTCGGCGGGACTGGGGCGCACCGGCTTGCGCGTGAGCAGGCGGCCCAGCGGGCGCCCGCGGCACGTGCACACGGGCTGACGGGGTGGGCAGACGCACGACCGACTCCAGTCGCGGAACGCGTTCTTCACGATGCGGTCCTCGCCCGAGTGGTAGGTGATCACCGCCATGCGACCGCCGGGCCCGAGCGTGGCGCGGAGCGCCGGCAGCGCGAGCTCGAGCTGCTCGAGCTCCTGGTTCACCACGATCCGCAGCGCCTGGAACAGGCGCGCGAAGTCGGAGGGACCCGAGCGCGGCCCGCGCGCCTCGCGAATCGCGTTCACGAGATCGTCGCTCGTCGCGAACGGCGCGGTGGCGCGCCGCCGCACCACGGCCCGGGCGAGGCGGCGCGCGCGCGGCTCGTCCGCGAGCTCGCCGAACCCTTCGGCCAGCCGTGCCTCGGGCCAGGTGTTCAGGACGTCGGCGGCCGTCACGCCGTGTCCCGCCGCCATCCGCATGTCGAGCGGCGCCCCGGGACGAAAGGTAAACCCGCGGGCGTCGGTATCGAGCTGGTGGGACGAGACGCCCAGATCGAGGAAGATGCGGTCAGGGCGGAAGGTCTCGATCGTGCCCAGCACCTTGGCCGAGCCGAACGGGCCGGTGGAATAGCGGATCTCCGTGTCGCCCAGGCGGGCGCGCGTCGCGGCGATCGCCTCGGGGTCGCGATCAACGGCGAGCACCTCCGCGCCGAGCTCGCGAAACAGCGTCGCGTGGCCGCCGCCGCCGACCGTCGCATCCACGATGCGGCGGCCGCCCGTCGTCCACTCCCGTACGGCATCGGCCAGGACCGGAACATGGTAGCTGGAGGTCAATGCCCTCCCGAAAAAAAAACGAAAGCCCCGCCTGCCGTGGCAGGCGGGGCCGGGTGCGTCGTCCCGCGAGGCGGGTTCAGGCGGGGCTGACGGGGCTCGAACCCGCGACCTCCGGTGTGACAGACCGGCACTCTAACCAGCTGAGCTACAGCCCCCTGCGACGGAGGGTGGCAATATAGGCCGGTGCGGAAGTCAATTCAATGCCTCAGAAATTCTTGCACTTGAATTGCTTCTTCACCTGCGGCATGACCGCCTCGAACTTGGACACGTTCTGCAGCATCGTGTTCGCCGTGGGTGGGTGGACGCGTGCGCCGAACACCAGCGTCTCTTTCGTCCGCGCAAGACGGTCGCTGATGGCCTTGGCGTCGTTGCAGCTCTTGCTCTTGGTCATGGCGGTCCATGGTCCCGAGAGCGATGCGACCGACGACACGCCGAACCAGAAGCTCGCCTGCAGTCGGATCTGCTGGCGCGGGCCGACGGTGTCCGCCGGCGTGCGCGGTGCGACGAGCTGCAGCAACTGGTCGAGCCACGGGTAGGCGCGATCGTATGCGCCTGCCTGCGCGACCTTCGACCCGGCGGTCAACATGAACACGGCCGCGCTCAGGCGGTCGCTCGAGTCGGGTGAGCTCAAGGCCGGGGCGAGATATGTCTTCGCGCTGTCGATGCGGTCGGCGAATGCGTTGCGGAACGCCCGCAGCGCGGCCGTGTCAGCTTTCAGCTTGTTGCCCTGGGCCGTGTCATAGGTCGCCCCTTCGACGATGCCTCGGGCGACGAGCAGCGATGCCTTCACATCGGTCGGGTCGAGCTTCAAAGACTGCTTGTACGCCCAGACGGACGAGTCTTTTTGACTCTTCAATTCGTAGGCCGATCCGAGCGCCTTCCAGAACGCGGCGGACTTGGCGAAGTGCGTCACCGCCGCCCGACTGAAAAACAGCAACTGCTGGGTGTCCGAGAGCTGTTGCGCCGCCCCGAGTGCCGCCTTGAGGACGGTACTGTCGCCCAGCTTGGTCGGGTCGTTTTTCGCCTGCTCTACGAAACCGTCCAGCACGCAGCGCCACAGCTCGCCCTCGATGCAGATCCGCTGCCGGCTGTCGATGAACCGCTGCTCGTTCGGGTTTTTGGCGAGCCCGTCGTCGAGCAGCGCCTTCGCCTGCGCGTACCGCTTCTGCTGCCGCAGCAGCTCCACGATGCCGAGCCGCAGCTGCGTATTTTGCGGCTCGCCCGCGAGCTCGTGGATCAGGGCGTCGATCGCCTTGAGGGTGTCGCCCTTCTGCTGGTAGAGGTGGGCGATGTTCTCCCACGCGGTGGCGTTGAGGGAGTCGCCCTTCGCGGCGCGCTGATAGGCCGCGAGCAGGCTGTCCAGCGGCATATGCTGCGCCTCATACACGGTGGCGATGCAGATGTGGGCCGCCGGGAGGTTCGGCTCGATCGACTGCGCCTTGCGGGCGGCGTCGAGCGCTCTGGAGAACTGACTCTTCTTGCGCTGATCGTCGCATTCGCGCGCCTGCTCGCCCGCGCGGACGAGGTTGTTGAGACGCTGCGCAGTCGCCTCTCCCACCGACGCCGCCGTGCCGGGATTGCTGACCGTCACCGTGAAGAGCGACGCGAGGCCCGAGCTGCCGATGTCGCGGACGCGCAGCGTCGTCGTCACGGTGCCGCCGCTGCGCTCGAGCGTCCCGGTCGTGTACGCGTTCACGGAGAGGAACCGGCCGAGCTGGTTCGCCTGCGTTTCGTCCAGCAGCACGTCGCAGCTATAGTCTGACGCCTTGAGGGCCTCGCACAGCTTGGGCTTGGGAATGACCTGGATCTTGTAGCGCGCCATCCCGCCGAGCTTCTCGCGCGCCACGTCCATCACCGCGATGCTGAACGCGGAGTCGGCCGGCGATTTCACCATGAGCGGCAGAACGAGCAGCTTTTCGGTGGGTTGCTGTGACTGGTAGGAAACCTGTGCTGGAGCGGCCGTGGCAATGCAGCCCATCCCGACCACCCATCGCAGCAATCTCACGCGCGCACTCCTCCCGTTTCGGTCTGTGCGAGGCCTACCGGAAAGAAAACGCAGTACCCTAACACGAGCAGAATCGGTGCCGCGGTCGTCGAGCCCTGGTGTAACAGCCAATACCCGGTGGCGAGCGCCGCGACGGCTGCGGCCAGGAACAGCCAGTTTCTCGGTCCGAAGTGCAGTCGCGAGCGAGCCAAACCCTGGTCGGACATAAGGGCAGGAGTTTACGCCGCAATGCCAACGTCGTCAAGCAATTGGCTCGTCGTCCGGGGGCAGCGTCCACCCCTCGTCGAGCAGCGCCCTCCGCCCGCGGTCGCGCCGGCGCCGCAGCCGAACCAGCCAGATGAGCATGAGGCCCAGCCCGGCCCAGAATAACCCGACGGCGCCGGCCCAACCGAGCCAGCCGTAGCGCGCCGCCACGTCCCCCTGCCACCGAACCTCGAAGTCGCCCTCGGTCAGGTGATAGGTGTGCCGCAGCGCGGCGTCGAGCGTCGGGTCGCGCGTCAGGTGCTCGATCAGGGGATCCAACCCGTGCCCACCCCCCCACCGCTCGAGCAGCAGGACGGCGGTGGTGGCGAGCGCGTACGCCGTGGTGGCTTCCGGCTGGTCGCCCCGGAGCGCCCGGTCCAACTCGTCCAGATCGAGCCGCACACCGCGCGCCACCTGCCAATTCAGCCTCAGGGCGTCGAGGCGGTCCCACTCGCCGGCCGCCACGGCCGCGTACCCCTCCTCGAACCAAAGCGGCAGCGGACGGCGGACGCGACCGCGCAACGCCAGGTGCGCGAGCTCGTGTCGGAGCGCGGCGGACAGCCGGACGGTGGGACGGTCGGACAGGAGCACGACCGTGCTGCGGTCCGGGAACGCGGCGCCCTCGCTCCAGCTCGGCAAGCGGCCGCCCGTCAGCGAATCGAACGCGGCGCGTGTGGGAGCGAGCATGAGGCGGATGGGACGATCGGGCAGCGGCCCGACGCCGGGGAACGGCGCCGCTCGGTCGGCGGCCTGGGCGAGCCCGACGGCCAGCGCCTGTTGCGACGGCCAAGCCACCGCCGTCACGCGACCCACCGTGACGCCCACCGGCGGTCCGCTCTGCAGCAGCAGCCAGACGAGGCCTAGGTGCGCGGCGGCTCCTGCCCCTGGAGCGCGCGGGCCAGGGTTTCCTGACATTTCTTGCCCCAGGGGTTGAACTTGTTCGCCTTCAAACCGTCTTCCCAGGCGCGCTTCGCCTGGTCCTGATCGCCGCCGAACCAGTAGGCGCGCCCCAGCTCGTAATAGGCCTCGATCAGGTTCGGCCCCAGCTTCAGGGTTTTCTGGAAGAAGGTCTGGGCATCTTCATACATCTCGCGCTGGAGATAGACCAGGCCGAGATAGAAGTGGGCGTAGAGGGTGGCCTTCTTGTCGTTGTCGAGCCGGATCGCCTTCGAGAGGTGCTCGATGGCCTCGCCGAAGATCCGTTTCTTCAGACAGATGTAGCCGACGTTGATCCGGGCGAGCGAGTTCGCCGGCTCCTTCATGAGGACCTTCTGAAAGGTGCCGAGCGCGTCGTCGTAGTCCTCATGCAGCATCTGCGCCCACCCGAGGAGCGATTCCGCCTGCGTCTCTCCCGGGGAGAGCTGCAGCGCTTTGTGCAGCGCCTGGATCGCGCCGGCGTGGTCCCCGAGAGAGATGAGGCTCCACCCCTTTTCGATGAAGGTCGACGCGCCGATGTGGTCGGCGTGGACCGCGGGCCGGGTGCCCGTGAACTCCGGCGCCGACGCCTCCGCCGTCGAGGCGGCGACCTGCTTGAAGCGGTCCACCAACTTGCGGACCTCTTCCTTGAGCGCCGACAGCTCGCCGATGAGCGAATCGACCTGCTTGAAGTAGGCGATGATCTCGCGCTTCACGGCCTCGCGCTCGGCGCCGCCCGTCACCGTCTCGAGGCGACGCGCGATCTCCTCGTACTCGGATCGCAGGGCAGGAAGGGGGCTGCCGACCATCACGCCTTCGCCGGTTCCCGGACCGCCGACTCGAGCGCCAGCTTCTCCTTGGACGAGAGCAGGCGCGCGGTGTTGAGCACGATGATCGTCCGCCCGTCTTTCACAACCAGGCCGGTGATGTACTCCGCGGCGAGGCCTTTCACGAGCGCCGAGGGCGCCGTGATCTCGGGGGCGGCGACCTGCAGCACCTCGGTGACGGCGTCCACGATGACGCCAAGCTTGCCGCCCTCCCATTCGAGGATCACCGTGCGCGTTTCCTCGCGGAGCGGCGCGGGCGCGCTCAGCCGTTTGCGGAGATCCACGAGCGGCACGGCGACGCCCTGGTAGCGCAGCACACCCTCGAGGAAATCGGGCGCCTTCGGCAGCGGCGCGGGGGCTTCGTACCGGAGGATGCGCTCCACCTGGAAGATGTTGAAGGCCAGGTCCTGGCCGGCCACCTTGAAGGTGACGAGCTGGACGTCGTCGCCTGTGGTCATCCGATGCGATCTCCCAGCGCGTCCAGGTCGAGGATCGGCACGAGGACCCCACGGCGGCGCGCCACCCCCGACGCCCACGGCAGCGACTCGCCCCGCGGCACCGGCAGTGCGGGCTCACGCACCACGGTCCGCTCGCCCAACAGCGCGCCGAGATGGACGACCGGAACGAGCCGCCCGCGCAGCGGCGTGAGCCCACGCATCGCGGGCAGGGCGCGCGGCACGTCGAGCACCTCGGCCAGGTCGCCCACCTCGAGCACGCACGCGAGCGGCAGGCCGTACTCCTTGCCGTCGACGCGCACGAGCAGGTAGCCCCGGCTCACGACCGATGTAGGGGCGCAGCATGCTGCGCCCCTCCCCTCACCCATGCCGTCACGTGCGGCCTCCGATGCCCGCTCCGCGCGCCACCAGTTCGCGATCGATCCGCTCGGCGATCTCGGCGAGGGGGAATACCGCCTCTACTCCGCCGAGCTGCACCGCGGCCGTCGGCATCCCCGCGATCACGGCCGACTCCCGATCCTGGGCGATCCCGCCACCGCCCGCGGCACGGATGACGCGCACGCCCTCCGCGCCGTCGCGTCCCATGCCGGTGAGGACGACGCCGATGCTCTGCGCGCCGAACACCTGGGCCACGGAGCGGAAGAGGGGGTCGGCCGCGGGGCGGACGCCCCACACGGGCGGTTCCTGGTCGAGCGCGATCGCGGGGCCGTCGGTGGCGCGGCGCACCCGCATATGATAATCGCCCGGCGCCACGTACGCCGTGTCGGCGACCACAGGCGCGCCGTCGTCGGCCTCGACCACGCGCAGCCCGGACAAGGAATCGAGCCGCTCGGCGAGCGAGCGCGTGAACTTGGGCGGCATATGCTGGACGACGAGCACGGCGGCGCCGCGGCCGGTAGCGAGGCGCGGGATCACTTCCGCGAGGGCACGGGGTCCTCCCGTGGACGCGGCAATGGCCACCACGAGCCGCGCGCGTGGCCGCAGCCCCGCTTCGGGGGCGCGCCGCGGAGGGGGCGCGGCCGGACGGACCATGACGGATACGTGGGATACGTCGGCGGCGAGCGCGCGGCGCAGCGCGGCGCGCAGCTCCGGCCCCATCCTCACGAGCGCTGCGCGGTTCGCTTCATCCGGCTTGGCGACGATTTCCATCGCACCCAGCTCGAGGGCGCGGATTGCCGCACCCGTCCCCGGACCGGCGTGCGCGCTCACGACCACGATGGGACGCGGCGACTCCGACATGATGTAGCCGATCGCGCCCAAACCGTCGAGCTCGGGCATCTCCAGGTCCATCGTAACGACATCGGGGTCGAACTGATGAACCTTGCGGACTGCGTCGAAGCCGTCCCGCGCCGTCCCCACCACCCGGAACTCGCCGGCGCCGGCGATCCCCTCTCCACCACCCAGCACGTCGCTGACGACACGCCGCATCAGGGCGCTGTCGTCCACGACGAGGAC
>QHUD01000270.1 GCA_003221085.1 Gemmatimonadota bacterium
AAGGGCGCACCCGCCGACATCGAGACGTTTGACGGGACGCTCGACTTCAACGCCGTGGCACACAGCGCCGCCAAGGCGGACGGGATCGAGGTGCAGGAGGAGGTGGAGCTCAAGCCCCAGGACTTAGTGGTCGAGGGCCTGGCGCACAGCCAGTATGATAGCGGGCTGTTCGGTACGCCGCCCGACACGGGCGGGGGGCTGGAGGACGAGCCGAAGATCGATTTGCCGCTGATCATGCCGGATGACATGGGAGGGGCGCTCCCTCCGGAGCCGCCCGTCGTCGCCCAAGAGGCGCCCCCCTTCGCAGCAGCCCAGCGGGCGCCCGCTGCTTCGGGGGGCGCCTCTGCGGCTCCGCCAACGCCGCCGCCTGCAGCGGTCGCGCTATCGGACGACGATGGCGCAGCGGACACGGCCGCGCTGTCGCGCGTCGAGCCGGTGCTCACCGAGACGATGGCCGAGTTGTATCTGCGACAGGGTCACCAGGAAGACGCCCTCCGTGTGTACGAGGCGCTCCTGGCGAAGCGGCCGGCGGATCGGCGACTCCGGGGGCGGGTGGAAGCGTTGACGGGCGGTGGAGACCGGGAAGGGACCGCCGCGACGGGTGAGACCGTGCAGGTCTTCCTCAAGCGCATCCTCGGCGGCCGACCGGGAGCTCCCGGACCCGCGCCATCGAGTCCGCCAGCCAGGTCTCCGCTCGACAACGCGTTTGCGATAGCGCATTCCGATGCCGAGCCGGGCTCCCATGAGGGCGTGGTCTCTCCGGGCGAGGCGACGAGGCCGGCGCTCGACTCGATCTCGCTCGATGAGGTGTTCGGGGACGAGGGCCCGCGCCACTCGGGCGCGGCCCCCGCCCCCGCCCCCGCCGCCCCGGCGCCCGAGCCTCGGCCCGTTGTGCCGCCACCGGCCGTGCAGCAGAGTAGCGGGTTGTCATTCGATCAGGGCGCGACGCCGCCCCCGCGGACGTCCGGCGCTGGACTCCGGCCGCCGCTCGAGGACGAGGGCGACCTCGATCAGTTCCAGGCCTGGCTCAGGGGCCTCAAGTCCTAGTGCACATCGCCGTGTTGAACGGCCCGAACCTGAATCTGCTGGGGGAGCGAGAGCCGGAGTTGTACGGGCGAATCACCCTCGGCGAGATCGAAGCGCGCACGCGCGAGCGGGCGCGCGCGCTGGACGTCGAGGTCTCGTGGGCCCAGACGAACCACGAGGGCGAGTTGGTCGATGCCATCCAGCGCCTCAAGGGAAAAGCGGACGGTGTGATGATCAACGCCGCTGCCTTCACGCACACGAGTCTCGCGGTGCGGGACGCCTTGCTCGCGGTGCGCGTGCCATTCGTGGAGGTGCATCTCTCGAACATCTTCGCGCGCGAGCCGGAGCGGCGCCGCTCGGTGCTCGCGGACGCGGCCGTGGGGATGGTCACCGGCTTCGGCGCCGAGAGCTATCGGCTGGGACTCGAGGGCCTGGTCGGCTTTCTCCAGGCCCGCCGTGGCGGTTGATCGGCGGCGCGACCGGCAGGAGGCGCTCGTCCGCGCGCTGGAGGCGGAGGCCCTCGACGGTCTGGTCGTCACCTCGCACGCCAACATCCGTTACCTCACGGGGTTTTCGGGCTCGGCGGCGGTCGTCGCGGTCACGCGGGCCGATGTGCTGCTCGTGACGGACTTCCGCTACGACGCGCAGGCGCGGGCGGAGGCGGGCGCGGTGGCGCGAGTCGAAGTCGACAGCACCAGTGTGTGGGACCGCTTCTTCAAGGAGCTCACCACGCTGGGCCCGCTGAGCACGTTCGGCTACGAGGCCCACGCGCTGTCGGTGCACGACGCGGAGCGGTTCGCGCAGGCGGGCAAGGCGTGGCGGTGGATAGCCACCACGGAGCTGGTGGAGCGGCTGCGCGCGGCGAAGGACGCGGGCGAGGTGGCTGCCATCCGAAGCGCCGCCCGGCTGGCCGGCGAGGCGCTGCGCCAGACGCTCGCGCAGGTGCGCCCCGGCGCGACCGAGCTCGCGATCGCCGGAGTCTTGGAGGGGACATTGCGCCGGCTGGGCAGCGAGGGTCATCCGTTCGCGACCATCGTGGCATCGGGACCGCGCAGCGCCCTGCCGCACGCGCGCTCGAGCCATCGAGTGGTGGCGGCCGGCGAGTGGTTGCTGCTAGACTTCGGGGCTCAGGTGGACGGTTACTGCGCGGACATCACGCGCACCGTGGTGGTGGGGGCGCGGGCAACTGAGCGGCAGCAGGTGTTGTACGGATTGGTGCGCGAGGCCCAGCAGCGCGCGCGCGCGGGCGTGCACGCCGGCATGAGCGGGCGGGATGCGGACGCCCTCGCGCGCGACCCCATCACGGCGCGGGGGTTCGGCGAGGCGTTCGGCCACTCGCTGGGTCACGGGCTGGGACTCGAGGTGCACGAAGCGCCGCGCCTCTCGAAGACCAACGCCGATCCTCTGCCCACGGGCGCGGTGGTGACGATCGAGCCCGGCGTGTATTTCCCGGGGGACGGCGGGGTGCGGATCGAAGACGACGTACATCTCGCTCCGGCGGGGCCGGAGCTCCTGAGCGATGGGCTGACGGACCTCTTGGAGCTCGTGTAACTTTGGGAGCCATGAACCTCGACATCATCGCGCAGCTGGTGAAGATCCTGCGGGAGGCGCCCGAGCTTGGTGCGATCGAGGTCCGTCGGGGTTTGTTCGGGGCGTGGTCGTCGGTGCGGGTCAGCAAGGCCGGGCATACGACCAATGAGGACAGCCGGCATACGGTGGTGTCGCAGGCGCCCGCCGCGGCGCCGGGGGCGGGTCCCGGCTCCACGGGCCCGGCGCCCGCAGCCGTCACGCCGTCGCATCTGGTCGAGATCAAGTCCCCCATGGTCGGGACGTATTACTCGGCTCCGGAGCCCGGCGCGGAGCCCTACGTGAAGGCGGGGAGCCGGGTGGCGACGGGTCAAGTCGTCTGCATCATCGAAGCGATGAAGATCATGAACGAAATCGAGTCCGAAGTGGCGGGTGTGGTGCGGGAGGTGCTCGTGGAGAACGCCCAGCCCGTCGAGTTCGGACAGCTCCTCTTCCGGGTGGATCCCCATGCCT
>QHUD01000032.1 GCA_003221085.1 Gemmatimonadota bacterium
ACGGCGCCGATGCCGAGCATGATGAGATCGCCGGCACCGAGGGCGCGCTTCAGGGCGTACGGGCTCTCGCCCTCGGCGAGCAGCTCGGCGATCGGCTTGCGGCGGAAGAGCTGCCGCGAGCTAGACAAACAGCGGCGCCAGCACCAGCGTGACCGTGCTCAACAGCTTGATCAGCACGTGCAACGAAGGCCCCGCCGTGTCCTTGAACGGATCGCCGACGGTGTCACCGACCACCGCCGCCTTGTGGGTCGGACTCCCCTTCCCACCGTACTCGCCCGTCTCGATGAACTTCTTGGCGTTGTCCCAGGCCCCGCCCCCGTTGTTGAGCAGGGTGGCCATGAGGATACCGCCGATGGTGCCCACCATCAGGAACGCGGCCACGGTCTCGGCCCCGACGTGGAACAGCACCTTGAACACCAGACCCACGGCGATCGGCATGCCCACGGCGAGGAGCCCGGGCGCCACCATCGCCTTGAGCGCCCCCACGGTCACGATGTCCACCGCCCGGCCGTAATCGGGACGCGACGTGCCCTTGAGGATCCCGGGGTCGGCCTGGAACTGGCGGCGCACTTCCTGGATCACGCTCACGGCTGCCTTCGTCACGGCGCTGATGGCGAGCGCCGAGAACCAGAAGACGAGCATGGCGCCGAGCAACCCGCCCACGAACACTTCCGGCTTCGAGATATCGACCGAGGCGAGCGGCGAGCCGAGCGCTGCGACCTCGTCCAAGTAGGCCGAGAAGAGCAGGAACGCGGCGAGGGCCGCCGAGCCGATCGCGTAGCCCTTGGTGAGCGCCTTGGTCGTGTTGCCCACGGCGTCGAGGCGGTCGGTGCGGCGGCGGATGTCCTCGGGCTGATGGGACATCTCGATGATGCCGCCGGCATTGTCGGTGATCGGGCCGAAGGTGTCCATCGCGAGGATGTAGGCCGCCGTCCCCAGCATCCCCATCGTGGCCACCGCCGTCCCGAACAGCCCGGCGTGCGCCAGCCCGCTCGAGGCCCCCAGCTTGTAGGAGGCGATGATCGCGGCCGAAATCGTAAAGGTCGGCAGCGCGGTGCACTCGAGCGCCACGGCAAAGCCCGCGATGATGTTCGTCGCCGGTCCGGTAACGGAGGCGGCGGCGATCGACTTGACAGGGCGGTACCGGTACTCGGTGTAGTACTGCGTGATGTAGACGAACGCGATGGACGTGACGATCCCAATCACGCCGCACAGCGCGAAGTGCCACCACGCGGCCGGGAAGGTGGGCGGGTTGAGCAGCCAGTAGGTCCCGCCCACGAACCCGGCGGCGGCGAGCACCGCCGTCCACATGTATCCGCGATTGAGCGCGTGCATCGGGTCCTCATCTTCGCGGGCCTTCACGATCAGCACGCCGATGATCGACGCCACGAGTCCAAAGGCACGTGCCACGAGCGGGAACAACATCAGTCCCACCACCTGCGCCGGGCTGAACGTGCCGGGGTTCGCGAGCGCGAGCCCGGATCCCAGAATCATCGCGCCGATGTTCTCGGCCGCCGTCGACTCGAACAGGTCGGCGCCGCGCCCCGCGCAATCGCCCACGTTGTCGCCCACCAAGTCGGCGATTACGGCAGGGTTGCGTGGATCGTCTTCGGGAATCCCCGCCTCCACCTTGCCCACCAGGTCGGCGCCGACATCGGCCGCCTTGGTGTAGATCCCGCCGCCCAGCTGCGCGAACAGCGCGACGAACGACGCGCCGAACCCGTAGCCCACGATCATCAGCGGGATCTTGGTCGGCTCGAAGTGCAGGGCCTCGAGGATCGTGTAGAGCAGCCCGACGCCGAACAGGCTCATCGCCACCACGAAGAGCCCGCTCACCGCCCCGCCGCGCAGCGCGATCTGGAGCGCCTTGTTGAGGCTCGTGCGCGCCGCGCTGGCAGTGCGGATGTTCGAGCGCACGGCCACGTACATGCCGACGATGCCGGCGACGCCCGAACACAGTGCCCCGAACACAAAGGAGAGGGTGGTCGTGAGCGCGAGGGTCGCGGCCGCGGGCTCGTCCGCGTGCGGTTTGCGGAAGAACGCGTACAACACGTAGATCACCACCCCCAGCGCGATGCTCAGCGTGCCGATGGTGCGGTACTGCCGCCGCAGGAAGGCTTCCGCGCCTTCCTGGATCGCGTCGGAGATCCTCCGCATGTCGGGGGTGCCGTTGTCTTGCCGGAGCACGTAGCCCCGCAGGCCCCAGGCGACGGCCAGGGCGAGGACAGAAAGCCCGAGGACGAGAACCATCAGCATAGTAGGTTGTGACTCCTTGGAGCCCGCGCTAGCGACGGGCTAGTTACCGATGCGAAGGGGGATCATTACGACACAGGTCACGTTCCGCCCGTCCCGCGTGTGGGCCGGGTAGAACTGGTACGCCATCATCCGCTGCTGAAACTCCCGGGCATAGGCCGCGTCCGAAATCGGCGGCTCCACGTCCACCCGCGTGACCCGGCCCTCGACCGAGACCCAGAACTTCACGCGGTAGGTGCGACCCGCCACCGAGCCGGGAACCCTGGCCAGCGGCGGCAGAATCGCCGTCCGCGGCGAGGCGGGGAAAATGTAACCCGCTTCGTCCCCCGTTCCAGACCCCACGCCGGCGCCGGCGACAGCCGCAATGGCCGTGCCCCGCCCTCCCACCGCCCCGCCCGCCCCCCCCGCCCCGCCTCCGCCCCCGAGTGCGGCCGTCGGCAACGGCAGCGCGGCCAGCGGCAGCGCGACGGGCGGCAGCTCGACGTGGATACGGCCGAGGGCGGACAGATCGGACAGGGTGAGGCGTGGCGGCGACGCCATGTCGACGGCTGCCGGCGCCCCCGCCGGGATGACGAAGAAGTTCACTCTCGGAGCCCCGGGCGCCGGCGCGCCGCCCTGTCCTCGCCCCTGGAGCTCACGCCCGCGGATGATGAGGGCGGCGATGATCACCGTATGGACAAACACCGCCAGCGCCGCGCCCGGCCCGAACCGACGGCGGCCGAGCGGCAAGCGCAGCCCGGGGAGCGGCGGGTGGTCGGGGGACGCTGGGTTCACGATGCGTGTGGTATACCCCGACAACGCACGTAGGGGCGCAGCATGCTGCGCCCCTACACCACGGCGCGACCGCGTCGCGGCCGGCTATTTCTTGGCCTGTTCCGGAGGCGTGAAGCCGATGACCTGGACACCCGCTCCGTGCGCGATGTCCATCGCCTGCATCACGTCGATGTACTTGCGGTTCGGCGCGGCCTTGATGAACAGCAGCTTGGCCGGGCGCGGGTCGTAGATCTGGTGAAACGCCCGATCGAGCTCGTTGGGCTGGTACGGCTGGCCGTTGATCGCATACGACCCGTCGGGTCGTAACTCGAGCACGATCTGGGCCTGGGGCGGCGTCTTGCTCTTGGTTTGCTGCTTCGGCGGCACCTGCACGTCGAACGCCTTGCGGGACATCGGCTGGGTGATCATGAAGATGATCAGCAGCACCAGCAGCACATCGATCAGCGGCGTGACGTTGATCTCGGAGCTGAGCCCCTCGCCGCCGCCGGTGGACCCCATCGCCATCGGTCAGCCCCCCTCTTTCTTTTTCGTGAGCGTCTGTTTCTGCTCGGTGATGGCGCCGACGACGCGCACCCCTGCGCTACGGGCGATTTCGATCGCCTGCTGCACGCGGCCGAACTCGATGTTCTGGTCCGCCTTCAGAAACAGGATCTTGTCCTGCGTGCGAGTCTCGTAGATGGTCTCGAGCCGCTGCGGCAGCTGGTCGTCCGGGATCTGCTTCGGCCCCGACCCCAGGTCGAGCCAGAACTTGCCGTCCTTGTCGATCCCGAGCCGGACCTCGTCCGAGCCTTCTGGACGGTTCTCGGGGTTCGCCGAGCGCGGGATAGTGGCCTGAAATCCCGCCGCGATCAGGGGCGTGACGATCATGAAGATGATCAGCAGCACCAGCATCACGTCGATCAGCGGCGTGACGTTGATGTCGGCCTTGACGGCCGCCCGGGCGCTAGTGGCTGACAGGGCCACTGGTCTGCGACGCCTTCTGCGTCTGGAATTCCTTCGTGAAGATCGAGCGGCCGAACTCCGACCCGACGCTCTTGATCAGATAGTCGATCAGCTCCTTCGAGGTGTACGTCATCTCGACGGAGAGGAAGTCGATCTTGGTGGTGAAGTAGTTGTAGAGCCACACCGCCGGAATGGCGACGATGAGGCCGAAGGCGGTGGTGATCAAGGCTTCTGCGATACCGGCGGATACGGCGCCGAGCGAGCCACCACCTCCCGATGCCGCCATGCCGGTGAACGCATTCACGATCCCCATCACCGTGCCGAGCAGTCCGACGAACGGCGCCGTGGAGCCCGTCGTCGCGAGAATGCCGAGGCCGCGCTTCAGCTCCGCCGACACGATGAGGATCTCGCGCTCCACCGCCCGCTCCACCGAGTTGATGTCGGCGGCGGTGATCGTGGCGCGGTCGCGCAGCAGCGGCTTCACCTCGGAGAGGGCCTCACCGACGACCCGCGCCACGTGGCTCCGCTTCTGCTTCTCGGCGAGCTTGATCGCGCCGTCGAGCTGCTCTTCCTGCAGGAAGCGGGAGAACTCGGGCGCGAATCGCCGCGTTTCTCCCTGGGACCGGAGGATCTGGTACAGCTTCTGGAAGGCGCTGGTCCACGAGAAGATGGACATCGCCGCCAGGATGAGGACGATGGCCTTCGCGAACAGGCCCATCGAGACGAACAGCTCGTAAAGCGAGAGACTCATGGGGCGGAGGCTCCTTTGGGGTCCTTACTGTTTGAGGCGGAAGTCGATGGGAATCTGAATCAGCACGCGCACCGCCCGACCGTGCACTCGCGCGGGCCGGAACAGCGCCTTGAGAACGTAGCTCTTGGCCGACTGATCGAAACCGGGGTTGGGACTCTGCAGCACCTTGACGGAGGGCGGCTCGGCGCGACCCAGCGTATCGATGATCGCCTGCACCAGCACGCGACCCTGGATCTGGGCCTGTCGCAACAGCTCCGGAAACTGCAGCGTGGGTCCGGAGAGCACGGCGGGCTTCTCTTCGACGATGGCTTCCATGAACACTTCGTTACCGGTCGGCACCAGCCCGGTCGCGATGCCGCCCTCGACCCCGGTGCCCGAGTAATCCTTCGGATCGAAATGCTCCTGGAGGTTCACCGGAGGGATGTTCGTCGGAATCACGTCCGGCGCGACGACGGTCTGGAATCCCTTGAGCGGCACGTCCAGCTGCACGGGTTGCTGCTCGGGCGGCTTCTCCTGCTTGGGCTGGTCCACGAACACCATCGCCGTATCCACCTTGACGCTGTTGTCCGTCTGCCCGGCCTGGAGCGTTGCATACACTGCGCCGGCGATCACGACGGTGTGAATCACCAGAGACGCCGCGCCCACGCCGAACGTCTTCCGTCCGGTCTTCTTCCGCTTGGACTCGATCAGGTTGTCAAACACAGGGTTTCGTCCTCCAGTGGACGATCAGGTAACTGATTATGAGATACCGCCGTACCCCTCCGCCCGCTAGTGGAGGACCCATTACAAAACGATGACAGCCGGGTGAGGCGTCGCCTTCACCGGCTCCTCAGGGTGAGGCGCCATTGCATCAAGACCCGCACGCCGCGACCCTGGACCCGGCCCGGAGAGAACCGCGCCGGGCGGACGTGCTCGAGCAGGGTGTCCCGCAGCGCCGGGCTGGGCGACGACACCACCGTGATCGACGCCGGCTCGACCCGCCCGGCGCTGTCTACCACGAATCGCACGAGCGCGATCCCACCCATGATCGTGCCCGCACCGCCGCTCCCGACGGTCACCGTCTCGAACTCCCCGGTGAGGGCGCGCGGCGGCTGGTCGAGCCCGCGACAGTCGGGGATGCAGCTGTAAAGCGTGTCGAGCGCAGGCCCCGCCGCGAGACGCGCGAGCGCGGCTGACGGACGCGGCGCGGTCGGCGGCGGCTGGATGGAGCGACGTGCGTCTTCGAAGTCGGCGGCGAGGAGCGAGTCGAGTTGCCCCAGGCCGGCGACATCGAGCCGCGGATCGATCGTCAGTGCGTCGCGAAACGACTCGCGCGCGAGACTGTCCTTGCCCTTGAAGAATTGGAAGACGCCCCGCCACACGAGCGCGTTTACCCGGTCGCGGCCGGTGGCGATCGTGGTCGAATCGAGCGCCAGCTCGATCAGCACGAGCCCCGAATCCACGTTGCCGGCGCGGAGCTGCGCCCGCGCCGCCGTCACGAGGTCGGCGGCGCGGGCCTGCCCTGTCACGATCGGTGCCGCGCCGAGGTCCAGGGCGAGCGCGAGACCTGCCACGATCATCGCCGTTTGCGTCGCCGCATTCATTGCGCGACTAACCTATGCACCAGCCCGCCGGTCAGCGAGTCGACCGGATGGTGAATCCGATCGGCAGGCGCACGAGCACGCGCACCGCCCGGCCGTGCGTGCGCGCCGGACGGAACACCGCGCCCAGCACGTACGCCCGCGCCGCCGCCTCGAAGCCGGCGTCCGAACTCTCGAGCACCACAGAGCGAGGCTCGGCCCGGCCCAGCGTGTCGATGACGACCTGGACCACCACCGTTCCCGTCGTCCCGGCGCGCCGCAGCACCTCCGGATACACGAGCGACGGACCGGCAAGGAGCGCCGGCGGATCGTCCACCGCGGTGGGACTCCACGGACCATCCGGCGCCCCATCCACGCCACGGTTCCCCGCCCCATCGCGGGGGCCGCTCAACAGCAACGTCAGATCGAACCGTGCGCCGGCCTCGATCGGAGGGAGACCGATGGGGACTTGTGGCGGCACGTCGGCGAGTGGTGCCATTGGTCCGGGGATCCGGCCGAGCGGGTCGGCGTCCGAGCCCACTTCCACCCGCTGCGGCCAAGAAATGAGAATCGGCGGGGGCTCGGCGCCGGACACGCGGTGCGGTCGCAGTGTCCCCAGGACGGCGGCGGCGCACACGCCCGCGTGCGCCAGCACGGCCACGGTGCTGCCGGACACACGCGCACGATCCATGGGGCGATGCCTCGATTCGATCAGTCTGTCGAACATGGAGAATCCCTCAAGAGAGCGGTCTCCACTAAGGATCGCGTGCGTGACTTGCAGCGGGATGGCTCCAGCGTGACGAAGCGATGACGGCGGCGTTAGCCGTTCGTCGCGGAGGGCTCGCGCGGCAGCGTGACGGTGAAGGTCGTCCCCCGTCCCGGCCGGCTCACGACGTCGATGCGCCCCCCGTGCGCCTCGGCGATCCATTTGCAGATGGCGAGTCCCAAGCCCGCGCCGGGCCGCTCACTCGTGCGCGTGCGCGCCGAGTCGGCGCGCCAGAAGCGATCGAAAATGTGCGGGAGATCCCCTGGGGCGATGCCGATCCCGGTATCGGCAACGCTGAGCGTGACCCGGCCATCCGCCGAGCCGAGCTGCATGCGGACGGTCCCGCCGGGGGGGGTGTATTTCACGGCGTTCGTGAGGAGGTTGAGGATCAGCTGACGGATGCGCGTCGCGTCGACCGCGACCACGATCGGCTCCGGCGGTGTCGCGACCTCGACCACCACCCCCGAATCCTCCGCGAGCAGCTCACCGGTCTCGCGGACCTCTTCGACGATCCCCCGCAGGTCCACGGGCTCGCGGTGCAGCGGCGCGATGCCTTCGTCGGCGCGCGCCAGGGTGAGCAGGGCGTCCACCAGCTCGGTCATGCGCTTGATCTCCTGCAGCGTCTCCTCCAGCGTG
>QHUD01000033.1 GCA_003221085.1 Gemmatimonadota bacterium
GGGCGGTCGGCAACGTGATCGACCGGATTCGCAGCGCCCAAGGCGTCGTGGACTTCGTGGACGTGGGGATCGGCGGCACGCGCTGGCCGACCTTCAACGTCGCCGACTCCGCGATCACGGTCGGGGCGATCGCGCTCGCGGTCTCCCTCTGGCTCGAAGGCCGGGCGCAGGAGCGAGCGAAGGAGGCCGGGGCGGCTCAGCACTGATGGCCGCCGTCACCTTCTGCATCGTCACCCCCGAAACCGAGCGTCTCGACCGGTTCCTCGCCGACCAGCTCGCCTTGTCCCGTACCGTCGCCGCCCGCATCATCGCCGACAAACGCGTCACGCGTGACGGCCGCCCGTTGCGCGCCTCGGTGCAGCTGGAGCGCGGCGCCGTGGTGACGGTCGAGCTGCCACCCGAGCAGCCACCGCCCAAGAGCTATGCCCCCGCCCACCGGGACCTCGCGTTCGCCTACGAGGACGAGCACCTCGCGGTACTCGACAAGCCCGCGGGTCTGGTCGTGCACCCCGGCCCCGGTCACTGGGACGACACGCTGGTCAACGTGCTGGTGGCGCGAGGCACCGCGTTGGCGCAGGGTGCGGTCGAGGGACGCCCCGGGATCGTGCACCGCCTCGACCGCGACACCTCGGGCCTGTTGCTCGTGGCGAAGACAGACCTCGCGCACCGCCGCCTCACGCGCATGATCGAGCGGCGCGAGGTCGAGCGCGTGTACGCGGCGCTCGCCTGGGGCCATTTCGCCAAGAGCCCCGTGGACATCGAGGCGCCGATCGCGCGAAATCCCGCCGATCGCAAGCGCATGACCGTGCTGGCGGGCGGCCGCCACGCGGTCACCCACGTGCGCGTGACCGCACGGTTCGCGCAAACCGAGCTGCTGCGGGTAACGCTGGGCACTGGGCGCACGCACCAAATCCGCGTGCACCTCGCGCACGTCGGACATCCGGTGGTCGGCGATCGGGAGTACGCGTTCGGCGGCAGCCGGCGCATCACGCCGTCCCAGCGGCAGGTGGCCGAGCGCCTCGAGGCCCTCGCGCCGCGGCAGTTGCTCCACGCGGCCCGGCTCGCCTTCGCTCATCCCGTGAGCGGCGCGCGGCTCGACCTGCGCTCGGAGTGGCCCGCCGATCTCGTTCCCGCGCTTCGAGAAGCGGCCGCCGATCCGAATTTGCTTGCTCAACGCAACCCCTTGCAGTATCTTGGCTTCTTCGCTTCGGATGAGTGACGCAGGAGTCGTCCGACTGCTGCTGTTTCGGGTGGGTCGCCTGCTCTGCGCCGCCGAGGCGGAGCGGGTCCGCGAGATCCTGCCGCGGCTCGAGCCGACCCGGATTCCCGGGGCGCCGCCGGTCGTGGCGGGGGTCGTCAACGTACGGGGCAGCCTCGTCACGTTGGTTGAGGGATGGCGGGCGCTGCGGCAACCCGACCCCTCCGGCGACGGAGGCGCGGGCGTGTCGGGGACCACCGTGCTCCTCGAGGTGGGCGGGGGCAAAAAGGTCCTCGGCTTCACGGTCGACGAAGTCGTGGACCTCGTTTCGGTGGCTGGGGAGTCGCTGGACCGCCGGCAGGCGCTGCCGGGCATCGATCCGACGCTGGTGCGGGCCGTCGGGCGACGCGCCGATCAACTCTTCGTGGTTCTCGACACCGACGCGCTGCTAACCCCCATTCTGTCTTCCTAGGGAGGATGTGTGAGCCACACTGTCCTCGTCTGCGACGACGCCATCTTCATGCGGACGATGATCAGCGACATCCTGGCGCAGGCCGGCTTCGAGGTGGTGGGCGAAGCGGAGACGGGATCGCAGGCCGTCGAGAAGTACCGGCAGCTGAAGCCCGATCTCGTGACCATGGACATCGTCATGCCCGACATGGGCGGGATCGACGCGGTGCGCGAGATCGTGAAGCAGGATCCCGACGCCAAGATCCTGATGTGCAGCGCCATGGGTCAGCAGGCCCTCGTGGTGGAGGCGATCCAGGCCGGCGCGAAGGATTTCGTCGTGAAGCCGTTCCAGCCCTCGCGCGTCCTCGAGGCCGTGCAGCGCGTCCTCGGCTGAATCCATGGACCTCTCGCAGTACGCCGAGCTGTTCCTGGCCGAGAGCCGGGAGCACCTGAGCGCCTGTAACCAGCTGCTGCTCGACTGGGAGAAGAGTCCGGCGAACCTCGCGCCCGTCGGCGGACTGTTCCGCGCCGTGCACACCGTGAAGGGGATGGCGGCGACCATGGGCTACGCCCGGGTCACCGACCTCGCCCACCGCGCCGAGAATCTGCTCGACTTATTGCGCCGTGGGGGACGGACCGCGACCGACGAGCTGTTGCAGCTCTTGTTCCGGGCGCGGGACGCGCTCGAGCAGGCGGTGGAGCTCTCCGTAGTGGGCCGCGAGGAGGAGATCGACGTCGCCGAAGTGATCGCGGATCTTGAGGGGGCCGCGACGCAGCTCGGGAGAGGTGGCGTGGCCGCGGGAGACATCGACGCACGCCCGACCCTGGTCGCCGTCCCCGCTCCCGCGGTCGAGACGCCGGTCGCCGCCGGGCGGCTGGTGCAGGTGACGCTGCGTGCCGAAGCGCCGATCAAGGGCGGGCGCGCGCTGCTCGTGACCAAGAAGGCGCAGGCCCTCGGTCCAGTGTACGCAGTGACGCCGCCCGAGTCGGCGTTCGAAGCCGACGAATTCGACGGGCGCTTCAGCTTCCGTATCGGCGGCGCCGCCGGGGCGGAGGAGATCGAGCGGGCGGTGCGGGCTGCGGGCGACGTGGAGCGCGTCACGGTGGGTGGGGAAGAGCGGCGCGCGGCACCCGGGGCCGCTGGTCCTCCGACCGTCCCGCCGGAGACGAAGAGCCGTCATATCCGGGTGGACCTCGGGCGGCTCGACGGCCTGATGGATCTGATCGGCGAACTCGTCACCGTGCGCGGCCGGCTGAACGAGCTCGCGGCGTCGGCCCGGGACCCGGCGATCGACGACGTCGCGATCCAGGTCTCCCGGCTCTCGCGCGAGCTGCAGGACGAAATCATCCAGGCGCGCATGACGCCGGTGTGGCAGGTGTTCGACCGCTTCCCCCGGCTGGTGCGGGACCTGGCCCGCGAGCTGGGCAAGCAGGTCGCGTTTCGCGTCGAGGGGAAGGAGATCGAGCTCGACCGAGCGATCCTCGACGAGTTGGGCGACCCGCTGCTGCACCTGTTACGGAACGCGGTGGATCACGGCGTCGAGTCGCCGGCCGAGCGGCGGCGGCGCGGCAAGAAACCCGAAGCGGAGATCGTGCTGGCGGCGGTGCGCGAGCGCGCCAGCGTGGCGATCAGCGTCCGGGACGACGGGCGCGGCATCGACCGCAAGCGGATCCTGGAGCGCGCTCAGCGGGACGGGATCGTGGACCCGCACGCCGAGGCACTGAGCGACGATCAGCTGCTGCGCGTGCTCGCCCGACCTGGATTCTCGACCGCGGACGCGGTGACGAGCGTGTCCGGACGCGGGGTGGGGATCGACGTGGCCGTGACGCGCATCCGCGCGCTGGGCGGCTCGATCGATGTCCGCTCCGAAGAAGGGAAGGGCACGACGTTCGTGATGCGGCTGCCGGTGACGCTCGCGATCGTGCGGGCGCTGATTGCCGGCGTGGGCACCGAGCGCTACGCGCTGCCGCTCACGTACGTGGCGGAGACGGTGGAGTTCGGTGTTCAGGCCACGACTATCGTGGAGGGTCGGGAGGCGATCGTGCTGCGCGATCGCGTGGTGCCGCTGGTGCACCTGCGACGGCTGCTCGGCGTGAGCGGCGATGCGCCGACCCGGTGTCCCATCATCGTGCTCGAGATGGGGGAGCGGCGGAGCGGGGTCGTGGTGGACGGGATGCTGGGCCAACAGGAGATCGTCGTGAAGGGGTTCGACGCGCCGCAGGGGACGCTACCGGTGTTCAGCGGAGCGACGATCATGGGCGACGGGGTTCCCACGTTGATTCTCGACGCGGGTGGGCTCGTGTAGCGGGAGGCGGCATGGAAGACGTGCGGGATCTCAAAGAGCTGCAGATCGACGCGTTGCGCGAGGTGGCGAACATCGGCGCAGGCCACGCGGCCACCGCGCTGTCGCAGCTCACGAATCGCAGGATCATGATCAGCGTGCCGCAGATCAACATCGTGCGGCTGGAAGAAGTGCCGGACCTCCTCGGGACCCCCCAGGACGTGGTCGCCGCGGTGCTGATGCACATGCTGGGCGACCTCACCGGGCGTACGCTGCTCCTGTTCCCCGAGTCGGTGGGGCGGCGGGTGTGCGACATGCTGCTGCGCCGGCCGGTCGGTACGACCACAGCGTTCGACGCGCTCGAGCAGTCGTGCCTCAAGGAAGCCGGCAACATCCTCGCCGGGGCCTACCTGAACGCGCTCTCCGACTTCATGGGGATGCTGCTGCTGCCGTCGGTGCCCAGCCTCGTGGTGGACCTCTCCGCGGCGGTGCTGACCACCACGTATCTGAACTTCGGGCACGAGCGCGACTTCGTCTTCTGTGTCGAGACTGAGTTTACCATCGACTCGGGAGAGGGACTGCGGGGCGACTTCCTGCTGCTCCCCGATCTGGCGTCGCTCAAGGCCATCTTTGACGCCATCCGCCTGACCTGACCCGTGACGGCGCCGGCGCTCTCAGAACGCGACCTCGCCGTCCTCCGATCCTTCGCCCGCCGGATCGATCCATCGGACGCGGGCGCGCACAACAATCTCGGCGTCCTCTATTACCAGAAGGGCCTCGTCGAGGACGCGATCGCCGCGTTCACGCGCGCGCTCGAGCTTGACCCGAAGATGCAGGTCGCGCAGCGCAACCTCGAGATCGCGTATCACGATACCGGCTACTACGACCGGCGGGTGGCGCAGCTGCAGGAGCGCCTGCGCCAGGCGCCCGACGACCGCGACGCCCGCTGGGAGCTGGGACGCGCCTACGCGATCCTCGGCGCGCACGAGGAGGCGGTCGGAGAGTTCGAGCAGCTGCTCGCCCACCGCCCCAAGGACGTGGCTGCGATCATCCAGCTCGGCCTCGCGGAAAAGAACCGCGGGCGACCCGAAGCCGCCACCGACTGGTTTCAGCGCGCGGTCGAGCTCGAGCCCGACTCGACGGTCGTGCACTTCTACCTGGGCGAGATCTACTACAATCGCGGCTTGAATGCCGAGGCGCTCGCCGCCCTCGAGCGGGCCGTCGAGCTCAACCCCGACAATGCGAACGCCCACTACCTCATGGCCTTCGTGCTGGGCGACATGGGCCGGCACCAGGACGCTCGGGCCGCGTCGAAGCGTGCCATCCAGCTGAACCCGCCGCTCGCCCGCGCGCAGACGAACCTCTCGCTCGAGCGCTACACCGCGGAGCGTAAGAGCCAGGAGCGGCGCCAGCGCCTCGCCCCCGAGCCCCAGGTGGTGGAGGGCAACGAGCTGGCCCACTACAACCTCGGGCTCGCGTTCCGACAGAAGGGCTATTACAACGAAGCGTTAAAGGAGTACCGACTGGCACTGGAGCGCGGCGAGGACCGGCGCCTCACGCTCCAGGCGATGGCCGAGCTCCACCTGCTCAAGCGCGACTTCCCGGCGGCGCTCGAGCTGTACGACACGCTGCTGCGCGAAGTCCCGGATTCCCCCAAGCTCTGGAACGAGCGCGGTGTGGTGCTGCATCAGGCCGGCCGGACCGACGAGGCGCTCGCCTCCTATCGCCAGGCGGTGGAGGTGGACCCCAAGTACACGCTCGCGTGGAACAACCTTGGCGTGGTGCAGGCGCACGGCGCCGCCGCCGATCCCGCCATCGAGTCGTTCCGTACGGCGCTGCAGCTGCAGGGAACCTTCGGCGCCGCACGGCTCAACATCGCCCTGCTGCTGTTTCAGCTGCGGCGCTTCCAGCTCTCGCTCGAGGCGTACCGTCAGGTTCTCTCGAGCGAGCCCAACTCCGCCGCCGCGTGGAACGGCGTGGGGCTGGTGCTGGTGGAGCTCAAGCGCTTTCCCGACGCGCGCAACGCGTTCGTACGCGCGGTCGAGGTGGATCCCGACCATGCGGGGGCGCACTACAACCTGAGCTTCACGCTGTCCAACCTGGGCGACTTCGACGGCGCCCTGCGCGCGACCAAGCGGGCGCTGGAGCTCGATCCCTACTACGTCTCGCAGAAGTTCGCCCTCACGATCGACCTCCAGTACGAGAAGGGAACGATCGGGATCGCCCCCGAGATCTCGGCCGACGTGACGGCCGAGACGATTGGCGAGGACTTCAACTTCGACCAGCGCCTGCTGGACAACATTTTCCAGGAGCTTGCGCCCTCGGCCGCCGCCGAGCCCCCGGCCGGCAAAGCCGCCGACGACCCGCTCGCCCTGGCGCGCGACTACGTCAGCAAGGGCCTCCTGGACGTCGCGGCGGCGGAAGCGGTGCGCGCCGTGCAGCGGGGCGCGAGCCGCGCGGAAGCGGGCGTGCTGCTCGGGGACATCTTCGCCAAGCGCGGGTTGCATGGCGAGGCGCTCGAGCGCTATCGCGAGGCCCGCAGTCTCGAGCCCGGGCGCGCCGACGCGCGGCTCGGCGAGGTCAAGGCGTTGTTCGCCCTGGGGGGCCCACGCGCGGAAGAGGCGCGCGCCCTCGCGGAAGAGCTGCTGGAGCTCACGCCGGACAACGTGGATGCGCTCGTCGCCGCGGCCAAGGGACGCGCCGCCGCCGGTGATGCGGCCGGAGCGCTCACCGCGCTGCAGCACGCGCAGGCACGCGCCCCCGGCCGCGCCGACCTCCACAAGCTGCAGGGAGACGTGGCGCTCAGAGTCGGCGACAAGGCCGGCGCGTTCGCCGCGTACCGGTCGGCGCTGGAGCTCGATCGCGGTTTCGTCCAGGTGTGGCTCGACCTCGGACGGCTGCACGAAGAGAAGGAAGAGTGGAGCGAGGCCCGGCAGGCGTACGAGCGGGCACTCGACGCGCTACCCACGTTCCACGAGGCGGCGCTGGCGCTCGCGGACCTGCTGCGACGCTCGGGACACCTGCGGCAGGCGATCGTGCGCCTGGCCGAGATGCTCGAGCAAGACCCGTACGATCTGCTGGCGCTGCTGCTCCTCGGGCGCGCGCTGCTCGACGAGAAGCGCGACGCCCAGGCGCTGGAGGCGTTCCAGCGGGCGCTCAAGTTCGACCCCGAGCAGGGGGAGGCGCTGTTCCAGCTGGGCGTCGCCCTGGCGCGCCTGCATCGCTACGGCGAGGCGGTGCAGGCGTGGGAGAAAGTGACGCGGATCGACCCCGCCGGGCCGTTCGCCCAGGCCGCCCGCGCGCACGCCCGTACCGCGCTCGACCTGCAGCACATCTTCGCGTCGGGAGCGGCCTGACCCATGGCGATCGAAGGCCCGCTCCGCGAGCTTGGCATCCACGACGTCTTCCAGCTCCTCGACCTGAGCCGGAAGACGGGGGTGCTGCGCGTCACCTCCGAGCTGCGGCACAACGCCGGCACGATCTCGTTCGAGGGCGGCGCCATCATCTTTGCCGAGATCCGGTCGAACCCGCACCCCCTCGGCGCGCTGCTGCTCCGGACCGGCAAGATCAGCGAGGCCGACCTGGAGCGCGCGCGGGACATGCAGGAGCGCCAGGGCGACCGGCGCCGGCTCGGCGAGATCCTCGTCGCGCTCGGCGCGCTCACGCCGCGCGAGCTCGAACGCCAGGTCCGCTTCCAGATCGAAGAGGTCGTCTT
>QHUD01000268.1 GCA_003221085.1 Gemmatimonadota bacterium
CCCGATCTCGATGTGATCCGGCCCCACCGTGCAGCCGGCGGCCGCGAGCCGCGCGCCACCTTCGATGGTGACCGTATTGGTACCGACGCCCTGGACGCTCGCCCCCATGTCCGACAGGAAGCGCGCCAGATCTTGGACGTGCGGCTCGCAGGCGGCGTTGCGCAGCGTGGTGCGGCCGCTGGCGCCGACCGCCGCCATCAGGGCGTTCTCGGTCGCCGTCACGCTGGTTTCGTCGAGGAAAATATCGGCGCCGGCGAGGTGCTTCGCCTCGAGCTGGTAGGCGGCACCGATGGTGACCGCCGCGCCGAGCCGCTCGAGCGCGAGGAAATGGGTGTCCACGCGTCGCCGACCGATCACGTCGCCGCCGGGGGGCGGGAGGCTCACGCGCCCGAAGCGCGCGAGCATCGGACCGGCCAGGAGGATCGAGGCGCGGATCCGCGCGCACAGCGCGGGATCGAGCTCGCGCGGCTCGGCGCGCGCGGTGTTCACCTCCACGCTGTTCGGCCCGAGCCAGCGCACCTCCGCGCCGAGGTGCGCCAGCAACGCGAGCATCGTCTCGACGTCGCGGATGTGCGGCACGTTGTCGATCCGGCAAGGCCCGTCGGCGAGCAGCGTGGCCGCGAGGATGGGAAGGGCCGCGTTCTTGTTGCCGGCCGGGCGGATCGTGCCTTTCAACGCACGGCCGCCCGTGACCGAAAAAGAGGGAGGCATGGGTCAGCCAAGCTATGCGGCCGCTTGCGCCGGCGTCAAGCGTTCGCGAACGTTCGCGACGTGAACGTGAGTCCGGTTCTCGCGCTCGCGGGACTGGCCGCGATCGGCCTGCTCGTGACGCGGCTGCCGCCCATCCAGTGGCGCCACGTGACGAGCCTCGACTTGGTCCTCGCGGCCGGTGCCCCCGTCGTGCTGCTGGGTCTCGTGCTCGGACCGGGCATCGACCTGATCACTCGACCCGTGCTCGGCGCGCTTGCGCCGGTCACGGCGCTCGCCATCGGCTGGATCGGCGCTGCCCTCGGCGCGCGATTCGAGTGGCGCTACGTCCGGCGCATCGCGCGCGGTACCTGGCTCCTGGCTGCCCTCTCTACGGCCACGGCGTTTGCGGTCGTCGCCCTCGGCGCGTGGCTCTTGAGCCGGCTCGTCCCCGCCCTCTCGGCGGCGTGGACGCCACGTCTCCCCGCAGGGCTGACCCTCGGCGCAGTGGCTGCCGTGTCGGGCCCGGGAGCGGTGACTCTGGTCGCCCGCGCCGCAGGCATCCGGCACAGCGGGACGCGGGCGCTCTCACTCGCCGCGGTGCTGGAAACCGCCTGCGGCGCGCTGGTCTTCACGCTGGCCCTTGCCCTACACCACCCCCATCAGTCCGCCGGCCGTGTCGCATTGGGTTGGCTCGCGTGGCTCGCCTCCGTCGTGGGGAGCGGCGCGCTGGTCGGGACGGTGTTCGTCTCGCTCACGCGCCCGCGGCCCGAGCCGGCCGACGTGGGCTTCGCACTCCTTGCGTCGCTGCTGTTCGGCGCCGGGATCGGCTACGCAGCGGAGCTTTCGCCCTTCCTGGTGTGCGCGCTGGCAACGGGACTGATCGTGAACACTGCGCCGCGGCGGCACGCCGTCCGCCAGGTGCTCGCGGATTGGGAGCGTCCCATCTATACGACGTTCCTGATCATCGTCGGGGCGCTGCTCACGCTCCCGACCGTGTGGGTCCTGGTCGCGGTGCCGCTGCTTGCAGCCGCGCGCATCGCGGCCAAGTGGGCCGCGGTGCGCTACGGAAGCGTCGCGCTGCAGCTGGCCGGAGTTTCGCCCAACGTCGGGCTGGGCACCATCGCGCAGGGCGGCGTCGCCATCGCGATGGGTCTCAACTACTTCATGACGTACAGGGGTGACGGAGCCGACGCCGCCGGCGCGAGCGCCGCGGGGGGAGGACTGCTCACCACCGTCGTGCTCGGCGTGGTCGCGGCGCAATTGGTCGCGCCTCCACTGATGGGGCTCGCCCTGCGAGCGCCGGTCGCCAGCGCCCCGGCACCGGCGTCGGTGACACCGGCGGCGGCGCCGGCCGAGCTTGGTGCGAACGCTCCGCCGGACTGGTCACGATGATTCCGACGTGGGTGGCGGTAGTGACGGGGCTTTCGCTCGCGATACTGGCCTTGGCGGCGATCGTGATCGCGGCGGCGTCGGTGGTGGCGGCGCTGGGGCTGCGGGCATTCCTGCGGGTGCTGAACGAGCTGGCGGGCCCCGCCGTGGGGGATGTCCGGGCGCTCGTGGCCGCGATCCGCACCGAAGCGGAGGGTCTGGCTGGAACGTCGCGCGAGCTGCGGCAGCGGATCGTCAACGCCGCGGATGCGGCGGAGGCTCGGCTGGCCGAGCTCGACGCCGTGTTCGAGGTCGTGCAGGAGGAGGTGGAGGCCACGGTGCTCGACGTGGCGGCGACGATGCGTACGGTGCGGCGCGGCATCTCGCTCCTCGAATGGGGCCGGCGCACTCTCAAGCGGGGAAAAAAACCCTGACGAGGATGCAGGTCCTCACGGCGGCGGTGGCCGGCGTGGCCGGGATAGCCCTATTGCCGGTTGCTGCGCACGCCTGGACTCCCGGCACCCATGTCTACCTGGGCGAGTCGGTGCTCGCGAACCTGCACCAGCTGACGGGTGCCGTGGCCGATCTGCTCCGCGCGTTCCCCTACGATTTCCTCTATGGCAACATCGCCGCCGACACGTCGATGGCCAAGAAATACGCGCCCGTCGGGCGGCACTGCCACGCCTGGCACGTGGGCCAGGAAATCTTCGATCTGGCCCACACCGATCCGCTGCGCGCGTTCGGCCTCGGCTATCTGTCACACCTCGCCGCGGACGCGGTGGCTCACAACTTCTTCGTGCCGCGCCAGCTCGTCGTCACCTCCAGCACCGCGGCGCTGGGGCACAGCTACTGGGAGAGCCGGTTCGAGATGCACCTCGGTCCGGCGTACGCGAGCACGGCGAAGGAGCTGATCCTCCAGGATCACACCCCGAGCGACACGCATCTCGACACGATCATCTCGCCCACGCTGTTCAGCGTGGGCACCAGCCGGCGGCTGTTTCGCGGGATGGTGCATCTCACTGAGAGCGAGAGCTGGCGCTGGGCGTTCCAGATGATCCTCGAGAACACGCGCTGGGACCTGCCCGATGCGGACGTGGAGCGTCACATGGCGGTAGCCTTCGAGTACGTGATGGAGATGTTGGGGGAGAAGGACGCCGCGGCTCGGCGGCTCGATCCGGCCGGGGACCAGGCACTCAAACTCGCCAAGCGGATGCGGCGCCAGGCGCTCCATGAAGGTGGGCGAGAGGATCCCGAGCGCATGCTCGAGACGGCCGAGCACCACTTCGGGCTGCCGACGCCGCCGCTCGCCTACTGGAAGCAATCGCAGGCGCAGCGGCCGTGGCGGGACCGCGATGGAGATTAGGGTCTCCTCAGGACGCCAGTTTCTCCTCCAGCACCCGCTGGGCGAGTTTCGGGTCCGCTTTTCCGCGTGACACTTTCATCACCTGTCCCAGCAAGAACTGCGCGAGTTTCGTTTCGCCGTTCTTGTAGCGCGCCACCTCGGGGGCATGAGCCGCGAGCACCTCCCCCACCCAGCTGGCCAGCACCCCGGTATCCGCCACCTGCATGACTCCGAGCGCCTCGGCCACATTGCGGGGCTCGCCGCCCCGTTCCGCCACCTCGGCGAAGACGCGCTTCGCGGCCTGATGGCTCACCGTACCGCCCCGCACCAGCCCGATCAGATTCGCCAGCGCACCCGGCGGCACGCGCAGGCCATCCCCGTGATCCTTGGCGTCGGCGAGTACTTCCGTCATCACCCAGTGCGATCGGCGGTCAGCACCGCCGCGTCGGTCACGCTGAGCGCGTACTTCTCGACGAAGCGCTCGCGCTTTTTCGCCGGCAGCTCGGGGAGGAGCGTCTGCTGCTCGGCGATGAACTCCTCGGAGAGCACCAGCGGCGGCAGGTCGGGGTCCGGGAAGTAGCGATAGTCGTGGCTTGCTTCCTTGCTGCGCTGCGGCCGCACGCCGTTCGTCTTCGAGTCGTACAGCATGGTCTGCGGCGCGACCGTGCCCCCGCCCTCGAGCACGGCGATCTGGCGATCCCGCTCCACGGTGAGAGCCTTCTCGACGTACGCGAACGAGTTGATGTTCTTCACCTCGGTCTTGGTGCCGAGCGCGGTCTCGCCGGCGCGGCGCACGGAGACGTTCGCGTCCACGCGCAGGCTGCCTTTCTCCATGTCGCAGTCGGAGATCCCGGCATACTCGAGTACCTGCTTGAGGGTGAGGAGATACGTGCGGGCCTCGTGGGGCGAGCGAAAATCGGGACCGGTGACGATCTCGATGAGCGGCACGCCGCAGCGGTTCAGATCGATCGCCGTCTGCTTCGGGAAGCGGTCGTGCAGCGACTTCCCGGCATCTTCCTCGACGTGCAAGCGCTGGATCGTGGCGGTGGCGATCCCGCGGTCCGGGGACAGGTACGACAGCGAGCCGGCGGTCGCGAGCGGCTGCTCGAACTGCGAGATCTGGTAGCCCTTCGGCAGGTCGGGGTAGAAATAGTTCTTGCGGGCGAAGAGGCTCCGCGGATGCACGGTGCACCCGAGCCCCAGCGCCGCGCGCACCGCGAGCTTCAGCGCTTGCTCGTTCGGCATCGGGAGCGCCCCCGGCAGGCCGAGGCACACGGGGCAGACGTTGGTGTTGGGCGGCGCTCCGAACGCGGTCGAGCAGCCACAGAACATCTTCGACGCGGTCCGCAGCTGGACGTGCGTCTCGAGGCCGATGACCGTCTCCCAGCCGCCGGCCATCAGGCCTCCTCGCCGGGCGGCACGGCCCGCTCCAGCGCGTACGCCGCCTCGAGCATCTCGTCCTCGAGGAACGCCTGGCCGATGAGCTGGCCGCCGATCGGCAGTCCCTTGATGCGCCCGATCGGGAGAGAGATCGCGGGCAGCCCCGCGAGATTCGCCGTCACGGTGAAGATGTCGGACAGGTACATCGCGACCGGGTCGTTGAGCTTCTCGCCCGCCTTGAAGGCCGGGGTCGGCGTGGTCGGCGTGAACAGGAGATCCACGCCGCGATCGAAGACATTGCGGAAGTCCTGGGCGATCAGCGCGCGCATCTGCTGGGCCTTGCGGTAATAGGCGTCATAGTAGCCGGACGACAGCACGTACGTGCCGATGAGCACGCGGCGCCGCACCTCGGGGCCGAACCCTTCGCCCCGGGTGGTCCGATACAGCGCGCGCACGTCTTCCGATCCGTTGAAGCGCGGGCCGTACCGGGCGCCGTCGTAGCGCGCCAGGTTCGACGACGCCTCGGCCGGCGCGATGATGTAATAGGTCGCGATCGCATACGCCGTGTGGGGGAGCGACACCTCCCGCACCGCCGCGCCCAGCTCGCGGAGCAGGCGGATCGCGCGGTCGCAGGCGCGCCGCACGGCAGGGTCCAGGTCCTGCGGGAAGTATTCCTTCGGCACACCGATCACGAAGCCCTGGAGCGATTCCGGCACGTTGGGGAGGCGCAGTGAGTCGCGCTCTTCACACGTCGAGTCTCGGGGATCGCGCCCGCTGATCACCGAGAGGACGCGGGCCGCGTCGTGCACGCTCCGGCCCAGCACGCCGATCTGGTCGAGCGAGGAGCCGAACGCCACGAGCCCCCAGCGCGAGACGCGCCCGTAGGTCGGCTTGATCCCCACCACACCGCACAACGACGCCGGCTGGCGCACCGAGCCGCCCGTCTCGGAGCCGAGGGCCGCGGGCACGGCGCCCGCCGCTACCAGGGCGGCCGAGCCCCCGGAGGAGCCCCCGGGCACCCGCGTCTTGTCGAACGGATGCAGGGTCCGTCCGTAGGCGGAGTGCTCCGTGGACGAGCCCATGGCGAACTCGTCGCAGTTCGTCTTGCCCGCGATGAGGGCGCCCGCCGCTTTCAACTTCGCGACGGCGGTCGCCGAGGACCCCGGACGGGTGGGCGGCCTGGGCTTGCGTGACCAGCGCCTTGCGGAGCTCCCGCACGGGCGTCAGGCAGGCGTTGAGGCGCTTGGCCTTGACGAGGCGATCGGCCGCGGCCTTGGCGCTGGCGAGCGCTTCGCTCTGATCGCTCACAAGTCGGCACCCTCGAACGCGCCGAGCTTCGGCACCAGGAAGAAGCCGTCCTTGAAGGCGGGCGCCAGGGTCTCGGGACCGAACGCGAGGGGTATGGGCTTCACTTCGTCGGCCCGGAAACGCAGGGCGTCCGGTCCGGGCACGAACGGCTTCACACCTTCGCTCGCGGGCACGGCGTTGATCTGGGCGACGTATTCGAGAATCCGCGACATCTGCTCGGCCAGGAGCGACAGCGCTTCCTCACTCACCTCGAGCTCCGCGAGGCGCGCGATCTTCAGCACTTCGTCGTGTGTGACGCTCATGCGCTCTCCCACTCGCGCTCGAGCCCTGCGTAGGCGACGAGCAATTGCTTGGTGCCGATCTCCCGATCGTCGAACTCCACGGTGACCTTCAGATCCCGACCCGCGCCCGAGACGGCGCGCACCACGCCGCTCCCGAACTTGCGGTGTCGCACCCGCTCGCCCGCGGTGTAGCGCGGGGCGTCCTGCGACGCCTCGACCTCCCAGTCCAGGTCCGCCGGCGCGGCAGCGCGCGCTCGCGCGCCCGCTCGACGCGCCGTCCGCTCGCCGCGGTCCCACAGCGGCGTCGTGCTGCGCTCCTCCAGCGCGCCCGCCGGAACCGCCTCGAGAAAGCGGGACGGCTCCGACAGCTCGAGCCGGCCGTTCCGGTAGCGGGTGCGCGCCCATGAGAGATACAATTTTTCGCGCGCCC
>QHUD01000034.1 GCA_003221085.1 Gemmatimonadota bacterium
TGGGACGCCGCGAGCGTGAGATCCGCGATCATTTCCATCTGTCGGCGGGGATGACCATGAAGAACCTCGAGCCCTACGCGGCGGACCTGATGACCGCGCCAGACGAGGGGTCGGCGCTCGCCGCGTACGCCGACTCGCTGTGGGACCCGAGTCTCACCTGGGACGTGATCGGGTGGCTGCGCTCCATCACGCGGCTGCCGCTCGTCCTCAAGGGCATTCTCACGGCGGACGACGCGCGCCGCGCCGTGGAGCACGGCGTCGCCGCCATCATCGTGTCGAATCACGGCGGGCGCCAGCTCGACACCGTGGTGAGCAGTTGCGAGGCGCTCCCAGCGGTTGTAGACGCGGTAGCGGCACGCGGCGAGGTCCTGGTCGACGGCGGCATCCGGCGCGGCACACACGTCTTGAAGGCGCTGGCCCTGGGAGCCCAAGCGGTCTTGATCGGTCGACCGTACCTGTGGGGCCTCGCGGTCGACGGCGAAGCCGGCGTCCGTCATGTGCTGGAGCTGCTGCGCGCTGAGCTGGCGCTCGCCATGGCCCTCGCAGGCTGCCCGAATGTCAGCCGCATCGGGCGGACCCTGGTCGCCTGAGGTGAAACAACCTTTTCACAGCCCCCGTTGTCTAAACCGGAAACCTCCGAAGGCTTGTCATGCTCCTGGGCTTGCCGCTCCTCGCCACCGTCACGCTTGCCCTTCAGGTTCCCGACCCGCGGCCGCAACACCCCTCTGATCCGGCGCTGCTCCCGCCGACCAGCGTCGTCGCCACGCGCGCCGCTCAGCCCCCCGTCATCGACGGGCGCGACGACGATGCGGTGTGGCGGGAGGCCCTGCCGATCACCGGCTTTCAGGAATGGCGGCCCAGCGAGGGCGGACCGCCCAAGCTCCCGACCGAAGCAAAAATCGCCTACGATGCGGCCAATCTGTACGTGTTCGTCCGCGCTTTCGACCCGCACCCCGACAGCATCATCACGGTGCTCGCCCGGCGCGACTACTTCGTGCCCACCGACATGATCTGGCTGTTCCTGGATTCGTATCACGATCGCCGCACCGGCTATGAATTCGGCGTCAACCCGTCGGGCGTGAAGCTGGACGCGCAGATCTACAACGACGGCAATGAGGACTTCGCCTGGGACGCCGTGTGGGATGTCGCGACCCGCGTCGATTCCCTCGGCTGGACCGCCGAGTTCCGCATCCCCCTGTCCCAGCTGCGCTACGGACGCCAAAAGCGCCACACTTTCGGCCTCATTATCGATCGGGATTTGTACCGCTACGCCCAGCGCGTGAGCTGGCCGCTGCTACGCCAGTCCAAGGCGGGGTTCGTGTCGCAATTCGGCGATGTCGACGGGTTCGACGACCTCGAGGCGCCGCGCCGGCTCGAGGCCGCCCCCTACGTGGTGACCAAGAACGTGTCGGAGTTTACCCCAACAGGCATCGGTCGCACGCAGGACGTGGCCATGGGTGGCGACATGAAGTACCGCGTCGCGTCGAACCTCACGCTCGACGCGACGTTCAACCCCGACTTCGGGCAGGTCGAGGCCGATCCGGGCGTCCTGAACCTCACCGCGTTCGAGACGTTCTTCCGGGAGCAGCGGCCCTTCTTCGTCGCGGGACGTGGGCTGTTCCAGTTCGACGTGAACTGCACCGCGGTGAACGACTGCAACACGGGCGAAGGGCTGGTGTACTCGCGGCGCATCGGGCGCGCTCCCGAGCTTGCAGGCACCTACAACGACACCACGTCGGCTGCGTTCACGCGGATCCTCGGCGCGGGCAAGCTCACCGGGCGGCTGCCGAGTGGGCTCACGATCGGCGTGCTCGATGCCGTGACCCAGCACGTCACGGGCGTGGGCGGCGCGACGATCGAGCCGACCAGCAACTACGGCGTGGTGCGGCTGCGCCAGGACCTGCGGGGGGGCGAGAGCAGCATCGGCGGCATCGTCACCGCGGTGAACCGGGGCAACGACTCGTGGACGTCGCAATACCTGCGCAGCAGCGCCTACGTGGGCGCCGTGGATTTCCGCCACCGCTTCCCCGGCCGCACTTACGAGATTTCAGGGTCGCTCGACCTGACCCGCGTGGCGGGAACCGATTCGGCGATCGCCCTCACGCAGCGTGACGCGGCGCACTACTACCAGCGTCCCGATGCGCTCCGGTACGACCCGACGCGCACATCGCTCTCCGGAAGCGACGCGGCGCTGCAGTTCGGCAAAGTGGCGGGCGCGCATGTCATGTTCCAGACGGGCTACGAGCGCCGTTCCGCCGGCTTCGAGATCAACGACCTGGGCTACCTGCAGCGCGCCGACCAGCAGGCGTGGAGCACGTGGGTGGGATTCTTCGACCGCCACCAGCGCGCCCTGTACCAGCGGTTCCAATGGAATTTCAACTGGTGGCAGTACTGGACGACGGCGGGGCTGCCCGAGGAGCGGGCGTTCAATACCAACACGCACACGACGTTCCGCAACACCTGGTCATTCCACGTCGGAGGCACGGTGGGCCAGCTGGGGGAGACCTATTGCTACTCCTGCGCCCGCGGCGGGCCGGCGGTGCGCCAGGATCCCTACTTCGCGCCCTGGGCCGGCCTGAACGGCGACGACCGCAAGGCGATCGTGCCGTACTTCTGGGTCAACTACTGGGGGGGAGACGGCGGCCGGTCGCACAGCATCAACCTGATGCCCGAGGTCGATTTCAAGCTGGCGTCGCGCGTCACCGCGGCGATCATCCCCAACTACACCCGCACCAGCAACGCGGTGCAGCCGCTCGGGCTGCACGACACCCGCTACGTGTTCGCTCACCTCGAGCAGAAGCAGCTCGGCGTGACCATGCGCTTCACGTACCCGTTCACAGCCAGCGCGACCCTGCAGGTATACGCCCAGCCGTTCGTCTCGAAGGGGACCTACAGCAACGTGCGGCAGCTGTCCCCCACGCCGCGCGCCGCAGACTTCGCCAGTCGCTACGTGCCGGACACGGTCGTCGTCGACAACCCCGGCGGGTTCAACTACAAGCAGTTCCGGTCGAACGTCGTGTTCCGCTGGGAGTACCGGCCCGGCTCGACCCTGTTCGTGATCTGGAGCCAGGGGCGGCAGGGGTCCACCGGCGTCGAGGGCACGCGTGGCTTCGGCGGCGACATCGGCGATCTGTTTGACCTCCGGCCCGACAACAGCTTTCTGGTGAAGCTCTCCTACTGGATCAACAGGTAAGGGTCGGCCGGCCGTCGCTTGACGCCGTCGGCGCTCGGGAATATAAAGGGAGCGATGACCGCCGAGGACGTCGCTGCCCAGCTGGCGCGCGAGCGGGCCCTGAGGCAGACCGAGAAGATGGAGACGGTCGGCCGGCTGACGGGCGCCATCGCCCAGCAGTTCAACGAGCTCCTCAACGCCATCCTTACGCGCAGCGCCGCACTGGCCCAGGTGCTGCCTCCGAACCGCGACCTCGATGCGCTGAAGGACACGGCCCAGCGCGGGGCCGAGCTCGTACAGCGGCTGCTGGGCTTCAGCCGTCACCGCGTGCTCGACCTCCAGCCGCTGATCCTCACCGAGTTCGTGCGCGACGCACTCGACGCCCTGCGCCGCGGGCTTCCGGCCAATATCGAGGTCCAGTTCGAGGCGGACGAGGAAGCGGGCGTGGTCGAAGCCGATCCCGCAGCCGTGAAGCAGATCCTGCTGCACCTGGTGACCAACGCCCGGGACGCCATGCCGAAGGGCGGCACGCTGCACGTCGAGGTCCGGCGCGCGCGCCTGGGCGCCGCGGATCGCCCGCTCCACGCCTGGGTCGAGCCCGGATCCTACGTCAGCGTCGCCCTGAGTGACACCGGCGTGGGCATGGACGCACAGACCCTGGCTCGAGTCTTCGAGCCGTTCTTCACCACCAAACCCGTGGGCGTCGGCACCGGCCTCGGCATGTCGATGGCGTACGGCCTCGTGAAACAGCACCGCGGGTACCTCCACATCTACAGCGAGGTCGGGCAGGGGACCACGGCCAAGGTGTACTTCCCGGCCATCCGGGATCAGGGCATATCGGCGCTCGAGGAAGCGGCCGACGAGCGCCTGCCCGGCGGGACGGAAACGATCCTGCTGGTGGAAGACGATCAGACGATGCGGCTGGCCGCGCAGCAGCTCCTGTCGAAGGTCGGCTACCGGGTCATCACCGCCGTCGACGGCGAGCAGGGACTCGACGCCTTCCGCACCCACCGCGCGGACCTTCAGCTCGTGATCACCGACGTCGTGATGCCGAAGCTCAGCGGGTTCGACATGTACGAGGTCATCCGGGGAGAGTCGCGCGGGGTGAGGGTCTTGTTCATGAGCGGCTTTCCCGCGCCGAACTTCCGGAAGACCGTGGGTCAGGATCCCGGCGTGGCGTTCGTCACGAAGCCCTGGACCGCGAGCGAGCTGCTCGCGCAGGTGCGGCAGCTGCTCGAGCTCGCTCAACCATAGGGGCGGTCATGGGCCCGCGAGGCAAAGGTCGCCATCCCGCCTTCGATGCGCGCGACCCACTGCTCGACGCGCGAGCCGATGGCGAGCTCGACCTGCACGGGTTCGGCGCGATGGAAGCGCGGTCCGCCGTACGCGCCTTCCTCGAGGGCTGGCGGCGCCGTAAGTCCGGTGCCGTGGTCCATATCATCACGGGGAGAGGGAAGGGCTCGCCCGCTGCACCGGTGTTACGTGGGCTGGTGAAGACTCTGCTGCAGAGTGAGCTGCGGGCGCTGGTGCGCGAATGGGGTCTGGACGATGGGGAGGGGGGATACAGAGTGAGGGTGCGGTGAGTCGGCCCCACTCACTTCGGGCGCAAGCCCGGGGTTCTACTTCCGCTCGGGAGGTCCCTCCGGGTGCCGCGGTTGCTCGGTCGCAATGTAGGTGACGGCGTCCCACGCGTTGTGAATGCCGATGAAGAGGAGGAGCAGCGCCGTCGTCCCAATGACCAAGAGGCAGTGCCCGGGATCGCGCCCGAGGGCGAGCGCCGCCACCAGCAGTGCGACATACCCGATGAGCGGAAAGGTGAAGTGCCAGAGCCAGTCTTCCATCACGGGCACGTAGCCCTTCTGGCCGCGCGCCCGCCTGATCACGACCATCATGTACACGATTCCCGCCACGCCCGTGGCGGCGAGTGCGAGCCCGGCATTCGGGATCGCCCGCCAGGGCACGCTCAGGATCGCCGAGATGAGCAGGACGGCGCAGAAGTGGACGATGGTCGGCGTGCCGAAGGCGCCTACCTCCGGGCCACGCAGCGAGCGGGCCTCCGCGCCCAGTACGACCACCACGAATTGCAGGCCCGTCAGCGCCGCGGCGGACGAGCCGATGATGACGTAGAAGCTTTCCCACGCGCTGAATGGCGACACGGCGGTTGGCTCCACGACGAGCAATGTACCCGAGGTGTCGCCTAGACGTTAGCCAGCATGGCAACCACCCGCCGAATCCGGTCCGCGTCCGTCACATTCCACTCGTACTCGCTCCGCGGCGCCGCGGCGCCGATCACGACCTCCGGGGCGCGAAACGTCATGCCGCTCTGGTGCGGCGCCGCGCCCGTGAGGTGCAGCTCGGTCACGCCGGTGGCGCGCACCAGGGTGGCCACATTTTCCTCCGTGACGCCGCCCCCGGGAAGAATGCCGATGCGGCCGGCCGCCTGACGCACCAACCCCGCAATCGCCGCCGCGCCCTCCGGCGCGGTCGCCGCCTGCCCCGAGGTGAGCACGCGCTCCACGCCGAGCGCGATCAGCGTCTCGAGCGCACGGCCGGCATCACGGCAAACGTCGAACGCGCGGTGAAACGTCACCCGGAGCGGTCGGGCGGCGGCGACGAGCTCGCGGGTCCGGTCCGCGTCGATCTCCCCATCCGCGCGTAGCGCTCCCGTCACGATGCCCTCCACACCGGCTTCCTTGGCGCGGCGAATGTCCTCGAGCATCACCGCGAGCTCGGCGGCCGAGTAGAGAAAGTCGCCCCCGCGCGGTCGCAGCAGCACGAAGATGGGGATGTCCAGCCGCTCGCGGCAGACCGCGAGCGTGCCCGCGGACGGTGTGGTGCCGCCCTCAATCAGGTTGGCGCAGAGTTCGATCCGGTGCGCGCCGCCGCGGGCGGCGGCGAGCGCGGATTCGATGGAGTCGACGCAGGCTTCGACGAGGATCGGAGCGGGCATGGGGAGAAGCTAATCGGGTCGTGGGCACGTCCGTGGTCCGGCTCAGTCGGACTCGTCCGCGTCCTCACCCAGCTGCTCCACCGCCAGCCGCAAGCGCGCGACCGCCGTCTCGAGCAGCCACCGGTCCACGTCGAGGAGTATGCCCTGATCCAGGGCGTAGGTCAGCAGGCCGAGCGCCGCGTGGATCTGGTCACCGGCGGTCTCCAGCTCCATGCGCCGCTTGAGCCCGGTGCGGCGCTGGCTACCCTTGCGACGCTCGAGCTCGACCGGCGCCTGTTGCTTCCGGCGATCGCCCCCGCCGCGTCGATCGGATCTGCCTCGGCGATTTTTGCGTTCGGCGGCCATGGCTCCGAATCTGCATTGCGGGGACTCCGCGCGCGAGCCATTTTCTCCCCTCGGCCCGAGAACGGCCTGCTCGGCTTTGCCCTGACGCCTTTGCTCCGACGCCACTCCGATCCGAAGACCGTCCAGCCCGGGTCCGTACGTCAACCCACTACCGGGAGGATCCCGCCATGCTCAGTCTCCATCCCTTCTCTCCCAAACTCGCGCGTCTTGGCGCCGCGTGCGGTCTCGCCGTGCTCGCGGCGTGCGGCGACCGCAACATCGCCGGTCCCACCGGCGACCTCAACCTGAGTCGCGTCGCCGGCTTCGATCAGTTGAAGGCGGCGCTCGTCGAGGCCCGGAACGAGGCCAACGGTGGCTTCAACCTCGACATGTGGGCGGCGGTGGTGGATCGGAGCGGCCTCGTCGTCGCCGTGGTGTTCACGGGAGCCACGGCCACCGACCAATGGCCGGGAAGCCGGGTGATCGCGGCCCAGAAGGCCAACACCGGAAACGCGTTCAGCCTGCCGCACCTCGCCCTCTCGACCGCCAATCTCTACGCCGCCACCCAGCCGGGCGGAACCTTGTTCGGGCTCCAGGAGGCCAACCCGACCAACGATGACGTTGCCTACGGCGGCAACGCGGCCGACTACGGCACCCGTAACGACTTCATGGTCGGAAAGCGGATCGGGGGCACCAACGTGTTCGGCGGCGGCCTGCCGCTGTACGATGCGGGCGGGACACTCGTCGGCGGCCTGGGTGTGAGCGGCGACGCCTCCTGCGCCGACCACAACATCGCCTGGAAAATGCGCTATAACCTCCGGCTGGACCACGTGCCGGCGGGTGTAGCCGACAAGGGCAAGGACGACAACATCATT
>QHUD01000035.1:0-7589 GCA_003221085.1 Gemmatimonadota bacterium
CACCACGCGCCCCTCCTCCATGGTGGGGGAGAGCGCTTCCATATAGACGTTGGTGGCCACAGGGGTCAGTCGAGGTAGAGGACGCGACGCGCCGCGGCGACGACGCGCTCGGGGGACGGCTTCGCGAGTCGCTCGAGTTGCTTGTTGTAGGGCATCGGGACGTCGGCCTGGGTAACCCGCAGCACTGGCGCGTCCAGCTGGTCGAAGGCCTCGCGCTGGATCACGTCCACCACCTGCGCGCCGATGCCGGCGTGGGGCCAGCCTTCCTCGATCACCACCGCGCGGTTGGTGCGCGCGACCGAGCCGAGGATCGCCTCCTCGTCGAGCGGGCGGAGCGAGCGCAGGTCGAGCACTTCCGCGGATAGACCTTCCTGTCCGGCCAGTTGCTCGGCCGCCTTGAGCGCCACCGCGACGGTCTTCGAATGGCAGATGAACGTGACATCTTGCCCCGGCCGCTTGATGTCCGCCCGACCGATCGGGACGACGTGCTCCCCGTCCGGCACCTCACCCTTGAGGTTGTACAGCATCTCGCCCTCGAGCACGATCACCGGGTTGTTGTCCCGGATCGCCGACTTGAGGAGGCCTTTCGCGTCCGCCGGCGTGGCGGGCGCCACGACCTTCAGCCCCGGGATGTGTGACAGCCACGAGTCCCATGCCTGCGAGTGCTGCGCCGCGAGCTGCAGCGCGGCGCCGTTCGGACCGCGAAACACGATCGGGATGGGGATCTGGCCGCCCGACTCGTACAGGATCTTCGAGGCGGAGTTGACGATCTGATCGAGCGCGAGCACGGCGAAGTTCCACGTCATGAACTCGATCACCGGGCGCAGGCCCCCCATGGCGGCGCCCACTCCGATCCCGGCGAACCCGAGCTCGGCGATCGGCGTGTCCACAACCCGCATCGGCCCGAACTCCTCCAGCAGGCCGCGGCTCACCTTGTAGGCGCCCTGGTACACCCCGACTTCCTCGCCCATGAGAAACACGTTGGGGTCGCGCTGCATCTCCTCGCGCAGCGCCTGATTCAGGGCGTCGCGATACGTGAGTGTCGCCATCAGTCGGCCAGCACGTGGGTAGTGAGCTCGGTGGGAGCGGGGTCGGGGCTCTGATCGGCGAAGCGCACCGCGTCCTCGACCTCCGCGCGCGCCTCGGCATCGAGAGCGTCCAGCCCCGCCTCATCCAGAACGCCCTCCTCCTTCAGCTTCCCGGCGAGTTGCGAGATCGGATCGCGCTTGCGCTGCTCTTCGACTTCTTCCTTGGTGCGGTACACGCCGTGCAGCGGGTCGGACATCGAGTGGCCCATGAAACGGTAGGTCCGAACCTCGAGCAGGGTCGGGCGGCCGCCCTTGCGCGCGCGCTCGGCGGCGCGGCGCGTCGCCTCGTACACCGCCAGCACGTCCATGCCGTTCACCAGCTCCGCCGCCATGTCGTAGCTGCAGGCGTGCTCCACGACGTCGGTGACGGCCGCCACCCGCTCGAAGGCGGTGCCCATGCCATACCGGTTGTTCTCGCACAAGAAAATCACCGGCAGCTTGTAGACGGAGGCCATGTTCAGCGTTTCGTGGAAGGCGCCGATGTTGACAGCGGCCTCGCCGAAGTAGCAGATGCACAGCTGGTCGCCACGCTGGTAACGGATCGCGAACCCGAGCCCGGCGGCCAGTGGGATGTGGCCGCCGACGATCCCGTGGCCGCCCATGAACCGCCTGCCGGCGTCGAACAGGTGCATCGAGCCGCCCTTCCCCTTCGAGCAGCCCGTCGCTTTGCCGAACAGCTCGGCCATGAGCGCGTTCGCCGGCACACCCCGCGCGAGCGCCTGCCCGTGCTCGCGGTAGGAAGAGATCACGTAGTCGTCGTCGCGCAGGGCGGCGAGCGAGCCGACCGCCACCGCTTCCTGGCCGATGTAGAGATGACAGAAGCCGCCGATCTTGCCCAGCGCGTACGCTTCGGCGGCTTTCTCTTCAAACCGGCGGATCAGGAGCATCTGACGCAGCATGCGCCGTTCCAGCTCGCGCTGGGCGGACGTGTTGGTGGTCTGGGCGGTTGCGGTGGCCATGGCGATCGGTGAGTGTTCTAGCGGGTGGCGGTCGCTCGCTCCACCTGTTCCCACGCGTGGTAGCTCGAGCGCACCAGCGGACCGGCTTCTACGTGGCGATAGCCCATCTCCAGGCCGTAGCGGCGGAGCTCGGCGAACTCGTCGGGTGTGTAGTACCGCGCGATCGGAAGGTGATCGCTCGAGGGTCGGAGATACTGGCCGATGGTCAGGATGTCCACGTCCTGGGCGCGCAAAGCCCGCATCGCCACCAGGAGCTCGTCCCACTCCTCACCCAGCCCGCAGATGACCCCCGATTTCGTGAGCATGGCGGGATCCATCTCCTTGGCCCGTTTCAGCAGCTCCAGCGCCCGCGGATAGCGACCACCCGGTCGCGCCAACCGGTACAGGCGCTCGATGGTCTCGAGGTTGTGGTTCAGGATGTCGGGCGTTGCCTCGACCACGATCCGCAGTGCCTCCTCGCTTCCCTTGAAGTCCGGGATCAACACCTCGACCGACGTCCCGGGGCGGCGCCGGCGGATCTCGGCGATGGCCGCCGCGAACATCTCGGCGCCGCCGTTCGGCAGATCGTCCCGGTCAACGCTCGTGATGACGACGTGTCGGAGCTCCATCTGTTCCACCGCCGCGGCGAGGCGGGCGGGCTCGTCCGTGTCGAGCGCAGCCGGAGTCCCGTGGGCCACCGCGCAGTAAGCGCAGTTCCGTGTGCACACGTCGCCCAGGATCATGAAGGTGGCGGCCCGGTGCTCCCAGCACTCCCCGATGTTGGGACAGTGAGCTTCCTCGCACACCGTGTGCAGCCTCAGGTCCCGCATCAGATGCTTCAGCGCCAGATAGTTGGGTCCGCCCGGCGCGGGAACCTTGAGCCAGGACGGTTTACGGGCGGTCAGGCGGGTAAGTACAGTGGCCATGAGGATTCGTGAAGATAGTCGGCGCAGTGTGACCGCAAAAGACTGAATTTCAACCAGACGGTTGATCCGGTTTCCGCTGCTCGCGCTCCTTCAAACGGCGCAACTCCTCCTCCAGGTCGGTCGTGGTGGACAGCATGCCGTCCGCGATCTCGGCGATTTCCTCGGCCTCCTTCCAGTGGCGCTCCAGCTCTTCGACCTCGACGCGCTCGTCCACGGCCATTTCGAGCGCGAGGCGCCGTTCCGCGCCTAGGCTGCGCAGGGTGAGCTCGCGACGGGCCACATCGCTGATGAGCTGGTCGGGCCCGCCGGCGCTTTCCACTAGCCGGGCGGCGTCCTCGACGCGTTGCCGGCTGCCGCGGGCGAGCGCGAGATAGGTGAGTCCCTGGCGCAGCGCCGCCTGCGCGTCCCGGCCCACGAGCATCGCCCCTTCGGTGTGGCAGGTGGGGCAGCTCAAGATCAGCGCGACGTCAGCCTGCGCCTGGCGCACCACCCGCGCGTGGGCCACATGTTTGGCCTGCAGGTGCAGCACGGTCCCGCAGCGCTCGCAGATCGGGGGCTCGACGAGACTCACCCGGCGCCGGCCGATGATGCCGGTGTACATCATCCGCGCCACGTTGGGCATGTTCCACACGAACACGCCCAACGAGCCGCCCGCTGCCACGTTCACGGCCACCGCGAGGCCCAGGGCGGCGACCGTGACGGGCACGACGAATTTGAGCTGCTCGCGACGCCGCGCCCGCAATCGCTCCCCGTAGCGCCACGTCGCGAGCTCGATGCGCCGTGGCTTCCCGACGCGCACCAGGTCGTAGCTCTGCCACCGGATCAGCGCGACGTGCTCGGTCGCCGCGGCCACGCGGCCTTCGCCCGCGGCGCGCGCCAGCGCTTCGATGCGCTCGAGGCGATCGTCGATCGGCGCGAGGTTCCAGCGCGAGCACTTGGGACAGATCACCCAGAGGCGACCCTTCCACTCGTCGAACGCGAGCCGTCGTCCGACGCCGAGCCCTGATGGGCCGCCGTCCCCGTCGAGCTTGCCGTTGCAGAACGCGCAGGTTCGGTACATCACTCACCAGGCGGCTTACGGCTGGAAACGGTCAATGTGGAAGGGCGCAATGTCCACGTCCGGCACACCGCTGGTGACCAGGTCCGCCGTAATCTCACCTGTCAGCGCCGCGAGCAGGATGCCGCTCCGTCCGTGACCCGTCGCGTACCACAGTCGCTCCACCTCGGGGTCGCGGCCGAGGATGGGTCGCCCGTCGGGGGTTGCGGGACGGAGGCCGGCCCACATGCGCTGCACCGGTTGCGTCATGAGGGCCGGCAGCAACCGGACGGCGCCACGAAAGATCTGGGCGAGTCCCTCGTTCGTGACGCGCGCGTCGTACCCGGCTCGCTCCATCGTGCTGCCGAGCACGGCTTCGCTGCCGCGGGCCAGGACGTAGCCGTGGTCGTGATAGAGAATCGCGGGCGGGCAGCCGTCGGGCCAGGCGGTGGCGGCCATCTGGCCGCGCAGCGGCTCCACGGGCAGGGGGCGTGGCAGCGCGCGAATTTGCGGGGACCACACCCCCGCGGCCAGCACAGTGTGCTCGGCTGGGGTGGTACCATGGCCGGTGACGACCCCGGTCACGCGGCCCTGGGCGATCGCGAGCGCGTCGACTTTCTCGGGGTGGAGGGTGGCACCCAGGCGGCGCGCGTCCGCCAGGCAGGCGCGCGTCAGCGCCTGCGGGTCCAGCGCGCCGTCCTCGGGCGCGAAGAGCGCGCCGTGGCTGTCTGGTGCCGCGCCCGGCCAGCGCTCGTGTACTTCGTCGCCCTCCAGCCAATCGCACCGGAGGCCGGCCTGCCGCTGCCGCGCCACCTCTTCCTTGAGGCGCTCGGCCGCCGGCCCGTCGAACGCCACGGCGGCGATGCCGGAGCGCCAGAACCCGATGTCGATGCCGGTGGTTTCCCGCAGGGCCGGTGCGAGCGGCTCGTACAGGTCCCGAGCGCGTACCGAGAGGGCGACCAGCACGTCGTCACCCGGCTCGATTTGGGCCGCCACCATCCCGGCGGCCGCGGGCGACGCGGCGGCAGGGTCGGGGCCCGGCTCGAAGATGGCGACTTCCAGCCCGCGCAGGGCTGTGGCCCGGGCGCACGCCGCCCCCACCGCACCGCCGCCCACGATCGCGACATCGACCGCTTTCACCGCCTGGCGCCCCCCTGAAACCTGCTGCTACATTGCGACGTACGGCCCCGCCGTCGGGGTTTCACGGAGGTAATACCCCATGTTCCGCAGCGTCCTCGGATTCGCCGTTTTCGCCGTGCTCGCCTGGCTCGGCCTGAAGCTCGTGTTCAGCGTGCTGGGCGGCCTTATCGGGCTGGCCATGACGGTGTTGTGGCTCGCCGCCATCGGTTTCATCATCTACCTCGTCTTGCGGGTCGTCAGCCCCAGCACGGCGGAGAAGATCCGCGAAATGATCAAGGGGCGCCCGGCGGACGCTTAGCGGTCCCACGGCAGTAGTTGGCTGGAGTGTACGTGGACGATCCTCCAGCCCTTTGACTTCTGCTCGCACACGAGCGTGGCGCGACCGGCCTCGGCTTGGTTGCGCTCTGAATTGATCCACCGGTAGTCCACGAGCACCCAAGCAAATCGGCCTTCCAGGGTCACCGCCGCCGCTGCGACGGTGGCGCGACCGCCGAGGCCGACCCCCGCGAAGCGCGGCGTCCCCAGGCGCGTGCGCGCATTCGCCACGACCACCGCTTCCGGCGCATACAGCGTGTCCGCGGCCCGGTCCCCCTTTGCGTCCAGCAGCACCGCCTGCCGCGCCATCTCCTGTATCGCATCCGGCGTGCCCGCGGCGGTCGCCGTGCCGCTGGGCACCAGGCGGCGGGTGCGGGTCACGCAGGCCGCGCCCAGCGTCGCCACGAGGAGCAGGGTGCGGCGCGCGCTAGCGCGCATCGAGCTCGCGCAGCACGGCCCAGGCGAGGAGCGGGATCAGGATTTCGTGGTGACCCGTGAGCTGGATCCCGCGACCGCCGGCGAGTGTCGGTCGCTCGACGACGTTTACGCGTGGCCGGTAGTGGCGCTGCATGTCGCAGTCGCAGGCAGTGAACCCGGTCGGCTTGCCGCCGCCCAGATTGCGCGCGACGGTGAGGGCCTTGAGGAACACCTCGGGCATGACCACGGCGCTGCCCACGTTGAGCACGACACCGCCATCGTGGAGCGTGGGAAGCGACGCGGCGAGTCGCTTGAAGTCGCGGTGGGTCGTGGCGCCGAGCACGGCGCCGTCCGCCGTGGGGTGCTGATGGATGATGTCGGCGCCGAGCGTGGCGTGCACCGTGACGGGGATGGCCCGCTCGCCGGCGGCGAGCAGGACGGAGACCTCTCGGGCCGCGAGCCGCGGGCGGCGTGCCAGATAGTCGACGAGCGCCTCGCCCATGCCCTTGCCCGCGCGCGCTCCGTCGCTGATAGCGGCGTTCATCTCGCGGCCGGTCTCCTCCACCATGCCGAACGTACCGTCCGCCAGCCCAGCGGCGACGTCCTCGCTCGTCCCTCCGTATGCCGCGAGCTCGAAATCGTGGATCGCGGCGCTCCCGTTGAGCGCCAGGTGCGTGATGACGCCACGGTTGATCAGCTCGCGGATCAGCGGTCCCAGGCCCACCTTGATGACGTGCCCACCCAGCATCGCGACCACGCCGCGGCGGCCCGCGGCCTGCGCCAGCTGTCGGGCGAGGGTGCGGAGGTCCTTCGCGGCGAGGATGTCGGGAAGCGAGTCCCAGAAGGCGGTGAAGCTCGAATCGCCGCCGGGCGGATGGGCGAGCAGTGAAGGGTCGACTTTGTTGGGGCGCTGCGCGATGGGGACCGTCTTGAGCCGGTAAAAGTCCGCCTCGCGATAATCGGTCATGGGTGCTCCGGACGCGAGTCGGCCTTCTCTTTGGTCGCGGTGATTTCCTTGAGCTTGAGCGTCACCTGGCCGAACGAGAATTTCGACTGGAGGGCGAGCATGATGCGCAGGCTGTCGTCGGACAGCCAGATCCGCGCGTCAGCCTTCTCCGCGAAAATGCCGCCCCCGTTCGGAATCCGCGGCCGGATCACGATGGCCTCCCACTTCTTCCCCGCAACGCCCACCCGCTCTCGCCCCAGTACTTCCACGATGACCGGGTTCCGCTCCGGCCGGAAATAGCGGTGGTACTCGTAGCGCTTGTCCTTCTCGAGCGGCACGGTGCGGATCCAGTACAGGAACGCGGCGTCGTCGAGCGGGTCCGGCACGGTCGCGACCGTCGTGTCACGACCCGCTTCACGGTAGAACCCGGAGTCCGGGTAGATCTCGAATTTCCGCTCCCACGATTTGCCCTTTTCCTCGGTCTGATTCAGGAATCGACGCGAGCGAAAGTCGTGACGCCCCACCCACGACTCGAGGTTCTGGTGGATATGGTACCAGAGCGCGCCGCCGTCGATCAGGAACACGAAATGCACCGCCTCGACTCCGCGGATCGTATCGATCCCCGCGACCTCCATCGTGGCCGTGCCGACGCTGAAGGGGCCGTATCGCGCCCCGTAGACCAGGCGCTCGCCGATCGGGAACGGCACAGCCATGGGGGCGGGGGGGGCAGCGGACGGCGCTATCGACGTCGCCGGTCCGGACGCGGCCCTGGTCGAATCGCCG
>QHUD01000035.1:7649-13388 GCA_003221085.1 Gemmatimonadota bacterium
CAGGAGCTGACGCCACGGCCTCACGCGCGAGGGGTGCTGCACCAGGTCGTAGCGCGCCGCCACGGGGACGGTGTCGAGCCGGCGGGCGTGCGGCGCCAGCCGCGCCACCAGCTCCGCGCTCGCGCACCAGCCTTCGGTCTGCAGGAACGGCGTGGTGTCGCGGCGCAACGCCTGCCGCAGCACGATCAATCGCAGGGCGAGAAACCCCGACACCGTATCGCGCAGCCCGGCGACGCGCAGCAGGCGTGGTGCCCAACTCCGGGCGAGCCCGAGGGCCCGGGAGACGTGTCCCCGTTGCTCCACCAGCTCGGCGACCACGAGATCGGCCCCCGATTCCAGGTGTTTGACCATGTCCGCCATGCTCTCGGGGGAGTGGATGAAGTCTGCGTGGAGGGTGATCGCGCAGTCACGCTTCGGCCGGTCGGTGCGCTGGAGCGCGAGCCGCAGCAGCTCCTCGAGGCTCTTCGCGTAGCCCCGGCGCTCGCGGTGCGTGACGATCGTCATCGGCAGCACTTTGGCGTATGAGGCCAAGACTTCGCGGGTGTCGTCGGTGGACGCGTCGTCCAGGACCAGCAGCTGGTATTCGCGGGGAAACGCCGTGAACACCTGACGCACCTTCCACAGGACGAGGCCCGCCGTGCGGGCCTCATTGTGCACGGGAACGCAGACGTAGATCATGGCCCTGCAATCTAGTGCGGTTCCAACTTTTCACGTCAGGGCACCGGTCCGTCACACTGGACACCGAGTTGGAACGGCACTAGACGAGCGAGCGATACACGGCCAAGACGCCAGCCGCCATGGCGCAGGCAGTGAACCGCGCCGGAAGGGGCGCGGGGGACGGGTGCGCCAGGACTTCCAGGACTTTCCGGGCCAGCGCGTTGGCGTCGCCCACCGGCACGAGTCGGTCCGCCGACACGACGTCGGACAGGCCGCCGCCCGTGGTCGCGACGACCGGCTTGCCCAGGGCCAGCGCGTGGAGAACCACGCTACCCAGACCCTCGGCTCGCGAGGACATCACGACGACATCGCTCTCGCGCAGCAGCGCGTCCGCTTGCGCGACGTAGCCGAGCAGGTGCACGCGGTCGGCGAGGTCGAGCCGTGCCACTTCGCGAGCGAGGGCGCGGCGCTCCGGTCCGTCCCCCGCGATCACCCAGTGGAGATCCGGCCGCGATCCTCGCGCGGCATTCGCGGCGTGGATCAGGGTACGTTGATCCTTCGCTGGCTCGAGCGCGGCGACGTTGACGACGACGGGAGCGCCGGGCGGGAGACCGAGCGTCGCGCGGATGCCGAAGGTGGGTGCGGCCGCGCGGAGCACCTCGTCCGGGTCGATCCCGTCGTGGACGACCACGATGCCGCCCGCGGGAAAGCCTGCCGCGACCAGCGTGGAGCGGACGGCCGTCGAGACGGCGACGACCACGTCCACCTGGCGCAACGCGCTGCGGGAGCGCGCGGGGAACACGACCCGGCGGGTCGCCACGATGCGCGGCGCCGCCCCCGCAACGCGGAGCAAGCGGCAGGCCCAGACCGCCAGCGTGACGGCGTGATTGTTGTGTGCGTGAATGAGATCGGGGCGCCACGCGCGGGCTTCGACGACGAGGCGCCACCACGCGCGGGGGTCGAGACCGGGACCCCATGGCGCTTCGCGTACCGCGACCCCATCTGCCGCGGCGCGGCGGGCGAGCTCGCTGCCCCGCCGTGTCAGGAGCCGTTGCTCGATCTCCGGCTCGCGACCGAGCTCGCGCGCGAGCAGGCGCGCCTGATCCTGACCGCCGCGAAACTCCCGGCCGGAGTCGATGTGGAGGACGCGCACGCCCCCCTCAGGCCGGTTGCTTCGCGGCGTGGCCGAGGGCGGCGCGCAGCTCGGCCAGCGTGAACGGCTTGTGCAGGTAGGGCCGGGGACGAGCTTGGTGTACATCTCGCGTCCGGACAGGTGCGGCATCCGGAGGTCGCAGATGATCACGTCGAAGGGACCCGCCAGGGCGCGCTCCAGCGCGTAGGTACCGTCGCTCGCCACCTCGACGGTGTGGCCCCAGCTCTCGAGCGTGGCCCGCATGTAATGCAGGATGTGCGGCTCGTCGTCCACGACCAGGATGCTGAGCGGTTTGGACTCGCCGGGCGGCACGGGCGCGGCTTCGGGGCGCACGGCGCGGGCGCCGATCGGCAGCTCGAGCGTGAACGTCGCCCCGCCGCCCGGGCGCGTGTCGAGGGTGATGCGCCCCCCGTGCTCCTTCATGATCCCCTGGGAGATGGAGAGCCCCAGTCCCGTGCCCTCGCCCTCCCGCTTGGTCGTGAAGAACGGCTCGAACACGTGGGCCGCGAGGTCCTCGGTCATGCCGGGGCCCGAGTCCGTGACGCCGACCGCGATGCTTTCGCGCACGCGACGCGCCGTGATCCAGATCCGGCCGGAGGGCGCATCGCTCGCGATCGCCTGGCACGCGTTGTTGATCACGTTCACGAACACCTGCTTGATCTGATTCGCGTTCACTTCGACGTCGGGCAGCCCGGGCTCGACCTCCAGGGTGGCCTCGACCTTGTGCGCCATCAGCTGGTTGCGCAGCAGGGCCAGGGTCGAGTCGAGGAGCGCCCGAATCGGCTGCCGGGTGCGCTCTCCCTGCTGACTGCGGGCGAACGACAACAGGTTCTTGACGATCGTCGCAGCCCGCTCGGCCTCCTGGCGGATCACCTGGAGCGGCTCCCGCAGGGAGGAGGGGACGTCGCTTGCCTCGGCGAGGAAGTCGCTGAAGCCCACGACGGAGGCGAGAGGGTTGTTGAGGTCGTGCGCCACCCCGGCGATCAGTTGACCGATCGCGGACATTTTCTCAGACTGTATGAGTTGTTCCTGCAGCCGGCGCCGGTCGGTCTGGTCCTCGAACACGAGGACCGCCGAGCCCGGCTCGGCCATGGGGATGGCGGTCAGCAGCAGCACGCGCTCGCCGGCGCGGATCTCCGCGGTGCTCGCCGATGGCTCGGCGATGGCGCGGGCCACGGGGTCCGACCAGGCCGGCGGCAGGAGACCGAGCCAGGGGCGGCCGGGGATGGCCGTGACCGCGGTCTGGATGAGGTCGGCGAACACGCGGTTGGCGCGGCGCACGGTGCCGTGTGCGTCGACGATGCAGATGGCCTGTGAGATGGCGTCGACCGTCTTCTCCCATTCGCGCTTGGCGGAGGAGAGGAGCTCCACCAGCCGGGCATTCTCGAGTGCGATCGCAGCCTGAGCGAGCACCGCCGTGACGAGCGCCAGCTCGGCCTTGCCCAGGACGCCGGGCCGCTCGCTCGCCAAGGAGACCGCGCCCATCGTGCGACCGGCGGCGACGAGGGGCGCGCCGAGCCAGGAGCCGGGGGAAGGGGCGTCGTCGGACAGATCCGCCCCGCGCCGCCGGGCCTCCTCGCGCACGTCTTTGGGGAACGCGAGCGGCCCACGCCGCAACGCGAGCTGGAGGAGGGGGTCGTCAGTGCGGGCCGGAACGGGATGCGTGTCGTAGGTCACCGCCAGGCGGTTGGACTCGGCGTGTAGTAGTATGACGGAGAGCCGGTCCGGCTTGAGCAGCTCGCCGAGGGCGCGGGCCACCAGCTCGACGACGGTGGTCGGGCGGAACGCCCCGGCCAGCTCCTGGGCCAGCGTCGTCAGGCGGGCCAGCAACTCGGCCCCCGGTCTCGGGGTAGCAGGGCTAGAGGGAGGCTTGGGCATGATTCTGGCCAACGTCCGTGGACGCTTGCGCGCGCAGGATTTCCTGCTCGTCGCGCTCGCCCTGGCGCACGGCGACGCCGCGCGCCGGGCGCGGTACGAGCGGCTGCTCCTCGAGGCGGGACCCGACCAGCTGCTCGACGAGCCCGACCTGCTGGACGCGCTGCTGGCGCTGCGCACGCTCGTGGTACCGTCGCCCGCGCTGTTCGCCTACGTGGCGGTGCGCCACACGCTGCGCGCCGCCGGCGTCGACGACCGCGAGCTGGCCGACTACCTGGCGGCGCTGCTGCTCGAGTTCGGCGATCATGACCGGCACGTCCGCATCCGCCGCACCGACGACGAGACCTACCACTATCTGGTCGACATGGTGGAGGACCTCACGGGGCTCGACGACGCCGGGGAACGGGCCTTCCTGCTGCGCGTGCATCTCGGCAATTACAGCCTCTGGCTCGCCGGGCTGTTTCCGGACTACATCGCTGCCCGGCGCTCTCGAAAAGGCGGGCCCGACCTGCCGTACTACGATGAGCTGGGCCGGCAGGGTTTTCGGCTCGCCGCGGAGCACCGCCTCGCCGAGCACCTCGGCGTCGCCACCATCTACCGTTCCGCGGCCGAGCGGTTCCCCACCTTGCGGGTGGCGTTCAACCGGCTGAGCGACCGGGTGTTCTTTCCGAACGTTAGCACAGCGGACAAGATCCTGCGAAATCTCTAGTCGTCCGTCATCGGTCATCCGTCATCCGTACTTCACCACGGACACCGGATGACGGATGACTGACTACTCATCAAGAAATCGCGTCGGCACCGTCGTCGCGGCCTCGACCAGCTGCTCCGCAGATTTCACGAAGCGCACCACGATCGGCAGCGACCCCTTGAGCGTCAGCTTGCGCTGCATGATCCCCGCGATCGGGCCCAGCTCTTTCCTGATCACGCGTTTCCAGTGCTCGTAGGCGCCCGAGATCACGAACGCGGCCTGGTCGGCCTCGCTTAGCGTCACCACCTTCGCTTCGCGGCACGCGCCTCGCTCGAGGTCGAGCCAGATGCCCACCGGATCGGCGATGCCGATCTCCGGCTGCCGATTCACCACGAGGGCGACCGGACCATGCGTCCACTCGACCGAAGCGGCCCGATACCGGTGGCTCGCGTTGATCGCCGCGCCGTAGGCGCTCACCCATTCCGCCGACGGAAACGCGATGCTCACGCGATCGCGTCCGCAAAGCCGCGGAATAACGCGCCCTCGACATCGTCCTCCGGATGCCACTGGACCGCCAGCGTCCATGGTGCTCCCGGGTCCTTCCGCTCGGCTCCTTCGATGACACCGTCTTCCGCCCAGGCGGTCGCGCGCAACGTCGGGGCCACATCGCGGATCGCCTGGTGATGCCGCGTATTCACGCTCGCGTCCCCGGCCTGGAGCGTGTGGTGCAGCAGCGAGCCGGACTCGATGCGCAGCCCGTGACGCGAGCGCGTGTCCGCGTGGTCGACGGGGCCGGGACGCTCGCTCGCCAGGTCCTGGTACAGCGTGCCCCCCAGGGCGACGTTCAGGATCTGGATCCCGCGGCAGATGGCGAGGACCGGAAGGCGACGTCGCTCGGCGGCGTCGATGAGGGCCAGCTCGACCGCGTCGCGCGCCCGGTCGGTCTCGCCAAGCTTGGCGTGGGGCGTCGCGCCGTAGCGGTCCGGCTCGACGTCCTCGCCCCCCGTCAGGACGAGGCCGTGCACGCCGTCGAGCGCGGCGCAGGCCGCCTCCGGGTCGAGGATGGGAGGCACGAGGAGGGGGACGAGCCCGGCGCGCATGAGCGCATACACGTAGGCGGTGTTCAACGCGACGCGCTCCCGCCCCGCGTCGGTGCGGCGCGTCGCGCTCACGGCCACGAGGCGGCTCACTGCGCCGAGCTTGGGGGGCCCGCCGGGGCCCCGAGCAGCGGGCACTTCGCGTTCGAGACGTTCGCCCAGTCCACCCGCACGCCGTACAAGGGCATCGTCCGGTCTGCGCTGGTGAGGTTGCCGATGCTCGGATATCCCTCCGGCGGGCGGTGCGACTCGTAGATCAGCACGCCCTC
>QHUD01000267.1 GCA_003221085.1 Gemmatimonadota bacterium
GAGGCCGGCGGGCGCCCCGTGGTGCTCGCCGGACCGACGCGGCTCGTGACCGGCCGGCGGGTGTTGATCGTGGATGAAACCTGCGACACGGGCGCGACCATGAAGCTCGCCCTCAACGCCGTCCGCGAGCTCAAGCCGGCCGCCGTGAAAACCGCCGTCTCGTTCCGGACCGGCCCCTTCCAGCCGGACTTCTACGCGCTCGAGACCGACAACTTCATCATCCTCCCCTGGGACCGCGAGGTCATCATCGAGGGGGAGATCGTGATGCGGCCGGACTACGCCGCGAAGCTCAAGGAACTCGGCGGTTGATCGACCGGCTGACCGCGGCGCTCTCCCGCTCCCGCGCCGACTACACCGAAATCCGCGTCGAACGCACCTGGAGCACGGCGGTGACCTTCCGCGGTCGCCGGCTCGAATCCGCCACGGCGAGCGAAGACCAGGGCGGCTTCGTGCGCGTCCTGCACGCGGGCGGCGGCTGGGGCGTCGCGTCTTTCACCTCGCTCGACCGGCTCGACGCGATGGTGGCACGCGCCGGGGAGCTGTCGCGCGCCGTCCCGGTGGACCCGCCCATCCGCCTGGGCGACGTCCCGACGCATCAAGCGGACGCGCTCCTCGATCTCGACGGGGATGTGCGCGGCGTGCCCATCGCGGAGAAGAAGCGGCTACTGGAGGCGTACAACGGCGCCATGCTCGGTGTGAGCGACCGGATCGTCGATACGCTCGCCCTGTACCGCGACGAGGTGAGCGAGTACTGGTACGTGAACTCGCAGGGCACCATCCTGCACGAGCTGCGGCCCGACGTCACGCTCTCCGGAACCGCGGTGGCGCGCCGCGACGGCACGATCGAGAAGGGACTCGAGTCCATCGGGATGCGCCGCGGCTGGCGCTCGGTGCAAGACAAGGCGGCGGGGTTTCGCGCCGTCGCGGAGCGGGCGGTCGCGCTGCTCGACGCGCCCATGGTCAAGGGCGGCACGTATCCCGTGATCCTCGATCCCGAGCTGGCCGGCGTGTTCATCCACGAGGCGTTCGGACATCTCTCCGAGGCCGACTTCGTGTACGAGAACCCGCAGGCGCGCGAGATGATGACCCTCGGTCGCCGCTTCGGGAAACCGGTCCTCAACGTGGGGGACAACGGCGCCGCCCCCGGCCTGCGCGGCACGCTCCCGTTTGACGATGAGGGTACGGCGACCCAGGACACCACCCTCATCAAGGACGGGATCCTGGTGGGTCGGTTGCACTCGCGCGAGACCGCCGCCGCGATGGGCGAGCGCCCGACCGGCAATGCGCGCGCGATCTCCTTCCGCCACGCGCCGATCGTGCGCATGACCAACACCTACATCGCCGGCCCCCCCCCCGCGGGGGGCGGCAGCTTCGAGGACCTGATCGGCGACGTGAAGCTCGGCGTCTACGCGTGTGGCGCGTTTGGCGGGCAGACCATGCTCGAGAACTTCTCGTTCACGGCGGCCTACGGGCGCATGATCCGCGACGGACAGGTGGCGGAGCTGGTGAAGGACGTCGTGCTCGCGGGCAACCTGTTCCAGACGCTGGACCGCATCGATCACATCGCCGGCGACTTCCGCTGGAACCAGATGGGCGGCGGCTGCGGCAAGGCCGGCCAGTTTCCCCTCCCCGTCACCGAAGGGGCGCCGCACGTCCGCATCGAGGAAGCGCTGGTGGGCGGCGACGTGGCGGCATGATTGCGCAGCTCATCGAGGCCGCCCGGCGCCGCGCCGACGGTGGCGCCGATGCGCTGTGGCGCCGGGTCGAGCGGACGACGGTGGCGTTCGAATGGGGCCGGCTCAAGTCGGCGGGCACCACCGAGGAAGCGGGGGCGAACCTGCGGGTGCGCCACCGCGGGCGCGTCGGGGTGGCCGGGACTACGGCGGTGGGGGGGAACGATGTCGGGGCGCAGCATGCTGCGCCCCTACTGGATCGCGCCTTGGCGTCGGCCGAGTTAGGCGAGCAGTTGGACCTCGTGTTTCCGGCGGCGGACCCGCTCCCGCCGCTCACCACGTGTTTCGACCGGGCAGCGAACGCCTCCCTCGACGAACTGATCGGCATCGGGCGCTCGCTCCTGGCGCGGCTCGAGCGCGAGGGCTGTCGGGTCAAGCGCGGACGTATGGCGCATCGCCGGCGACGACGTGCTGGTGGTCTCGGACGCGCTCGAAGGAGCGGATGTGCCGTCGGACGAGGCGCTGGCGGCCCTGGTCGCCTTGATCAACGCGCGACTCGATCACGCGCTGCGCGTCGTCGCGCCGCCCGAAGGGGCACTCCCCGTCGTCTTCACTCCCGCCGGCCTGTCCGCGTTGATGCTTCCGGTGACGCAGGCCCTCTCCGGGAAGGCGGTGCTGCAGGGCATTTCTCCGCTGGGGGCGAAGGTGGGGCAGGAGGTGTTCGACGCTCGGTTCTCGCTCACCGACGATCCCTTGCGGATCGATCGCGCCACGTCTCGCCCGCTGGACGATGAGTGCGTGCCCTCCCGAGCAACGTGTCTCGTGGAACGTGGCGTCGTGCAACGCTTCATCTACGACCTCGAGACGGCGGCGCGTGCGAAGGCGGAGAGCACGGGGAACGGACAGCGCGGGATCTTCGGGAAACCGGTGCCGGGATATACGAACATCGTCCTGAACGATGGAGCGGCGCAGCATGCTGCGCCCCCACAATTGGGCGGGGGACTCCTTGGAGATATTCGGGACGGCCTCCTGGTCGATGAGCTGATCGGCGTGGGGCAGGGGAACGTGATCGGCGGAGCGTTCAGTCATCCGGTGGCCCTGGCGTACCGCATCGAGCGCGGCGAGGTCACCGGTCGTGTGAAAGACGCCGCCGTCGCGGGCAACGCGTACGAGCTGTGGAAGCGGGTCGGGGGCTTCGGGGCCGACGCCCGCTGGACAGGGTCCCGTTCGGCGCCGTCGGTGTTGTTCGAGGGGGTCAGCGTCGCACGCCGCTGAGGCGGGAGGTTGGTGAAGGTTGGGGAGGTTCTGGAGGTTGGTGGAGGTTGTTCGGTTCGACCT
>QHUD01000065.1 GCA_003221085.1 Gemmatimonadota bacterium
TCGCCGACATCTTCACCCCGATCTTCTTCCTGAGCATCGGCGCCGCCGTGGACCCACACGTGTGGAACCCCTTCCTGCCCGAGAGCCATCAGACGCTGGCGATCGGCGGCACGCTCTTGGCCATCGCCATCGTCGGAAAGTTCGCGAGCGGGTGGGCGGTCCCGTGGCGGCGGTACAACCGGCCGGCGGTCGGGGTGGGGATGGCCCCGCGCGGCGAGGTGGGGCTGATCTTCGCGCAGATCGGGCTGACGGCGGGCATTCTCTCGAACCGGCTGTTCAGCGCCATCCTGTTCGTCGTGATCGCCACGACGCTCGTGACCCCGCCGCTGCTGCAGTGGACCCTGCGCTGGGGTGCCACGCTCGACCAGGACTCGGCCCCATGACCACCGAGGAGAAAGTTCGCGCGCCGGCCGAGGCCGCGCGGTGGCGCGAGCGGCAGCGCGGTGCCGTCGTGTTCACGAACGGGGTATTCGACCTCCTCCACGTCGGGCACGTGGCGCTGCTCGAAGCGGCGCGCGCCGAGGGCGAGGGGCTGGTCGTGGGGGTGAACAGCGACGCGTCGGTGCGGCGGCTCGAGAAAGGGACCGACCGCCCCATCGTGCCCGAGCAGCAGCGGGCGCGCCTCCTCGCCGCGCTCGCCTGCGTGGATTGCGTCGTCCTGTTCGACGAGGACACGCCGCTCGCGCTGATCGAGCGGCTTCGCCCCGATGTCCTCGTGAAAGGGGCGGACTACGCCCGCCGGGCGATCGTCGGCGCGGACCAGGTCGAAGGGTGGGGCGGGCGGGTCGTGCGGGTTCCCCTGGTAAAGGGGGCTTCGACCACGCAGCTGCTCGCGCGCCTGGGTGGGAAGGTCGGGCCGTGACGTCACCCGCGACTCAGACGAAGCTGTTGATCGCGACTCGCAATGACGGCAAGATCCGGGAGATCCGCGATCTGTTCACCGGCCTCCCGTTTGAGCTTAGGTTCCCCGCCGAGCAGTTCCTGGAGCGCCTGCCGGATGAAGCCGATCTCGAGCGCGGGACGAGCTTTGCCGAGAACGCGGTGGCCAAGGCGCGCTACTTCGCGAAGCGCGCCACCATCCCGACGCTCTCTGAGGACTCGGGGCTCGAGGTGGACGCGCTCGATGGAGCGCCGGGGGTGTTCTCCGCGCGCTGGGCGGCGATGCACGCGGCGGGGGCGGGTGACGCGGCGAACAACGCCCTGCTCCTGCAGCGTCTCGAGGGGGTTCCCGACGAGCAGCGCACCGCGCGCTACCGCTGTGTCGTGGCGTATCTCGAAACGCCGCTCGCCAAGCCGCAGCTGGTCGAGGCCACGTGCGAGGGGCGGATCCTGTCCGCGCCCCGCGGGAGCGGCGGCTTCGGTTACGATCCGCTGTTCTTGTCGACTGACTTGGGGATGACGTTCGCCGAAGCGCCGCTCCCGGCAAAGCAGCGCGTGTCACATCGCGGGCGGGCGATCCGCGCCCTGGTCGAGGTGTTGGTGCGGCGCTCGAAGTAGCGCGTCAGACGCAAGCATGGGCTCGCGACGATGAACCGAAAGAACTCGTTCAGCGTCGTGATCACGCCCTGCTGATCGGTCGTCTTCCACGCTTGCCCCCAGAATGCCGTGAACATTTCCACGGCGGCAATCAGCGGGCCGCCCCGGTAGGTGAGCTCGGGCCCCGCCGGCGCGCGGATCCCTGGAGCCGGACGCACGACGTCCCTGGGAATCCACAGGGGCACGATACGGACGTGGTCGTCGAGGGCGGGTGGGATCGCCCGGCGCGGGCCGGCAGAATGTTTGGGGGCCATCGCGATTAGGTACCCCACGCGTGGCTTTTTGGCGTGGCGTCACTAGGTTGTTAGCAGCGTTCGGTGCAGCTGCGCGTCTGTGCGTCTGAGCCTGTTCGCTGATGACCAGCATCACAACGGGGCGTAGCGCAGTCCGGTAGCGCGTCTGGTTTGGGACCAGAAGGTCCCGGGTTCAAATCCCGGCGCCCCGACTGAAGTAAGTGGTTCTGCTGCTTGCGCAGGCTGGCCCACTGTCGGGCAAGATCAGGAGCAGCCAGTTGAACGCAAGTTCGCTTGCGCTCGTTCACGAGCTTCGGAATCGACCAAGGTTGCCCTCCCCAGGTGGGATGGGCAACCTCGCCCGCTCCTCCCCGACTATGTCCGGCGTCGCGACGCCGTCACGGACCCACGGAGCTCGTCGCCGATCCGACGATGATCTCGCCGGTCGTCTGCAACGTACCGCCGAGACTCTGACCGGTGAGCGGATTCGGAATGCCGCCGACCAGGCTCTGCAGGTACACGTGGATCATGTTCACCGACAGGCCGCTGCTCGTCACACCGTCGCCCGACGGGATCTGCTCGTTCAGCACGACGTACCCCACGCCGGGTAGGCTGATGTTGGTGTTCGGAGCGACCGCCTGATCGCCCGAGAACGACTGGCCGGCCACCGTGAGGTTCGTGACCGTCGAGCCGGCGGCGTCACTGAACGCACCGCTTTGGCCGGCGCTGCTCATGACGTTGGCGACCACCTCATCCGCCGTGATCAGCCCGTTCAGAATGTTCACACTCGCCGCGCTCGACGTGCTCTGCGCGCCCGCCTCCGCCGGCCCGATTTCACCCGACGTGATGCTGTTGAGGAAATCGCCCGACATGGCGCCCGCTACGTTCAGCGCACTGCCTTCGGCGTCCGCTTCGGCGCCGTCGGTGCCCGAAACGGCCGGCAGCACCGCCAGTGGCGACTGACCACTGGTCCCGAGCGGCGTGTTGACGTACGTGCTGTACGCCTGGCCGCCCACCGACTGGGCGCTACCCGCCGCCGTGACTCCAGCCACGAGCCCGACGACGAGCCCGATGGCCGCCAGGCGGTTCACCCAATGCATGCTCTTGCTGTTCATCAGTCACTCCTTCCTTTCACTGGTCCCAATGCGCTTGGATGTTGGCGTCCGTTCACGACCCGTGCTCCACGACGTTGCCGCCCGTCAAGTACGTCAGGCCCGTGTCTCCGTGACCCTCGGTCCGCCAGCGCATCGCGTCGCTGCGGGTGTTCTGTCGCCCGCCGCGATCGTTGTCGCAGACCTCGAATTGCACGATTTCACGACCGTCTCCCGGATTGACGCGCGCCGTCATGAAGCCAGTCGGCGGAGGCCTGTCGGGCACGCCCACCACGAGACACACGCCCCCCGGATGACCATCGGAGAACTCGTTGGCAAACACGGGCCTGCCATCGAAGGAATTGATTCCGTTGTGGATCGACACGTGCCAAGCCAGTTTCAAGGCATGACCGTTGACTTCGATCTCGCCCTTGTTCACGATACAGTTCCCGTCCGCATCCTGCCCGAGAAAGACGTTGAACCCGAAGGTGACTTTCCCGTTCAACGGGGAGGGTGGGCTATATCTTGGAGGTTGGCCTCCCGATGTCTCATCAAGTTCTTGATCGGGGTTGCTCGGCGGGTCGATGCGGCCCCCGCCCGTCCACTTCCCGGTGGGACACTGCGCCGGGGGTGGCGACGCCCAGAAGTTCGGCTTCTGCGGCGCCATGTTGACGTTCGGCTGGTCGCTACACGCCGCGGCCAACAGTCCGGCCGCAATGAGGCTCGGCCAGACGATCAGGGTTCCGTGTTCTCGCATCATGGGCGTTCTGCCCTCGCTGTTGACGATTCCCGCCAGTGCTGCCCAGAGCGCTGCCATCGCAAGGGCGATGCCATCCGGTTGGAGGGAAGAACCTGTTGAAATGTCGAGACATACCGAAAATGTTGCAGCCGAACGGCGATGCGCGCGTGATGTTGCAGCCGAGCGGCGATGGGCGCGCAGCGACTTTAGCGCCCGCAGTGTGTAGCGCGCGCACGAGTTGCGTCGGAACAACGGTGTGACGAGGATGGTCGGCCAACTAGGCCGCTGTCCTACGAGTTCACAGGTAGTGCCCTCACAAGGACTGCAGAAACGCGATGATGGCTTCCTGATCGCTCCGGGGCAGCTTGCCAAAACTCCTGGACACACCGCTTGCTTCACCTCGATGCCGCACGACGGCGTCCCGCAATGTCAGGGACGCCCCGTCATGCATGAGCCGCGGGCGCAGGCGCACTCCCCATAACGGGGCCGTCCGCATCTTGTTCCTGGTGCGGCCGACACTGTCGATCGAGAACTCCCTCCACAGGACCTTGTAGACGGCCGGCCCATAGTGCTCCGGCATCGCCATCACGATCCCGTCGCCGGTGCCGACGTTGTGCAGCAGGAAATCTCCGAAGGGGTGAAACGTCTTTTCGCCGAGCGCCGGCGGGATCGTGTCCGTGCCACCGTTGAGGACGGTCCCGGCCGCAGCCGTCGCCAGGGTGCGGACGTGACAGGTGGCGCAGCCGATCGCGTCGAACAATTCCGACCCGCGTCGCGCGGCCGGCGTCGCCGCCAGCACCGTGTCGCGGGCGGGCGCCTTGGTGGCCCGCAGGAAGCGGGCGAACCGGTCGATATCCGCGAGCCCGTCCGCGCCCGTCGTGTTGTTCGGCTCGGATACCGAATTGCACAGCGTGGTCACTTCGTCGAGTAACAACCGGCTGGTAATGCCCATCTCATTGAGGTAGGCATCGGCTGAGAACGACAGCAGACTGGCGTGTTGATCCTTCCAGCCGAACCGCCCGATGCGGGTTTCCCCCGGGGCTTCCAGGATCGGTACATAGAGCGCCTGGCCGCGGATCGTGCCCCGCGTCGTCCGGCGTTGCACGCGCGCGATCTCGATCAGCGTCTCGTCGGCCACGGCTTCCACCAACCCGTCGCCCAGCAGGTTGAGGGACGCGCGCGTCGTGCGAATCGTCTCCGTGTCGGGCACCCGCTCTTGAATCTCGGAGTCCGGGAGCGCGGCGCTGGGGCAAATGGCCCGATCGTTGACGAGCGTGCGACCGGAGATGACGACCGTCCCGCGCGCGATCGGGATGTCGGCGTTGCGGAACCGCCCATCCGGTCCCAGATGACCCACCCGCAATTCCGTGATCTGACTCGCCCCGCCCGAAGTGGGGTTTTGATGGCACTCGCGGCAGGACTGCGCATTGTAGAGCGGTCCCAAGCCATCCGCGCTTTCTTCCACCTCGTCGAATGCTGCCTGATCGGTTTGGTGGATGGAGTCATTGACCGCGCCGTTGCTCCGGTTGTCGAATCCGGTGGCTGCCTCCGCCGCGGCGCTCGGAACCGGGACCTGAATTGGTGGGGAGGGCGCACCTATTCCGCACGCCGCCAGCGTGAACGTTATGCCGGTGAGCCACATCGCGGGGCGCGAGAGCCTGACGCCAATCATGCGAACCTCACGGAACGAGGGGTCGAGAACGAACCTTCGCGTCCGAAAATATTGCTCCCTCGGCTCCACTTTCCCAAATTGGTCTCATGGGAGGGCTAGGCGGTCACCGCAACGCCCACCAAGCCGCTGACTCCCCACGCGACCTTGGCCCCGTAGACCTTCACGGACTGCTGGCGAGGACCTGACACGGGAATCCCCCCGAAGGAGGGAGATGAGGCGCTCGCCCCAGTGACGAGCGCGTCTTGGGACCAGAAGGTCCCGGGTTCAAATCCCGGCGCCCCGACTTGAAACCTAGGTCCTTTACCAATTGACAGCCTCCACTGGCGCCTTCAGGTTCAGGACATGGAGCCAGTCCGAGACACTCTGCCGGGCGCGTGGGCCCGTTTGAAGCAGGACGTGAGCTGCGGCCTCAGGCGAGGGGCCTGGTATCGGGTCGTGGGACTCACCACGGAGGAGGCCGTCCTCCAGGTGCCACGGCGCGAACGAGTCCGGGTCCCGCGACGGTTCCTGCAAACGCTCTTCTCCCGCCCGCGCCACTGGACCGTCGTGCCGCGTCCCGCGAACGCCGACAACCTGCCGGAGCATTGGCGGTCCCGCTATGCCGTCTGCCCGGTGTGCCGCACCCGCGCGCCCATCACCGGGTACACCCACGACATGCGATGCGCCAGCTGCAACGGGGAGTTCGGGATCGCTTGGGATGAGCGGTATTTGACGCCGGGGTGAGGCCCGCCCGGGGCGGGAACTTCAGGGCGGCATCGGTGGTTTATAGACCGTCACGGTCCCGTGGCGAGATCACTATGACGACCAAGAAGCGCGATGTCACCAAACGCCGGTCGCCCAGTGCGTGCCGGCACACTCAGCAATACGAAACCGATTGGCTCGGCCGCACCTATTTGGGCTGTCCGATCTGCAACCGTTGGACACGCATGAAGGCCAAACCGGCGCCCGCCGACGGCAAACGTCTGGCGGCGTGAAGACCAGAGGGGCCAGGACACGGTGTCCTGGCCCCTGTTTCATTCTCCGTAGGGAATCCAGATGTTCTTGACCTGAGTCGCCTGTCTCAGGAATTCCCGCCCTTCCCCCTGTCTGGCGTCGGTCCAGTCTCTCGCATGCCACTCGACCCAGGTCCGCTTCATGTTCCCCGCTGACGCCCGCTCGACCTCGGCGCCGGCCGCCTGGTTGCCGAAGTACCACACGAGGTCCACGTCATCGTGCTCCGCCAGCACTTTCGCGAGTGCGTCCTTGTCCCCGGTGACGATGTTGATCACTCCGGCGGGTACGTCCGAGGCCTCGAGTACGGTATACAGCTCGGTGCCGGCGAGCGGATGAGCCTCGGACGGGATCGCGACCACGGTGTTGCCGACCGCGACGGCGGGGGCGACGAGCGACACAAACCCCAACAGGGGCTCCTCTTCGGGGCAGGCGATGCCGCTTACGCCGACGGGTTCGTTCATGGCGAGGGTGACGCCCCGGATCGGCGTCTGGTGCACAGCCCCGTCGTACTTGTCGGCCCACGCCGCATAGGAGAAGAGTCGCGCGATGGTCGCGTCCACCTCCCGACGCCCGTCGCCCACATCGCGACCCGTCATCCCTGAGATCCGCTCGGCGAACTCGTCGGCCCGCTGCGCCAGGTTCTCGGCGAGGTAGTACAGAACCTGCCCGCGATTGTGGCCGCTCGTCCTCGCCCATGCCTCGGCGGCGTGCGCCGCTTCGACCGCGTTCCGAATGTCCTTGCGGTTCCCCTCCGCGACCTCGGCCAGGAGGGCACCTGACGGGGATAGGATCTTCCGGCTGTAGCCTTGATCCGGCCGCACCTGTTGGCCGCCG
>QHUD01000066.1 GCA_003221085.1 Gemmatimonadota bacterium
CTGCTCGCGCTTGGCCACCGCGTGGTCGGGATGGACAACTTCATCACCGGCAACAAGGGCAACCTCCTCCACTTGAAGAGCCACCCGACCTTCCAGCTGATCCTGCACGATGTGAGCACCTTCATCGAGGTCGAGGGGCCGCTCGAGGGCGTGTTCCACTTTGCGAGCCCGGCAAGCCCGGTCGACTACTTGGAGTTGCCCATTCAGACGCTCAAGGTGGGAGCGCTTGGCACGCATAAGGCCCTCGGCCTCGCGAAGGCGAAAGGCGCGCGATTTCTGCTCGCGTCGACGTCGGAAGTGTACGGCGATCCGCTGGTGCATCCCCAGCCGGAGAGTTACTGGGGGAATGTGAACCCGGTCGGGCCCCGAGGCGTATATGACGAGGCCAAGCGCTTTGCGGAAGCCATCACCATGGCCTATCACCGTTTCCACCAGCTCGACACTCGGATCGTCCGGATCTTCAACACGTACGGTCCCCGCATGCGGCCCCACGACGGGCGGGTGGTGTCGAACTTCATCGTGCAGGCGCTCGAGGGCGAGCCGCTCACCCTGTATGGAGACGGCTCGCAAACCCGCTCGTTCTGCTACGTGGACGACCTCGTCGAGGGTATCGTGAGGCTGTTCGAGCGCGGCGGAGCCGAGCCGACGAACATCGGCAACCCCAACGAGTTCACGGTGCGCCAGCTGGCCGAGTTGGTGCTGCGACTCACCGGCAGCCGGAGCCGCATCGTCGAGCGGCCCCTCCCCACCGACGATCCCAAAGTCCGCCAGCCCGACATCCGGCGTGCCCGCGAAACGCTCGGCTGGGAGCCGAAGGTCTCGCTGGAAGACGGGCTGCGGCGCACCATCGAGTATTTCCGCGGGCTCACGACGGCGTGAGCGTCCGGCTGCTCGTCACGGGCGCGGCTGGGTTCATCGGCTCGCACGTGTGCGAGGCGCTGCTCGCCCGGGGTGACGAGGTCATAGGCCTCGACAACTTCGATCCCTTCTACCCGCGCGCGGTGAAGGAGCGGAACCTCGACGGGCTGCGCCGCGCCCAGGGGTTCCGCTTCGTCGAGGCGGACATCGTCCACGACGCGCTCCCGCTCGACGGCGTGTCGGTTGTGCTGCACCTCGCGGCTCGCCCCGGTGTGCGCCCCTCGCTCGAAGACCCCGCTTCCTACAGCGAGACCAACGTGACGGGAACGGTGCGCGTGCTCGAGGCCGCACGGCGCGCTGGCGTGCGACGCATCGTCTTCGGGTCGTCATCCTCGGTGTACGGCGACGCCACCCCCGCGCCTTTCGCGGAGGACACGGCGGCGGTGTGGCCTATCTCACCCTACGCCGCCAGCAAGCGCGCCGGGGAGCTGATGGCGCATGCGTTTGCGCACCTGTACGGCATGCAGATCGCCTGCTTGCGGTTCTTCACCGTGTACGGGCCACGCCAGCGGCCCGACCTCGCGATCCACCGGTTCACCCGCCTCATCGCCTCCGGCGAGCCGGTCCGGATGCACGGGGACGGGTCGAGCGAGCGCGACTATACCTATATTACGGATTGCGTGGACGGCGTCCTCGCCGCCGTGGAATGGACCGCCCGGCCCCGGCCCGGGGGAGGGCTTGCCGAGCCCATCAACATCGGCGGTGGTGCGCGGGTGCGCCTCGACCGGCTGATCGAGCTGATCGGGCGGGCCTTGGGGCGCGAGGTCCGGATCGAGCGCCACGCCGACCAGCCGGGCGACGTGCGGCTCACGGCGGCGGACCTGCGGCGCGCCGAGCGCGAGCTGGGGTACCACCCTGCGGTGGGCATCGAGGAAGGCATTCGGCAGTTCGTCCGCTGGCACGAGGCAATACATGGACGTGAGCGCTGAGCATCTGGTGGAGCAGGCACGGGAGCGGTTTCAGCTGCACGACTACTACGGGGCCATCCACCTCCTCGAGGAGGTGGTGACGGCCGGCCGCGCGTTCGCCGATGCGCACCACCTGCTCGGCCTGTGCTACTCGCTCGCAGGCCAGCAGGATCAGGCCCTCGCGCAGCTCGACCGCGCGCTGGCGCTCAACCCCCATTACGTCGAAGCGCTGGTGCACCGCGCCATCGTGCTGAACGAGCTGGGGCGGGAGGCAGAAGCGGATGCGGCGTTTCGACGCGCCGCGCAGGTCGGAGGGGAGCCGCGGCAGGGCTTCGCGGCACACGTGGCCTCGAAACTCGCGAACCAGCACGCCGCCCTGGGGGACGCGTACCTCGGGTCCGGCGGCCTGACGCAGGCGATCGGGCAGTATCAGGAGGCGCTCGCCCTGGGACCGGCGTTTCACGACCTGCGCTACAAGCTGGGGCGCATGCTGCTCGAGGCTGGGCGCGCACTCGACGCGCGCGAGCACTTCGAGATCATCGTGCGTGCCCGTCCCACCTATCTCGACGCGGCCGCGATGCTCGGGCTCGCCTGCTACCTCGCCGGGGACGGGCTCGCGGCCAAGGCGGTCTGGGAGGAATGCCGCGAGCGCCGACCGGAGGATCCGCGGGTGGAAGCCTACCTGGCCATGCTGGCCCGCAACGACTCGGCGGTGACGGTGGGCGTGCCGGCTTCTGGAGGGGACGGCGATCCGCCGCCTTCCTCGAGTCGATCCGGGCGGAAGAAGAAGTCGTGAGACACTGGGTCCTACTGGGTGTCGCGCTGGGCCTCGCCTGCCAGCCGAGCGCCGCTGACCACGAGGAGCTGGGCGACCGGGCCTACGCGGCGGGGGCGTACCGCGATGCCCTGGCCGAATACCAGCTCGGCTTGAAGGCGCATCCCGGGAGCGCGGACTTGAACGCCAAGGCAGGGGCCGCGGCCCTGCACGTCGGCGAATACGCCACGGCGGTGGACGCCTATGTCCTGCTCGGGCAGCGGGACGGCTCGCGCGGCGGGGAGGCCGCGGACGGACTCGAGCGGGTCGCCCGCGCGGCGCTGGGCGCCAATGATCGCACCGATGCGGCGCGGGGGCTGGCGGGACTCCGGGCCATCGCTCCCACCCGGCCACTCGGCCGTTACACGCGGCTGGCGGCCCTCGACGCCGCCGATCGCGGGGACACGGCCGGTGCGATGGCGCTCCTCCCGGGTGCGGTGGCCGCCGCCGCGGACGCGCGCATGGCGGACTCGCTCCTGTTCGTGTACGGGATGGCGGCGGTACGGGCGCGCGATTGCGCCACGGCCGTGCCGGCATTCGAGGGCGTGATCCGGCGGCAGCGGGAGCCCGCGGTCGCGGACCGCGCGCGCGAGGGGCTGGGGTTGTGCTCGCTGGTCGAAGGTCAGCGGCTGCTCGAGAAGGGCAAGCCCAGCGAGGCGGAAGACTGGTTCCGGCGGGCTACGGCACCCGGGTCCCCCGCGGACGTGGTGCGGGGCGCGTTTCTCGGGCTTGGTGATGTGAAGCTCGCGCAGGGCGACGTGGCGGCGGCATTGGAAAGCTACCAGCAGGCGCTGGCGGGCGGCACGCCCGGCGACACCATCACCCAACGGGCGCAGGAAAAGATCAACGCCCTCGGCAAGGCGGACGCGCCGTCGCCGCAGAACCAGCCATGAGGCCCCTGCTTCGCGTCCTGCTCAGCGCCGCTGCCGCCCTGTTGGCGGCGTGCCACCATGGCCCCCGTGTCGTGCCCGCGCCGGATACGGTCGCCGAGCTGGCGAAGGCACGGGCGCAGTTTCGCCGAGGGGACTTCGGCGGGGCGCTCGTATCGTTCCGCCGGCTCAGCGTCGAGCTGGGGCCCAGCCAGCCCGAGGTGGCGGATGTGCGATACCATCTCGCCGAGTGTTACTTCCAGACGGGGGACCACGTCCAGGCGGCCCACGAGTTCCGCCAGGTCGCGGATCAGTATGCGACGAGCGAGTATGCTCCGCTGGCCCTGTTGCGGGCGGGCGATGCGAACCTACGGCTGTGGCGGAAGCCGGAGCTGGATCCGTCGTATGGTGAGACGGCGCTCGCCATCTACCAGGAGCTGGCGGGGCGTTATCCGGGGACCGACGCCGCCGCGCGGGCGCAGGTGCACGTGCAGCAGCTGCGGGAGCAGTTCTCCCGAAAAGACTACATGAACGGGATGTTCTACTTCCGACGTCGTGCCTTCGATTCTGCGATCATCTACTTCAAGGACGTGATCGCGACCTATCCCGGGACGTCGAGTGTCCCCGACGCGCTGATGCGGCTGGTGGACAGCTATCGTGTCATCGGGTACGGCGACGAGTTGAAGGAGACCTGCGGGCACCTGCGACGCTACTTTCCGCAGACCGAGGGGCTCGATAAGTCCTGCCCGGCCGACTCGAGCACCACGACGCCGTCCTGACCTCGCGTGGAGGCCCTGTTCGGCGGCTCGTTCGATCCGGTGCATGTCGGGCACCTGGTCGCCGCGGAAGCCGCGGGGGAAGCGCTCGCGGCCAGAGTGCGGTTCGTCCCGGCGCGCGTCCAGCCGCTCAAGCGGGCGGCGCATGAGGCCGGACCGGAGCAGCGGGCGGAGATGCTGGACCTCGCGGTCGCGGGGAACCCGCGCCTGACCGTCGAGCGCATCGAGCTCACGCTCCCGGCTCCCTCATACACGGTCCGGACGCTGCAGGCGTTGGCCGAGCGGGAGCCCGGGAACCGGTTCACGTTGTTGCTTGGTGCGGACGCCGCCGCCGAGCTGGGCGCCTGGTACCAGGTCGACGCGCTGCCCGCGCTGGCGGACGTGGTCGTGTTCGCCCGACCGGGAGCGCCGCTCCCCCGGCATCCGGCCATCCGCGGGGTGGTCGCGGTGCCGGCGGTGGATGTCTCGGCCACGATGATCCGGGAGCGCGTGCGGCGGGCCCGCTCCATCCGCTATCTGGTGCCTGATGCGGTCCGCGAGTACATCGCGGCGCGCGGGCTGTATCGCGAATAGAGGGCTGATGCACAAGGGTTGGTTCACCAAGATCTTCGGGACGCAGTTCCAGCGGGAGCTGAAGCGGATCCGCCCGATCGTGGATGCGATTCATCGCCACGAGGAGCGGCTCGAGGCGCTTTCGGACGACGAGCTGCGGCGTCAGACACCAAAGCTGCGCAGCCTCATCGCCGAGCGCACGGGAACGCTCGCCGCGGAGGTGGAGCGGCTGAAGCGGGAGAAGCACGACTGCCCGGACGCTGAGCAGCGCGTCGAGCTCAGCCAAAAGCTGTCCCAGGCCGAAGCGGCCTACGTGAAAGCGTTGCAGGGAGCGCTGAGCGAAGTGCTCCCGGAGGCCTTCGCCACGGTCCGCGAGGCGTGCCGCCGGCTGGTGGGCAGCGAGGTGGTGGTCACGGGCCACGCCCTCAAGTGGGACATGGTGCCGTACGACGTCCAGCTGATCGGTGGCATCGTGCTGCACCAGGGGAAGATCGCCGAGATGGCGACAGGGGAGGGCAAGACGCTCGTGGCGACCCTCCCGCTGTACCTGAATGCGCTTGCGGGTCGGGGCGCCCATCTCGTCACTGTCAACAACTACCTCGCCCGTCGCGACTCGCAGTGGATGGGCCATCTCTTCACGTGGCTCGGCCTCACGGTCGGCTGCATCGACGACACGGAGCCGTCGACGCCGGAGCGTCGGGCGGCCTACCTGTGCGACATCACCTACGGCACGAACAACGAGTTCGGCTTCGACTACCTGCGCGACAACATGGTGTTCACGCTGGAGCAGCGCGTCCAGCGGAGCCATGCCTTCGCGATCATCGACGAGGTCGACTCGATTCTGATCGACGAGGCCCGCACGCCGCTCATCATCTCGGGCGCGGTCGGCAGCGAGTCGGACGAGAAATACGCGCAGTTCAACGCCCAGGTCGTGCAGCTCGTGCGGAAGCAGACCGCCATCGTGAACGATCTCATCGGCCGGGCAGAGCCGCTGGTCGCGGACGTCAAGACCGGGCACGAGGGTGCCGTCCTCCTGTACCAGGCGCAGCTCGGCATGCCCAAGAACAAGAAGCTCCTGAAGCTGCTGCAGGAGCCGGGAGTGAAGACTCAGGTCCAACGCGTGGAGCTCGACGTGCTGGCCGACCGGAAGCTGCCCGCACGCGAGCAGAAGATGCGCAATGTCGAAGAGGACCTCTACTTCGTGCTCGACGAGCGGGGGCACTCCGTGCACTTGACGGACAAGGGCGTGGAGACAATGTCGCCCCAGGATCCGAACCTGTTCGTGGTGCCGGATATTTCGCACGTCGTGCACGAAATCGAGCGCGACGAGAGCCTCTCGCCCAAGGAGAAGATCGAGCGTCGTCGCCAGGTCGAGGCGGATTACGCCATGAAGAGCGAGACGCTGCATATCATCCACAAGCTGCTCCAGGCGCATGCGCTGTACGAGCGGGAGGTGGACTACGTCGTGCAGGAGGGCAAGGTCCTGATCGTCGATGAGTTCACCGGGCGGCTCATGCACGGGCGGCGCTGGTCGGAGGGCCTGCACCAGGCTGTGGAAGCGAAGGAGGGCGTGGCGGTCCAGGAGGAGAGCCAGACCCTGGCGACCATCACCATCCAGAACTACTTCCGGATGTACGACAAGCTCGCCGGCATGACGGGCACCGCGGAGACTGAGGAGACCGAGTTCTTCCAGATCTACGGGCTCGAGGTTGTCGTGATCCCGACCAACCGGCCGGTGCGCCGCGTGGACAAGCACGACCTCATCTACAAGACGCGAAGCGAGAAATACAAGGCGATCCTCGACGAGGTCGAGCGACAGCACGCGCGCGGCCTGCCCGTCCTCGTGGGGACGGTCAACGTGGACGTCTCCGAGACGTTGTCGCGCATGCTCAAGCGACGCGGCTTCCGGCACGAGGTGCTGAACGCCAAGTACCACCAGCGCGAGGCGGAGATCGTGGCGCAGGCGGGACAGCCGGGCGCCATCACGATCGCGACCAACATGGCCGGCCGGGGAACCGACATCAAGCTCGGTCCCGGCGTGAAAAAGTGTCAGGTCTGCGGGATCACGGCGCACGAGGCCCCGTTTGGCCAGCAGATCGAGCGGCCCGATCTGTCCGCCGAAGAGATCAAGCGGCTGGGCTGCAATGACGATCCGCCCTGCGGACTCGTGATCATCGGCACGGAGCGACACGAGGCGCGGCGCATCGACCGGCAGCTGCGCGGCCGCTCGGGTCGGCAGGGCGACCCGGGTCAGAGCGTGTTCTTCCTGTCGCTCGAGGACGACCTGATGCGGCTGTTCGGGTCGGATCGCATCGCGCGCTGGATGGACCGCACGGGTGCCGAAGAGAACGAGGTCATCACCCACCCGTGGGTGACGAGCGCCATCGGGCAGGCCCAGAAGCGACTCGCTGCGTCTGTTCGCCCTCGAAGGGGGGGAGGAGCTCAAAGCCGAGGCGCTGCGTATGGTCGAGCAGGCCGTCGCCGCGCTGGCCGATGAACTGATCGGCGACACGAAAGATGCCTACCGGTGGGACCGCGACCTGATGGAGACCGAGTTCCTGCTCAAGTTCCTAGTCTCCGTCCCGGGCCTCACCGACCCCCAGAAAATTCGGAGTCGCGACGAGCTGGCGCAGGCGGCGCAGCGGGCGGCACGCGAGGCCTTCCAAGCCAAGCTCGACCACTTCAAAGAGGTCGAAGCCAAAGTCGGCGCGGTGAACATCGGCGCGCAGGCACTATCGCACGTCATGCTCACGGTGATCGACGAGAAGTGGAAAGACCACCTCTACGATCTGGATCAGCTGAAGGCCGCGATTCACTACCGGCAGTGGGGTCAGAAGGACCCGCTCATCGAGTACAAGCGGGAAGGCTACGAAATGTTCGTCGGCCTGATGCACGACGTGCATGCGACCTTCGCCGAGCGCTGGCTCAAGATGCAAATCGAGATCGGGCCCCCCCCCACCAGATCCTCCGCCGGGCCCGCCGCCGGCCGGCCGACCGTTGGCCCGGGCTCGGGTCCCGGAGGGGGACTCGTGAAAGGGCCACCCCCACGTCGGCCCACGCCCATGGTGGCCAGCAAGCCGGCGACCGAGGGCCTGGTCGGCGCGGATCCGGGGGCCGTGTCCCAGCCGTCCCCGGTGGGAGCGGGTGTCGCCGCCAATCCGTACGCCGACATCGGCCGCAACGACCCATGTCCGTGCGGGAGCGGCAAGAAGTTCAAGAAGTGCCACGGGGCGGCCATCTAGTGCGGAATGCGGAGTGCGGAATTGCAAGGGGAAGATCGGTCGCGACACGACGTTTATCCTGACACTCACTCCGCATTTTTTCGGTGCCAGATATCTCCCGCCGCCACCTACGTTCCCTCCATGCCGCTGCGCCTTTCCGAGCATCCCGAGCAGGACCGTCCGCGCGAGCGCCTGTGGGGCGTCGGCCCCGCGGCGTTAACGGGGCAGGAGCTCATCGCCATTCTCCTGGGCACGGGTTGCGCCGGCCGCGACGCGCTCGCCGTGGCCGGTGAGGTGCTCGCCCGCGTGCCGGGCGTCGGCCGGGGCAAGGCCGCCCGGGTGGTTGCGGCGCTCGAGCTGGGTCGCCGGGTGGGGGTCGAGCAGGAGCCGCCGCCCGAGCGGATCCGCGGTCCGGTGGACGTGCAGCGCTTCTATGCGTCCCGGCTCCGGGATCTGGCGGTGGAGGAATTTCACGTGCTGGCCCTCGGCAGCCAGAGCCAGGTCCTGGGAGATCTGTTGATCACGCGGGGGATCCTGAACAGCTCGCTCGTACACCCCCGGGAGGTCTTCCGGGCGGCGATCGCCGAAGCGGCCGCCGGGATCATCGTGGTGCACAACCACCCGAGCGGCGACGCCACGCCCTCGGCGGACGACCGGGCCGTGACGCGCCAGCTGGTCGACGCCGGCCGCCTGCTCGACCTCCCGGTCTACGACCACGTGATCGTCGGAGGCGATCGCTACGTGAGCTTCGCCGAGGCGGGGCTGCTGTAGCCTTCGCCGTCACGTCGGCAACGCCATAGCCGGTGCGGTTTTTCGGGCCCCGCGTTGACTCGGCAGCGGGTCTTCGCCATCCTCCTATCGTGACCACCACCGCCCCCATCCTCGCGCCCGAGCTCGCCCGGGCCGTCGCGTCCCAGAGCGACCGGCTCGACCTCGACCTCCTGGCGCGGGCCTACCGGCTGAGCGCCCAGGCGCACCGGGGCCAGAAGCGCCAATCGGGGGATGACTACGTCTCGCACTCCGTCGCCGTCGCGACGATTCTCGCCGAGCAGCAGATGGACTCGGTCACGATCGCTGCGGCGTTGTTGCACGACGTCGTCGAAGACTCGGACGTTTCGGTCGAGGACATCCGGCGCACCTTCGGGCCCGAGGTGGCGGAGCTGGTCGATGGGCTCACGAAGCTCTCCACCCTCACCTTCCGGTCGACGGTGGAGGAGCAGGCGGAGAACTACCGCAAGCTGCTACTGTCGGTCGCGAAGGACGCCCGCGTCATCATCATCAAGCTCGCCGATCGGCTGCACAACATGCGGACCCTCGAGCATCTCGACCCGGAGAAGCGGCGCCGCATCGCGCTCGAGACCCGCGAGATCTACGCACCATTGGCGCACCGCTTCGGTATGGCCGGCGTGAAGGCCGAGCTCGAAGACCTCGCCTGCAAGTTCCTCGAGCCCGAGGACTATCGCGCGCTGGCGCGCAAGGTCAAGGCGAGAAAGAGCGAGCGCGAGGAGACCATCGAGCGGTTGCGAATTCCTCTCGAGGAGGAGCTGCGCGGCGCCGGGCTCAAGGGCTTCGAGATCACCGGCCGCCCGAAGAACCTCTGGTCCATCTACAAGAAGATGAAGAAGCGCGACAAGCCGTTCGAGGAGATCTACGATCTCCTCGCGGTGCGCGTGCTGGTGAACGACATCCCCGAATGCTATCACGTGCTGGGCGTGATCCACCACAAGTGGACGCCGCTGCAGGAGCGCATCAAGGACTACATCGCCAGCCCCAAGTCGAACGGCTACCAGTCGCTCCACACCACCGTGTTCGGACCGGGCGGCCAGCTGTACGAGATCCAGATCCGTACCCACGAGATGCACCACACGGCGGAGTA
>QHUD01000067.1 GCA_003221085.1 Gemmatimonadota bacterium
CAGATGAACACCCGCTCGCGCGGCAGCTCGATCGCCCCCAAGATCTTGGTCAGCAGCTCGCCCGCCGGCCCGACGAACGGGCGCCCGGTTTCGTCTTCCACCCGTCCGGGCCCTTCGCCGACCACGACCAGGCGGGCCTCCGCCGACCCTTCCCCAGGCACCGTGTGCCGGCGACCCTCGCACAGCCGGCACTTGGTGCAACCCGCCACGAGCTGGGCGATCACTTCGAGTGAGACCGCTTGCGGCACCGGGTCGTTCGAGAACAGATCGCCGCCGGGGGGATCGTACGAAAGCCCGGGAGGTGGAACATCGGACTTCGGGGGGCGGGAGGCGGGAGGCACCGCCGCGGGCGCCGGGTGCACCGCTCCCGTCTCCCGCCTCCCGGCTCCCGATGGGTGGGAGAGGATAACGGGATCTCCTCCTAGCAGCCGCTGCTGTTCCAGGAATTCGCGCGCCAGTGCCCGCCCGTCGGTCACGTCAGCGATTGCTCCACCGCGTCGAGGATTTTGTCGGCCACGTCCCGCTTCGCGAGGAGCGGCAGCTCGATTGGCTCACCGTTCCTCCGGATGATGGTGACGCGATTCGTGGTCACTTCAAATCCCGCGCCGGGCTCGTGCGCGTCGTTCAGGATGATCGCATCTAAATCCTTCTCCCGCAACTTGGCCTGGGCACGGGCCAGTCCGTTTCCTCCCACCTCGAGCGCGAATCCGATCACAACGCATTTCTTGGGGCGCTTGAGCGAGCCGAGGATATCGGGGGTGGCTTCCAGTTCGATGGTCAGGCCGCCGTCCGCGCGGGGGCGCTTGGCGGCGGACGGCTGCGTGGGACGATAGTCTGCCGGTGCGGCGGCCATGACGAACAGGTCCGCGCGCGTCACCAACGCTTGCGCCGCGCGCTGCATCTCTGCGGTGGTTTCCACGCGATGCGCGGTCACCCCGAACGGCAACGCCAAGTCGCTCGGTCCCGAGATCAGGACGACGTCCGCGCCGCGGGCATAGGCGGCTTCGGCGAGCGCGTAGCCCATGCGGCCGCTCGACGGGTTGGTGACGACCCGCACCGGGTCGAGATGCTCGCGCGTCGGGCCGGCGGTCACCACGACGCTCTTCCCCTGCCAGGGCGCGCGCTGCAGCAGCAGCCGCTCCGCCGCCGTGAGGATCGCTTCGGGCTCGCTCATTCGACCCGGGCGCTCGCTCGGGCCTTCGGCGAGCGGCCCCGTCTCGGGCCCGACGAAGGACCAGCCGCGCTCGGCGAGCGCGCGCGCGTTGGCGCGCGTTGCGGGATGGGCGTACATCGCGTCGTTCATCGCGGGGGCCGCGAGGACCGCCCCGCTGCGCGCCAGCAGCAACGCGGTGAGCAGGTCGTCGGCGAGGCCCATCGCCGCGCGGGCCAACAGGTGCGCGGTGGCCGGCGCGACGATCACCAGGTCCGGCTCGCGCGCCAGCCCGATGTGCGCGAGCGCCCGGTCCCGCTCCCACAAGGAGGTGAGGACCGGGCGCCCGGTGAGCGCCTCGAACGTGACCGGCCGCACGAACTCCGCGGCGGCGTGGGTGAGCACTACGTCCACCGCCGCTCCCGCCTCGGTCAGCCGCCGGGCGAGCGTGCAGCTTTTGTAGCACGCGATCCCGCCCGACACGCCGAGGACGACGTGCCGGCCGGCGAACGCCATCAGCCTTCCTGGCGCCGCCGCCGCACCAGCTTGTACGTCAGCCGGCCGCGCACCATCTCGTCCAGCGCCCGCGTCGTGAGCTTCTCCTCGAAGTCCACCGAGCGGTCGCGCGGGAACTCGTTCACGAACCGGGCGAACTTGGCGGCCACGAGGACACCCAGATACTTGTTCTGGGTCTGCGTGGCGACTTCGCTCGGGGTCACAATCCGCATCACCTGCTCCTTCCGGTAGATTGCTTCAGTTGTGCTACCTCGCTCCTCAGCTGTCGCACGAAATCCGACAGCAAGCTAGCCATGGCGCCGGGCTCGCGCTGCACGCGGTCGCGCCCTCCACCTCCCCCGCCCTGCACCAGGTCGATGACTTCACGCACGGCCGTGTCCAGGTCGTCATTCACGAGCACGTGGTCGTACACGTCCCCGATCTCACGTCGCGCGGTCTCGACTTCGCGCGTCGCGATGTCGATCCGCCGCGACAGCTCCGCTTCTGACTCAGTGCGCCGCTTGCGCAGCCGCTCGATCAGCACACGGGGTGAAGGCGGGATCACGAACAGCACGACCGAGGCCGGACGGGGGTACGCCTTCCGGACCTGTCGGGCTCCCGTCACCTCGACGTCGAGCACCACATGCTTGCCGCCGCGCAGTACCTGCTCGACCTCATGACGCAGCGTGCCGTACAGCTCCCCCGCATAGTCGGTCGACTCGAGGAACTCGCCTGCCTCGCGCCGCCGCTCGAACTCGGCGCGGGTGAGGAAATGGTACGCCTCACCGTCTCGCTCGCCTGGTCTCGCCTTGCGGGTCGTCGCGGACACCGAGTACCCGAAGGTCTCGGGAGCCCGAGTCCGGAGCTCACGCGCGATGGTCGTCTTGCCACCCCCGGACGGGGCGGCGAGCACGACGACCCGAGGCGTCACTCCAGGTTGTCGAGCTGCTCTCGAAACTTCTCGAGCTCGCCTTTCATCGCGATGACGGTCTGCGTGATGGCCGCATCGTTCGCCTTCGACCCGATCGTGTTGACCTCGCGCAGCAGCTCCTGCGCGAGGAACCCGAGCTGCTTCCCCACGGCCCCGTCGGACCGCAGCGCCTCCTGGCACGCCGCCAGGTGGGTCCGCAACCGCACGAGCTCCTCGGTGATGTCCACGCGGTCGGCCATCAGGGCGACCTCGACGGCGAGCCGCTGCTCATCCACCTGCACGCCCGCCGCGAGCTCCGCCACCGCCTTCTTCAACCGCGCGAGCTCCGCCGTGAGCCGCTCAGGTGCCCGCTGCTCGATCGCCCGCGCGCCTGCTTCGAGCGCGCCGAGCCGTCCGGCCAGCTCCGCCGCGAGCGCCGCTCCTTCCCGCACCCGCATCCCCAGCAGCTCGCGAACCGCCTGCTCGACAATCGGCTCGACGTCGCTCCATTGGGCCGGGGCAGCGCCGTCCTGATGCGACGTCAGGACCTCGGGCTGCCGGGCCACGAACGCGAGATCCACGTCCCCCTTGAGCTTCAGACGCTTCTTCAGCTCCTTCGCGGCGGCCACGAGGTGGCGCGCCCGGCCGAGGTCCACCGCGACCGTCCCCTCGCGTGGGGGGGCGTCGATCCAGCGGGCCGTGACCGTCACGTGGCCGCGCTCGAGCAGCTGGCGCAGCCGCTCGCGCAGTGGTCCCTCTATTCCACCGAGCTCGAACGGCAGCTTGAGCTGGGGATTGTAGTAGCGGTGGTTCACGCTGCGGATCTCGATCGAGAGCCGCCCGCCGAGGACGTTCCCTTCGGCCGAACCGAAACCCGTCATGCTCCGCGGCACAGACTTTAAACCTAGTCGCGCAAAGCACTTAGGTCAACTTCAGTTGGTGAAGAGCCACCGCACGCCGTAGAACTGGAAGCGCCGCGGGTAGTCGAGCCCGGGCACGTAACTGGCGCGCTGCAAGGTGACGTTCCGCTGGACCCAGAAGATCGTGACGCCCGCGATCCGTACTTCCACGTTCACCTCCCCGATGCTCAACTCCGGGAGGGTACGCAGTGCGCCCGCCGAGTCGAGGCCCGCGGTGCCGCGGCTCCACGTGTCCATCGCCAGCTCGCCCCGCAACGCGAAGATCCCGCTCCGGTACACGCGCCAGAACTTCGAATAGAACGTGAGCGAGAAGCGTGCGTGGTAAGGCGGCTCGAAGTCGTTTCCGGTGCGAACCAGTGGATTGAAGTACCAGCCGGAGAGCTGGAGCCCGGGCAGGATCCGGAGCGCGCCGTGCGCCGTGAAGTAGCGCGTGCGCTGGGTCGGGCTCAGCCGTACGGGACCGGAGCTGTCGATCGCCGTGATCGCCACGGGGAAGCCGATCGGCACGAACGGATCGCGGGTCCCCGCCCCCAGATCGAGGCTCACCCAGCTGCGATCCCAGCGCACCGCGCCGGACGCGTCCACGGTTCGCTGCCCGGCGTCGAAGGAATCGAGTGGGGCCTGAAGGTCGTGCGTCCACGCGAGCTCGCCGCGGAGCGACAACCCCGCGGGGAGGGTGAGTCCGGCGGCGAGATGGGCGCGATTGCCGGAGCGCCCCCGGCTGTATGCGGCGTGGCGCGCATCGCCCGCGAGCGTGAGACCGGGGAACGGACTCCAGGCGCCGGTGCCCTCGAACAGCCACGGCCGAGCCTGGTCCAGCCTGCGGATCGCGAGCCCGATGTGGGCACGGGACCAGCCGTTCGCGAGCTCGACCGCGGCCTGCGACAGGCTGCGATCCGGCGCCGCGGTATCGAGGCTCACGCTCGTCGTCGCGAGCGTCGCCCGGGCAGAGAGTCCGAGGCCGTCGTCACGGGCGGCCGCAAACAGGCGGAGTATCCCGTCGCGTCGCTGGGGGTGCCAGTCCGCCGTGAGCGGTCCCGCAGTGCGGTGCCAGCGCGAGCTCAACGTTTGGTACGAAGCCCCGAACCGGGCGCTCGGCACGTACTCGGCCTTGAGCCACAGGTCCACGGAGTTGAATGCGGTGCTCGAGGTACCCTCGATGCCGTCGTTGTTGTTGTAATCGGCTACGAGCGAGAGGCCGAGTCCCGAGCGCCAGCGCCGCAAGAATGCGCCCCGGTAGTTCGCCGTCTTCACTTCTCCCGTGGCAACGCCGACCTGCGATGCGGTTTCCGTGGAGCGCTGGCGCAGGGTGACGAGATAGACCCGGAGCGAGGCCGGCAGCACGAACACGTCGATGCGCTCGAGCGGTGCCAGCGAAATGCGTGCGGGGTCGAGGAACAGCGAATCGCGTCCCAGGGGCAGGTACGGCACACCGTCCCAGTAGATCTCGAGCCCCGCCGCCCCGCGCCCGCCGTACATGACGGTCTCCCCGGCGCCGTAGATGCCGCCGCGCGCGACGTATACGCCGGGGATGTGGGCGAGCAGGTCCGACAGCGTTTGGACGTTCGAGAGAACGAGCGAATCGGCGTTGAAGGTGTAGCGCGTGCCGCGCGGCAGGGGCCCGGCGAGAATCGCCTCGGGAAAGACGGGCAGGTAGTGCGGCAGGGTGTCGCGGGCGGTGCTGTCCCGGCGGGCGGTGGAGTCGCGCGGGACGGTGTCCGGGCGCGCCATGCTGTCGACCTGAGCGGCGGCTCCGGCCGCGACGAGCAGCAACGCGGCGGCGCTCGCGAGTGCCGTTCCAACTCTCACGCGACGTGTCGTGCGCAGAGCCAAGCAAGTTGGAACGGCACGAGGCCGCGGGTCACGCCCCCGCGCGCTTGAGAATGAACTCGGTGAAGAGGCGGACGCCGACGCCCGTCGGGCCCTTGGCCTGTTGCGGCCCCTCGCCGTCGGTGTACGCGGTGCCCGCGATATCGAGGTGCACCCAGGGATACCCCTCGACGAACTCTCGCAGGAACCACCCCCCGGCGATCGACCCCGCGCCCCGCCCGCCCGAGTTCTTCAGGTCCGCGATGTCCGACTTGAGCAGGTCGCGGTACTCATCCCACAGCGGCAACGGCCAGCAGCGCTCCCCCGCCCGCTCGCCCGCCTCCCGCACCTCGGCCAGCAGTGGCTCATCGTTTCCCATCTCGCCAATGGCCACCTGGCCGAGCGCGACTACCACGGCGCCGGTGAGGGTCGCGATGTCGATCACCGCCGCCGGCTTGAAGCGTCGCACGTACGACAGCGCATCGCACAGGATCAGTCGTCCCTCGGCATCGGTGTTGATGATCTCGATCGTCTTGCCGAAGTGGCTCTTCACGACATCCCCCGGTTTCACCGCGTGGCCGGAGGGGAGATTTTCCGTGGCCGGGATGAGGCCCACCACATTGACCTTCGGCTTGAGCAGCCCCAGGGTCTCGAAGGTGCCGAGCACGGCCGCCGCGCCGGACATGTCGAACTTCATGTCCTCCATGTTCTGCGCGGGCTTGATCGAGATGCCGCCGGAGTCGAACGTGACGCCCTTGCCGATGAGCGCGACCGGGGCGGCGTCCCCGCCCCCGCGATGCTCGAGCACGATGAAGCGCGGCTCCTGGTCGCTGCCCTGGGCCACGGCGAGCAGCGCGCCCATACGTTCCTGCTCGAGCTTCGCGCGGTCGAACACGGTGAGGGTGAAGCCGTACTGGTCGGCGAGCTGTTTGGCTCGCTCGGCGAGATAGCTGGGGGTGCACACGTTGCCCGGCAGCATCTGGAGGTTGCGGGTCAGCCGGTGGCCCGCGGCGACGGCGTCGCCCACCCGCTGGCCGATCGCGACCTCTTTCATCTCCTTCTGTTCGCATATGAGCGTGACGCCCTCGACCTCGGGCTTCGGCTCGTCGGGTGTGGCTTTGAGCTCGGTGAAGGCCCAGGCGCCGTGCGCGGCGCCCTCGGCCGCCGCCTGACCCAGGTCGCGCGCCGAGACGCCGTTTCGCGCCTCGGGGGCGACGGTGAAGGCGAGCTGCTTGGCGCCGAGCGCGCGCGCGCGCTTGGCCGCGACCGCAGCCGCGCGCCGGATGGTGTTGCGGCTGACATCGCCTGGCTTCCCCAGGCCGACGAGCAGGACGCGCCCCGGCTTGGCGCCGCTCGGATAGAGCAGTGTCGTCTCGTCGCGTTTTCCCTTGAAGTCGCCAGTCGTGATAACACGCGCCACCACACCACCCACCGCGCGATCGAGCTCGGCGAGCGACGCCGGCACGGCGCTGCCTTGCGCGAGGGCGACGGCGAGGAGCGGCGTGTCGACCTGGGACAGCGGCGCGCTGGCGGCGCCGCTCGTCATGTTAGGCATGCTCGATTATGCACTCGGCAAAAGCGGAGGTCGAGACCTCGGTCGCGCCGGGCATCAGCCGCGCGAGATCGTACGTGACGCGTCGCGACCGGATCGCTCCACCGAGGCCACGTCCGATCGCCGTCGCCACGTCGTCCCACCCGAGCTCTTCGAACATCATCGCCCCCGACAGGATCACGCTCCCCGGGTTCACCTTGTCCTGCCCCGCGTATTTCGGTGCGGTGCCATGGGTCGCTTCGAATACGGCGTACCCGTCGCCCACGTTGCCCCCCGGCGCGAGCCCGAGCCCGCCCACCTGCGCCGCGGCGGCGTCCGAGAGCAGGTCGCCGTTCAGGTTGGGCGCGGCGATCACCGAGTACTCCTCGGGACGGAGCACGAGCTGCGCGAACATGGCGTCGGTAATCCGGTCCTTCATGATCACCTTGTCCGTTTCCCGTTTCCCGACTCCCGCATCGGCCTCCGGGATGGTCCTGTCGCCGAACCGTTCTCTCGCCACCTCGTACCCCCACTCCCGGAATCCGCCCTCCGTGAACTTCATGATGTTGCCCTTGTGGACCAGCGTGACCGACCGGCGACCAGCGCGCAGCGCGTACTCGATCGCTTTCACGACGAGACGCTGGGAGCCGAACTTGGACATCGGTTTGATGCCGATCGCGCTCCCGGGACGGATCTTGGCACCGAATCGCTCGGTCAGGAACGCGATCACCTGATCGGCCTCGGGACTGCCGGCCTTGTACTCGACGCCGGAGTACACGTCCTCGATGTTCTCGCGGAAGATCACCACGTCGAGCTTCTGCGGCTCGCGCATCGGGCTGGGCACGCCCTCGAAATAGCGCACCGGTCGGATGCAGGCGTACAGGTCGAGCACCTGCCGCAGCGCGACGTTGAGCGATCGGATCCCTCCCCCCACCGGAGTCGTGAGCGGGCCCTTGATGGCCACGCGGTGCGTCCGGATCGTGTCGAGGGTGGCCTCCGGGAGCCAGGTCCCGAGCTGCTTGAACGCCTTCTCTCCGGCCAACACTTCGAGCCACTCGATCCGCCGCTTGCCGCGCGCGACCTGCTCGACCACGGCGTCGAACACCCGCCGCGCGGCGCGCCAGATGTCGGGTCCCGTGCCGTCTCCCTCGATGAATGGAATGATGGGGTGGTCCGGCACCACCCAGCGCCCGTCCCGGAAGTCGATCCGCTCTCCCATCGTTACGACGCTCCCTGCGGGAATATCCGGTTTCTGTCAGCGGTAAGGTGGGTGGAGTCTACACGACGCAGCCAGGGTTGCGCCAGGCGAAACGATCACCGTACACTTGAGGCGATGCGCAGCACACGACGGCTGATCCTGTTCACGCTCGCGGCAGCCTGCTGGCTCGCCGCTGGGCCGGGCGGCGCGACCACCCGCGCGCTGCTGGCGTGCCGCCACCATGCGGCGCACCACGCGGCGGGTGGCCACCACACGCTTCCATCCGACGGGCCGTGTTTCTGCGGCGAGATGACCGGCAGCGCAGACCTCGCGCTGTCGGTGGCGGTGCCGGCGCCGCTGCCCGCGTCGTCGGCAATCGCGATGCCGGAGCAGGTTCTGGCTGACCCGTCCCTCTTCCCGCTTCCCCCTTCCCCGTCTTTCAGCCCCACCACTCCGCCTCCGAACGGGCTCGGCTGACCTGATTCGTTAGCCACCCACAACTCGGAGGACTTTATGCGCAGTGCGCTTTGGAGCGCTCTGCTCTGGGGCGTCGGGATCAGCGCCGCGGCGCAGGAGCGGGCGGTGACGTTCGAAGAGCCGTCATCCGTCAATGTGACGGGCTTCGCAGTCGAGCGGACGGACTACGATCGCGTCACCCGCAGCAACACGTTCACGGCCGGGAAGCTGGGCGTGAGCTTCTTCAAGCCGGTGGGCGACGCCTACCTGTTTGCTCAGTTGACGACGGCCCTCGAGGGCGGCGCCTCGTCCACGGAGATCGACAACCTGCTCGTCAGCTGGACGCCGCACACCGCGAACAAGTGGTCCCTGGCGTTCGGCCGGTTCGACGCACCTATCGGCTTCGAGCGGGATGACGAGCCCCTCAACCTGATGCCCACCAATTCGTTCAACTTCACCTATGCCCGGCCCGGCAAGCTCACAGGCATCCAGGTTCACTACACCGCGTCGTCGCGGGTCGACGTGTGGGGTGTGGTCGCCAACGGCTGGGACGTGACGGTGGACAACAATCGCGCCAAGACAGGGCTGGCCAGAATCCAGTGGATCCCGATCCCCTGGGTCACGCTCGGCTTCACCGGTGTGTACGGACCGGAGCGGGATTCGAGCGATGCGAACCAGCGGTCGCTGTTCTCGAGCGACCTCACCATCGACCGGGGACGCCTGATTGTGGGCGCCGAAGCCAACCTCGGGCGGGAGCAGCAGAGCGGCGGCAATCCCTCGTGGCGCGGAGCCGCGGTCACGGCATTCTTGAAGATGAGCCGCCATGTCGGCTTGACCGCGCGGTACGATCAAATGGAAGACACCGACGGCCTGCTCACGGGGACGCCGCAGATCCTGCGCTCGGTCACGGTCGGCCCGATGTGGTACTTCTCGAGCGCCCGCGAGGGAATCTTCAGCAACATCGAGCACACGCGGTTTCACCTCCCGCAGGTCGCGCTGCGCGCCGCCGTCCGGGCCGACTGGTCGTCCGCGCCGTTCTTCACCGATGCCACGGGGGCGCTGCAGAGCTCGAACACGAAGGCCGTGCTCGAGCTCGTGTACGTGTTCTAGGAGAGGGAAAGCCATCCATGCTGTACGACTTGCGGCGTGCGGACATCCGGATCAAGTGGCTCGTCACGGGCCTCCTGGCCACGTTGGGGTTGTCCTACGTGTTCGGGGCCGTGATGGTCGCGCTGTACGCGGGGTTCACGCCGCAGCGCGTCGCGGCGACCTACGCCGGTCCGGAAATGTCGATGGCGATGCCGCCCGAAACTACGGTGGTCGTGCAGCGTCCCATGGCGATGGCCGACTTCGCCAAACCCGAAGTCCACACCGTCGATAGCGCCCTCCTGATCCAGGATACCCACGTGCACGTCCCGATGTACGGTCTCATCGCGGCTGCCCTGGGCGTCGTGGTCGTCGGGCTCTCGGTGTCACGGCGCTGGGCGCTCGGGCTGATCGTCTTGCTGTTTGCCGCGCCGTGGCTCGACTTCGCCGGCATGTGGCTCACCAAGTTCGCCTCGCCGCGCTTTGCGATCGTGACCCTCGCCGGTGGTTGGGCGATGGGGGTCGCCTACCTCATCGTCACGGCGCTGGCCATCCACCAGATGTGGTTGTCCCGAGAGAGGAGTTGATCGATGAGCTTCCTGATTCGCGCGACGGCGATCGCCGCGCTGCTCCACATCACACCGGTCGTCGTGCTGGTCAAGCGTCCGGCCGCCGTGCAGACGCTCTTGCCCGGGGCCGATGCCTACGTGGCCCGCGAGGTACACCTGAGCGCCACGGACGCCCACCGGCTGCACGAGGGCGTCGACTGGAGTCCCGAGGACGGCGTGCTGGTGTTCTACGGGGGCACGGCGGGATCGACGTCCGTCGGCGCGCTCGAGTTCGTGCGGGTGGACACACCCCACGGGCCGATCGAGGTGGCGGTGGGCTTCACGCCGCAGGGCGCCGTGCGCGGTGTGGTCGTCACGAAGGCGACGATCGAGATGAAGCCCTGGGTGCTCGAAGCGGTTGCTGCCGGGCTCACCGACTACTATCGCGGGCTCAAGCCGGGCGGGGAGGCGCCGCGGGGGGCTGCCGGGATCGCGAGCCGGGCCGGCAATCTGGCGACCTACGTGGCTGGAGAAGTGGACAAGGGAGTCGCCCGGGCCCTTGCGGCGTACGGAGCGTTTTACAATCATGTGAGGGCCTAAGGCGAGCGGTTCTGTTATGAACATGAGACTCTGGCGTGTGACCGTCGTGCTGACGGCGCTGGTGGCGGCCGCGTGCCCGTATGACGGCCTTAACAGGCCGCTCGGGATTGCCATCGGGGGAGGCGGCGGCGGTGGCACCGGTCCTGACGCGCTGGCTTTCACTGTTCAGCCCAGCGACGCCACCGCGGGCAACATTATCACGCCCGCCATGCAAGTGTTGGTGCGGGACAGCCTGGGCCGCCCGGACTCAGCCTTCGCCAATGGCATCACCATGTCGATCAGCGTGAATCCGGTCGGCGGCCGGCTGTCCGGCACGCTGACCGTCACGCCGGTCAACGGCACTGCACTGTTCGGCGACCTGGTCATTAGCCAGTCGGGCGCGGGATTTGTGCTCCAAGCAGCCGCACCGGGCGCGCGCTCGGCGTCGAGCACTTCATTCACCATCTTCGCCCCGTAGCCACGTCCGCCACCGCGATCGGCTACCCCGCGGCGCGGTCCGATTCGTTCCAGGCGATTTCGAAGGACCCATTACAGCGACGGCAGCGCATGGAAGCGGGGCGGCCTTCGAGCTGCGCGCGTTCGCGACAGTTGGGGCAGACGGCATAGCTCGGCCCCCAGGTCGCCGGGAAACGAGCCGTGTGCTTGGGACTCGTGACCACGGACCAGCGGAGCGCCGGCTCGGACGAGAGCTGCAGTTGTCCGCGAGGGATGGAGACCGGCTTTCCTTTTACGTCGAGCACCACCTCGGCGGCCGTCAGTTTCAGGATGCGGTACCAGGCGCCTTTGCGCAGCGCGACCTTCACGTCCCCTTTCAAGCGAGCCCACTGGAACGTTGCGGGCATAGTCAATCCACCTGCTCGACGGCCTCACGCTTGAGACCGGGCCAGGCCTGGCACGCGCGGACCCAGGCTCGCTTGCTGGGCGCATCCAGCTTGCCGGCGTTCTCCTGCTTCAACCACTCGATCAACTTGGCCGCCGAGTCGTGCGCCGCGACGCGGTGGTCCTCACGCAGCCCCTCGGCTTCCCGCAACGACCAGCGGCACAGGTGCGCCACGAGCCGCAGGCGGATGGTCAGGTAAAGATCGATGTCCACCCCGTGGGTGACGCCCGCGGGGGCGTCTCGCTCCTCGGCGTGGCTCAACAGCCACCCGCGGAACGCCAGGTCCCGGTCCCCGGTGCGGGGGATCCGGAAGTCCCAGGGCTCGCCCCGGAGGTTGTCTCCACCGTAGGGGAGCACGCCCACGCCCTACTGCCGCCGCCCCGCCGGCGTATAGATCTCGATGCGCAGCAGGCGGCGCAGCTCGGCGAATCCGGCGGCCGCCTCGCTCCACGGCTTCCGAAGCACGGCCTGGCAGGCTTCATCGAGCTTCGCCTCGTAGCTGTCCAGCGCCGCCCAATTGGGAAATTCCAGGATCACCAGATTCGTGTTCTCGCCGGCGCCCGAGTACTGGGCCAGTTGCACGTGAGAGACCATCAGCTTGCGCCGCACCAGCTCGTCCAGGACTGGATCAGCGATGTCGGTGAGCGCCTTGTTGTACGCCGCCGCCTTGCCAGGCAGGGCCTGATAAAAGCCCGCCCAATAGACGTGTCCGGGAGGCGCCTGGCCCGCGAGCGGCAGCGCCAGCGTCATGGTGGCGAAAAGAACAGGCAGGCTCGAGCGCATGTGGATCGATCCCGGTGGCGGGGAGAAGACGAACATGAAGCGTGCCACGCCCGAGGGCAAGGAACGGCGAGCGACTCCCCTGCCTGGTGTTGCGCGAGCACGACAGGCCTAGGGTTTACACGAGACGAACCTACGTGTGATGGAATGTTTACAACCAGAAGTGAGCGTGCGGCCAACCAGCCACTTCTCGGAGGAGACTCATGCCCGTCCTGTCTCCGCCGCCACGGCCGCAGCCGGCGGCCTCGCCCTCGGATGTGTCGATCGCACCGTCGGCGTCCCGGTGATGTCTCGCGCCACCAGCTCGCTGCTCGTCGATCCCGGCTCGTGCGGGATCGAGCACGTCGTCGTCATGATGATGGAGAACCGTTCGTTCGACCACTTCCTCGGATGGCTGCCGGGTGCCGACGGACGGCAGGCCGGGCTCACGTACGTCGATTCTGCCGGTGTGGGCCATCCCACCTATGCCCTCGCTCCGGATTTCCAGGGGTGCGGTCACGCGGATCCTGACCATTCGTACGCCGGCGCGCGCGTGGAGTACGACGGCGGCAAGTGCGACGGGTGGCTCCGCGTCAACGATACGCTCTCGATCGGCTACTATCGGCAGGAGGATCTCGCCTTCCTGGGTCGCGCGGTGCCACAGTGGACATCGTTCGACCGTTACTTCTGCGCGATCCTGGGGCCGACCTTTCCAAACCGGATGTACCAGCATGCCGGTCAGACCGACCGGCTGAGCAACACGCCCGCCATCTCAACGCTGCCGACCATCTGGGACCGGTTGGCCGCGCGCGGCCTCCAGGGCCGCTACTACTACGGCGATGTCCCGTTCCTCGGGCTGTGGGGCGCCAAGTACGTCCCGATCAGCCGGCCGCTGAGCGAATTTTTCGCCGACTGCCGCGCGGGGTCGTTGCCGCAAGTGGCGTTCGTCGACGGGCCCTTCCTCACCGAAGCGACGGGGACGGGCCAGGATGATCATCCGTTCGGCGACGTCCGGTCCGGCGAGGCGTTCATGAATCAGATCTATGCGGCCGTCACGACCAGCCCCGCGTGGGCACGCACGGTCCTGATCATCAATTTTGATGAATGGGGCGGGTTCTTCGACCATGTGCCTCCGCCGGCCGCCCCGATCCCGGACGCCACCCGCGCCGCCGGTGACGCGGACGGGCTCCGCGGTTTCCGCACCCCGACGCTGCTCGTGTCGCCGTTTGCACGCCGCGGGTACACCTCACACACCCTGTACGACCACACCTCGGTGTTGCGGCTGATCGAGTGGCGCTGGAATCTTCAGCCGCTCAGCGTGCGGGATGCGACGGCGAACAATCTCGCGCAGGAGCTGGACTTCACGCGGCCCCGGCTGGACGCGGCCGTGTATCCAGTGCCGGCGGTGACGGGCGCCTTTTGCCCGGCGAACCCGGCGCTGATCGCGAACCGCGTCGCTCGCCGTTGGGAACGGCTGCACGGCGTCGCGCGGGGATCCGGCCGAGGAGTCTAGGGAGCGGAGATACTGAGCCGACTGCCGTCGGCAAAGACGACGTCGCTGGTCTGCCACACCAGCTTCATCTTGTCCAGCGGCGTGTCCCGCAGGCGCTGATGGGCGAGCCGGAACGGATTGACGCGAACGATCCGTGCCGGCTCGCGTCGCGTTTGTCCGGGGGTGAGGGGCAGGTCCACCTTCAGATGGGCGCTGTAGATGGAGTCTCCGAACGTATCGAGGAACGTCGCGTCACCCTGAAAGGCGCGAATCGCTTTCTCCCCCTTGTTCTGATACGCGAACCCGAGCGAGATGTAGTCCTCGTATTGCTCCGAGTCCGGATTTCTCGGCAGGTAGCTCTTCTTCACCACCGTCACGGCGAGGAGGGGCTCGAGGAGCTTCCGCAGGCTGTCCTGACGCGCGCGCGCCGCCGCGAGCGCCGCCGCGTCCACCTGGGCCTTGCGGGCCTGCTCCGCACGCGCCCACGCCAGAATGTCCGCCATCGTCATGGTGTCGTGCGGCGCTTTCAGCGCAAACCCGCTGTCGGCGGCCACTCCCAGCAACAGGCGCGCCTCCGCGAGCGGCACCCGGACGCTGTCGGCGGCGTTGAGCGCGGAGTCGAACCGGATCACCGGGACGCGGGTGGCGCGAAACGCCTCCTCGCGCGATCGACAGCCGGACAACATGGCGCCGATCAGGCTGGCGCACACGACGCTCGTGGTCCACCTGGATACGTGCATCACGACTCCGAGAGGAAGGTCAGAGGAGCGACTCAACTGTCACAGGGTTACCCCCGGGGCGTCGCCGGTGTGCCACTCCCCGGGATCAGAGTCGATAGCCGACGAGGGTGCCGGATGCGGTGCGGAGAAACAGCATGCTGGCGACGTCGTCCACCGCGTACACCGGCTCGCGCTCCTTGCCGAGATCCACGCGCGAGCGGGGCTGCCCGCTGTCCTTGTCGATCTGCAGGAGCACGTTGCCATTCCCTTCGGGGGCGCGCGTCAGCATGAAGACCGATCCCGGGACGGAGAGCGAGGCTTTGAAGCGCTTCGTCGCCAGCGCCGCCGCCTGATGCGAATAGCCCGCGAGCTGGGCCCCACCCTGGGTGTATGCCGACGCCATCTGCCCGGTGATGCGTCGCGCGGTGGAGTCGGTGGCGGTACGCGAGGCCTGGGCGAAGGCGTCGCCGTACGCCGAGGCGGCGGCGCCGTACAGACCGGCGCGCACCGCATTGATACGATAGAGCGCGCGCAACAGCCCTGGCAGCTGGGGCGCAGGATAGTAGGCCTGCTGCTTCACCTCCCCTTCCCGCGACACGAGCACCAGGTTCTGCGGGGCGATCAGGACGAGCCCCGCGGGCCGGATCTCCATGGCCGTCGGGTCCTCGCCGCCCTGCAGCTTGATCTCGCCGCCGAGCGCGCGATAGGTGCCTGCGTTGCGATCGATCGCGTAGAGCCGGTGGTCGTGGCTCGCGAAGACATAGAGCGTCGGGCCTTCGACGACATGATGCAGCGAATAGCCCGCGGCGTTGTAGTCGTCCGGATTCCCTCCCCACGGCCTGCCGCTTTCGATGGCGTCCTTGAACTTCTGCTCACCCGTGGTGACATCGATGATGTTCACCTCGGCGTTCGTCGCCGGGTCGGGCCGCGAGATGTAGAGCAGACCCGCGGGCGTGAGCTCGGCGTAGGCGAGCTGGCCCTTGATCTTCACGTCCTTCTTCAAGCGCACCGTCGCCGTGGCCACGTCCAGCACGTTCACGAAGGTGCGCGAGTCCGCGTCCACCGCCAGCACCGCCGAGCCACCGGTGATCATCGCATCCGTCACGGTGCCACGCATCCGCAGCGGCTTGTCGGCGATCGTGGTCCCGTCTTCGTACCGGGCCACGTTGAGCCCGGTCTGCACGACCCCGTTCACGATGCGCACGTTACCCGTTGCCTGATTGGCGGGCGGGGATTCCGGCAGGATGATGATCCCGCTGGGGTGCTGCACGATGCCGTGCACCCAACCCTCGATCGTCGGGGGCTTGGACCACAGGGCCTGACCATCGGCGAGGCGGTACGCCATGAGCCGGTCGTCGAAGCCCACGTAAATACGGTCGGGCTTGTCGAGCGACGGAAACAGCCGCACGTGGCGCGCGGGGTTGCCCGCGCGGGCGGTGGGCAACGTCGCGGACCAGCGCACCGCGCCCGACCGCGCATCCAGCGCTCGCAGACCCATCAGCGTGTGGACGACGATCATGTCCGGCCCCGCCTGCAGCACCTCGAGCGCGGTGGCCTCGGAGGCGGCGCGCACCAGGCCCTGCATCAGGCCGCCCAACCCCTTCCTTTTCGGCTCGGACTGCTCGAACAGCCCCTCGTTCACCCAGCGCTGCTCTCCGGTCACGAGATCGTACAGCGCGACCACTGCAGGTCCGGTCGCGCGTCGGCCGTGCACCAGCAGGGTGCCGCTCTGCGGCAGCACTCGGCGGGTGACGATCTGCGTCAGGCCCGGCCGCCGGGAGTCGAACAGGACGGCGCCCGTCACTGGGTCCAGGATCATCAGGAGACCGGGGCGGGCCGCCTCCACGAGGAGCGAGCCTTCGATCATGCGGACGCTGTCGACCGGCAACCCGCCGAGGTCGGGCTTCTCCCACATGACCTGACCGCGGTCGATATCGACGCCCGCGAGCGCGGCGTCGGTCGAGACGAGGAGCGCGCCTGCCGGTGTCACCTGCTGCCAACGGATGTCGCCCTGGAGCTTGAGCGTCCACGCCGCAGTCGTCCCGGACGCGGCGGCCGGCGGGCGCGCGGGAGCCGCGGCGGTCTGCGCGAGGGCGGCCGTATGCACCAGGATGACGAGCGCGGGCACGAGGAGCGTACGACGAGCGGACACGGCGGCCATGGCGATCCCCCTGTGGACGGCGGTGGAAGGGCGGCCCCCATATCCCCCCATGGCTCCCCCGAGCGCAAGGGCGGACGACACATCGGCGTCGACGCCCTAGCGCCGATGCCTCAGGGGCGGCCCGGATGCAACGACCGGCCGCGCACAGCGCCCACGGGTCCCTCAAGGTGCGAGGCACGGGCTTTGCAAACGGAACGGCGGTGTCGCACGCAGCACACGTCGAACTCCAGCCTGGGAGGAGGATGTGAAGCGCAAGAGCCGTCGAATCGCAGAGGGCCTGGTGGCTCTCGCCGGGGCGTTCGCTTTGGGGTGCGAGAGCCCGGTCGCCAGCGATCGCCCCCGTACCCCGACCGCGGTGGCCGTGGCAGCAGCCGATCGGCTGCCCGACCTCGGCATGGCCAGGCTGAGCGGTTTGTCGGTGAGCCGCACGTCTGACGGGCGTCGGCTGTTACGCTACTCGACGACGATCGTCAACGTCGGATCCGGCCCGTTCGAGCTGCATGGGCAGCGTGCCAGCACCGCCGAGCCGACGATGTCGGTCACTCAGCGCGTGTTCGACGACGCCGGCGGCTCGCGCGACATCGCGACCACCGCCGCAATGATCTACGCCGGCGATGGCCACAACCACTGGCACGTGCGCGACCTGCAGCTGCAAGAGGTGTTCAGGGCTGACGGAACCAGCGCCGGTAGGAGCGACAAGCGCGGGTTCTGCTTCTGGGATAACGTCACGTATCGGCTCACGCTGCCGGGCGCTCCGCAGTCGCCGGTGTACCAGGAGTCGGGGTGCGGGGATCAAGGGAGCCTCACGACGGGCGTAGGATTGTCCATCGGCTGGGGTGACATCTACCCCGCTTCGCTGCCGGATCAGAACGTGAACATCACGGGGCTGCCCGACGGCCAGTACCGCCTGGTCGTGACGGCCGACCCGGGCGGCTGGTTCGCCGAGTCGGACGAGACCAACAACTCGACCTGGGTGGATTTCCAGCTGTATCGCAACGGCCGGCGGGTGCGCGTGCTCGGCTACGGCCCGACCGCGACGATCGCAGCGCGTTGACAGGCGCAGGGAGCGCTCCCTCCCCGCGGCGCCACTTGAGGTGCCTTGAAAGCACGACGGCCGGCGTCACTGAACGCCGAAGGTCGCCGGAGCGGCTGAGCTAGAAGTGCTCCGCGTCACCAGGGTCGTGTACATCAGAGGTGGGTGTGAAGCTTACGGGGTCGTGGTGCGACCGTCGGCTGGCCCGCGGCGACGCAACTCGTCGCCACGCCTAGTGCCCGAGGAGAGAGTCGAACTCTCACGGGGTTGCCCCCGGGGGATTTTGAGTCCCCTGCGTCTGCCATTCCGCCACTCGGGCGCTGATGCTAGGGCTTCGGGGGAGCGACCCGCTCGACGTCCCGCTGCTTGGCGAGCATGCGCTCCGCGAAGTCCAGCCGCTCCTCGACATCGGCGAGGCGTCGTTGCACATCCTCGAGCGCGTCGAGACGCGCCGCAACGTCGTCACTCCCGCCCACCCGCTTCTGCAGCTCTTCAACCGCCTGCGCCAGGCCGCGCCGCGACCCCCTCGGCCCGCCGAGCCGATCCGGGGGTCCGATCCGCCCCGCGAGCGCCTTCGCGATGGAGACGGCGATCATGATGAACCCTACGCCGACGGCCCAATCGGGGATCCCGAACATACGCCTCCTCCGTGAGCCCCTAACTTAGCCGCCCGATTGCGGGGACGGGACCCTAGACCCGGTCCGTCGCGTCGACATGTGAAATCCCCGTCCTGTGTCGGATGTCACAGTCCTAATCCGCCGCCAGCCGACATGATATAGCACGCGCGACCACCGGGTGCGCGGACGCCCTGGATTTTGTCAGTCGAAGACCGTGGCCTGGAGAGCGCGCGTATGCCGCATGTGCAATACTGGGCCCGAGTGCGGGCCGGGATGGACTGTCCGTTGCGTCGCGGCGCCTGGTACCGCGTGGTGGAGCTCACCCCCGAAGAAACGGTTCTGGAAGTCAACCGCCGGCTGCTCCGGGTTCCGCGTACCTTCCTGCAGATCCTGCCGCTGCGCCCTCCTCTGTGGTCGCTGGTGCGTCGCAGGCCCGACGACGCGGCGCCCGCTGCCGAGGAGGATGGGAAGTACGCCGTCTGCCCGAACTGCTGCGAGCGCAGTCCCTTGATCGACTCCGGGCCCACCCTGCGCTGCCGCCGCTGCGGCGCCGTGTCCGCGGTCGCCTGGTCCGATTCGCCGTGGCGTGCCTTCGAAGTGCTGCCGGGCCGTCCGGCGATCGGCGCGCTGGCGCGCGCTCGCGCGGTTGCGCTGCGCGCGCTGGCGACGGCGTTCGGTCTGCGGCCATGATTTCTTGACGCAGCCCGCGAACAAATAGATAAAGACGCCTCGAAGCGACCCGCGGTAACGCTCCCATTTTGACCAAAAATTCCGTGGCGGCCCACGCGCCACGGGTCCTGTCGAGTGCGCGCCGCAGCGACGTCGGCCGCTGACGATCTTGCTGCGTGCAGACTGTGCATTTCTCCAACGTCTTGCCGGGCATGCCCCTTGCGCGAATGCGCGCGGGCCCTGGCGCCCCGTCGAACCCACGATGTCACGGGCGCCAGACAACCCGCCCCCGAAGGCGAACACCACTTCTTTCGAGGAAGGGAGCCACGTATGTGTACCGGAACGGGGAAGACGGCAGCTCTGTTGGCGATGTTCTTTCTGGCCGGCGCCTGTACCGACGGGTCGTCGAATGCACCGATCACGTCGCCGTCGTTCGCCGCATCTTCATCGTCGTTGCCTCACATCAACAACACCACGCTGCCGATCCCGGTCGCCATCTCCGCCGACTTCTCGGCGTACGACTGCAGCAACAATCCGGGACCACAAATCACCTTCTCGGGGGGCTCCTTCCTCGGCGGGTATGGCGTCGAGATGACCTTCACCAACAATATGATCGGCACCCATACCTTCACGGACGGCCACACCGTCGACCTCACGGTCATGCCTGCCAATCAGCAGATCGTGATTCCGAAGCAGCCCGTGCTGGGTGGCACTGGTGGGAACCCGTTCATCTGGGTGCAGTTCGTCGGCGCGAACGGTGCGGCGTTGAGCGACGAGATCTTCGTGGGACGCTGCGTCCAGGGAGCGGGCTGGCACGTGACCCAGTCGGCCGTCACCACCGCTTCGGCGTCCGCCACGTTCACGGTGGAGAGTTGTACGAACAGCCCCGGGCCCAACATCAGCTTCACCAGCGGAGTGACCATGGCGGGCATGTCCGCCCGGATCATCTTCCGCAACAACGACAACCCGGTGGGCGGGCCGCACAACGCGGACGTGACGCGTACCGTCACGCTCATCCCGGCGGGCCTCAGCCTGACCTTCCCGAAACAGCCGGTGTTGGGGGGCGTCGGTGGCAATCCGTGGATCTTCGCAGGTTTCACTGACGCGCATGGGACCGCATTGGGCGAGCCGACGCTGCTCGGTCGGTGCGAGCAGCTGAGCAGGGTGCTGAGCTGAGCAGCGGAGGCGACCCATACACGAGGGCAGCCGGGAGTGCCCACCCCGACTGCCCTCGAGGCGCTCGCTACCGGGGCGGTCGCTTGCGCGCTTCGCGCCGCGGTCCGGGCATCTGTCGCCGCACCTCGCGGCGGTGGCGTACGACCTCCGCCACGCGCTCCTGGAACCGGCGGCGCTCCTCCTGATATCGCGCGTGCTGTACTGGCGTCAAATACCCCTGCATCTCACGAGCCTCGTCGCGATTCACCTGCTGCAGCTTCA
>QHUD01000068.1 GCA_003221085.1 Gemmatimonadota bacterium
AGGTAGAGCGCCAGGCCGGACATGGTGGGGAGCTGGACGTCGAGCAGCACCGCATCGGCGTGCTCCGATGCCAGCAGCTCGTACGCGGTCTCGGCTGAGGCAGCCGCGAGCACGCGATAACCTTGGCGGGCCAGCACGCGCTCGAGCACCCGCCGCAGGGCCACTTCGTCCTCCACAATGAGAATGGTGGAGGGTGGACGAGATGGAGGTGGCTGAGGGGTGCCGCTCACGACGCGGACGCGTGCGCGTGGCGCGGCGGGACGAACCCCTGGGCGATGCGCTCGAGCGCCTGGCGGGGCTCGAGGGTGAGCCGCATTTCCCCGGCGGTGAGGCCGAGGTAGGAGCGGGCGTGCAGCTGTAGCGTCTTGGTCTGGGCGTAGCCGAGGCGCTGGGCGACGTCTTCGATCGTGAAGCCCGGATCTTGAAGCAACCGATGCGCATACAGGACCCGAGCCGCGGCAAGGAAGTGGCGCGGCGACGGCAGGCCGAGGCGCGCGAACCAGCGCTCGAAGGTGCGGCGATCCACGCGGGCGCGCGCCGCCACCTGCTGCACCGTCTGCAGCTCGGCAGGGGCGCGCAGCACCTCTTCCATTACCCAGCGCAGCTCGGTCGGCAGGGGTGCGAGCACCCCGGCCAGCTGGTCGAGCAGCTGCCGCGAAGCGGAGCGCGCCTCTTCGTGCGCCAGCACCTCGCGCAGCCGGGCGGGGTGGTCGTCGAGGCGGGTGAACACGACGGCGCGGATACCCGACTGGCCGAGGGCGAGGAGCACGGCGCCGGTGGCGGGCGAGAGCGCCGTGTACAGGATGAGCGGGAGCGACGGAAACAGCATGCGCAACCGCTCGATCTCATGGGCGCTGGCGCCGCCCTCGAGCAGGGGATCGACCGCGGCCAGCTCGACCGGGCGGGTCCGGATGGTCGCCAGGGCGACATCCCAGTTGTGGGCGTGCACCACGGGGAACCGCGGGGCGGCGGCCCGGCGCAGCTTGTGGTACTGCGGGGCGGGGACGGCGGCTAAAACGAGCATAAGTGTCGCAAAAACGCCCCCCAATGTCGCGAAAACGCCCTAACCCCCCTTGTTATGAAGCGCGACTTTGTCGGCGCTGCAGCAGCGCCTACTCTCACTCCCAAACGTCGTGGAGGCTTTATGTCGCGCTCAATTCGCATCCTGCTGGCTGTGATCGTCGTGTCGCTCGCTTTCGGTGCCTCGGCGTGTGCTGATGCCACCGGTCCGTCGCACGGCTGCGATTACAACGGCAGCAACACCTGCAAGTGAAGCGATGGCTGAGGTAGCCAAGGCTTATCAGGGTTGGAGGTGAGCCAGTGCAGCGGACACCTCCCTGACGGCATCACTCCGGAAATCGGACTCCGCGGCTGTGTCCGAGCAGTTGCAGTCGCGGAGTCCACCCTTGATCCGCTCGATGCGGAACGTGAACTCGTGGAGCCCGGCCTGGTCGGCGATCTGTAGCGCGCTCGCCAGGAGGCGCTCGGCGCGATCGAACTGCCCGAATCGCGCCCGGCCGATCCCAGCCTTGAGCAGGTAGTCCACAAGAATGTTCGGCGGCATGTCCGCGCGCTGGGCATCGCATTGCTCTCGCCAGCGCTCGAACCCAACGCGATCGCGGCGGAACGACGCGCAGTGCATCAGCTCGATCATCGCATTGTCCAACACGTCGTGGGTTGCTCCGCTTCGTAGGACCTCGCTCAAGGCCTGCTCCGCGGCCACGGCATCCCCGACGAACAGGAGCATGACGGCCAAGTCACCGAGTACTCGGAGGCGGGACAATCCGTCCTGGTACAACTGGAACGCGCGCCATTCGTGCGGAATCGCTTCAGCGGGTTGGCCTCGCGTGCTCAGCGCCACTGCGATTTCCTGGTGTGCGCGTGCTTGGATATCCTCGTCCTCCTGGCGCTCGGCCTCTCCCAGGATTTCTCGGTATGCGTGCACTGCCTCGAGGAGATTGCCGCGCCCCCTCACGGCCTGGGCCCGCCCGATCCGGCTGAGCAGCTCCGAGTGCGTGTCCCCGATCGCTGCGGCCAGCGCTCCGCCTTCGGCGTAGGACTGCTCGGCCGCGTCGAATTCGCTGAGCTTGCGGTACACGCGCGCGCGCCGCAGTTGCGCCCCCACCGCGTCCGCCGGCGGCAGCGTCGCGCCGCCGACCTGGAGCAGCGTGTCGAGCACGTCGAGCGCCTCCTCGAGCCGCATCTCGTCTTCGAGATAATGGGCGTAGGCGAACAGGGCAGGGAGCACGAGGCCAGCGTTGTGGTCGCGGAAGGCGTCTCCCGTCCCACGCACCAGGCCCAGCAGATGACTCGTCTCCGTCGCGCCGGGCGGCAGGTCGCGGCAGCAGCGCAGCGTCGCGACGTACTGATAATGGAAAGCGTCGGGGTGGAGCGTGGCGTGCTCGGGGCCGAGCAGGTCCACCAGGCGCAGGGCGACGAAGGCGGCCCGACCGAGTCGCGGCTCCGGCGCCGACGGCTGGGACGCACCGGCCATCCGGTGCAGGAAGACGGCGTGGGGCAGGCCGGCGTGCTGGGGTGCTGGGTCCGTCATCGCCCACCGTTCCGGTCGTTTGGGGTGCTCAGGGCGGGAGTTAAGATAGCGCTTTTTTGAGGGGAGCGACGTGCGGGGGGTCACGGCGTTCCGTGAGCCCCGGGGCGTGGCCCCGGGGGGGGTGGATCCTAGTGGCGAAGCAAGAGGCTGATCACTCCGGCGCCCGTGCCGATCACGGCCAGCGCCGTGGGGGCCCAGAAGGCGAGCATCCATTTGAGGCCGCTCTTCACGCCGGCGAGCTCCTTCACCAGTTCGGCCCGGAGTTCGGCCAACCGTTGCTCGAGCTTGGCGTCGAAGCGCGCGAAGTTGAGCTCATTCAGCGCGCGGAGATCGGCCCGGTACGTCGCGTCCACCGCATTGAACCAGTCCACGAGCTCGTTCGCGATCTCCTCGCCGAACACGTCGTAGAACCGCTTGGATAACCTGGCTGTCACCGGCACGCGCCCTCCGGGAAGTGCACGGTGCCAAGCTAGCGGTCACGACCGGCGCGGCGTAGGCAAAAGGTTGCGGGAGGGCGCCGATTATCGCCGAGGATACGCTCGGCGGACCTGCCGAGTCAACGGCTCCCCGCTCCCCGCTCCCCGCTCCCCGGTCCCTGCTCCCTCTCCCGGTGTCCTCACCCCCTCTCCCCCCTCTCCACATGCGTGGAGAGGGGGGACGAGAGACCTCGGCGTTGGTGCGCGAGTGAACTCGTGGCTCGGCGTTTGTCAGTGAACTGACGCGGGTGCTGCGGCTCTAGCCGCGGACCGCGGCGGGCCTCCGGCCCGCCCACCACAGCGAGACCGCCCCGGCGCCCAGGTTCGTCCCCACGAGCTGCACCGCGTGGTGCAGCGTGGCGATCGCCACGGCGGCGGAGAGCGGCACCCCCGAGCGTGTAAGGCCGAACGCCAGCGCGGCCTCGTACACGCCCAAATTCGCGATCGAGACGGGGACGGTGATCCCGATATTCAAGAGCGCAAGCGCCAGCACGAGCTGCGGCGGCGCCAGCGCGGGCCCGATCGAGCCGCACAGCACGCCCAGCGCGACGAGCTCGGCGAGCCACGCGCCGAGACTGAAGCCCACGGCGGCAAGGAGCTTCGGGAGGTTTGTGAGGGCCGCGAGTCCGTGCATCAGCTCGCGCCGCATCCGGCTGAGCCAGCGGCGCGAGCGGGGCCAGATCCAGGCGACGCCCGGCAGCAGCAGCCCCGCGCCGCCGACGAGAGCCAGGGTGCCCGCGCCCGGCAGATCCACGCCCGCGCGCATCAGTCCCGTGAACCCCGCCAGGCCCGCGCCGACGCATAGGAGCACGAGCGATCCGGCGTCCACGATCTTGTCCGCGAGGATAGCGCCCGTCGCCGTCGACAGGCTGAGGGGCGCCGCGTCTTTCGCGGCTCGATGGACCAGGACGACCTTGAGCGCGTCCCCGGCGCGCGCCGGCGTGAACAGGTTGACCCATTCCCCCAGGGTGAACGCGTGCGCTGTGCGAGCGAGCGTGAGGGCCACGTGGCGCGGCAGGATGGCCCAAAGCCGCAGCGCCTGCAGCGCCAGCTGACACAGCGCCAGCAGTAGTACGAGGGCGATCGCCGCCGGCGGCACCGAGCTCAGTGTGTGCCACACGGCCGCAGCCTGGTGAATCATCGACCCAGGCCCCGCAACGCGAGCTGCGCCATGGATGCCAGGGTGTGGACCGGGCGGTTGTCGAGCGCCGAAGCGCGGTATGCGCACAACAGCGCGCAGCCCGCTTCGCAGCCTTTGGAGGCGCCGGACTGCTCGCGCAGGTCTCTTTTGGTGTATTCGACGATCGGCTTGTTGAGGCGGCCGCGTTGCGCCGAGCAGAACTGCACGTTGCCGAATTCGTCCACGTAGAGAAACCGCGACCCCGCCCGGCACTTCCAGCCGGGCCGCCGGCCGGCGAGCAGCGCGGCGCCGTATTCCTGATCGAGCCGGGCCTGCAGGGTGCGGTCCACGTAATGGCGCTGCCACAACTCGCCGTACTCCGGGCCGGTGATGGCGATCTGTCCGCGCGCGTCGTGCAGCAGGTCGATGGTCGCGGGGAACCCGAGCCGGTTGATTTCGTCCAACGCCCGCGCGAATTCAGGCTTCGTCTGGTCGCACAGCACCATGTTGACGAACACGTCGAACCGGGCGAAGCGTCGCAACAGGACCAGTTTCGGCTGCAGCGTCTTGAGGGATTTCTGGATGTAGCCGGTGCCGTCGGGGGCGAGGGCGTCGATCGAGACTTCCATGTTGGCGAGCCCGGCGGCGTTGCAGCGCTCGATCAGGTCCTGGGTGAGCAGGAATCCGTTGGTGGTGATGGAGACCTGCGCGTGCCGCTGGGCGTACGCCACGACCTCGGGGAGCCGGGGATGCATGAGCGGCTCGCCGCCCAGCAGGGCGATGTTGACCACGCGCAGCCGGTGCAGGGCATCGATGCGTTGCTCGAGCAGCGCGAGCGGGATGAACTCGGAGGTCTTGTCGTATTCGGTGCAGTAGCCGCAGCTCAGGTTGCAGCGGCGCGTGACGATGAGCTGGGCTTCTACCGGTGCATTCCGGAACAGGATCCTGAGGACGGTCCGGACGGGGTGCTTGACCTGCATGGTGCGCTCTCCGACAGGGTGAGCGCACGATGGGCGGGGGGTGTCAAGCGGAGTTCAAGAACTCAACCTCACCCCCTGACCTCCTCTCCACTGCGTGGAGAGGGGGGATCACGGGGGTGGAAGGTCGATGATCCCGGGGCCTGCGCCCAGGGTCAGTGCTATCGCCGCAGCAGGAGGCTGACCACTCCGGCCCCGGTGCCGATTACGGCCAGCGCCGTAGGGGCCCAGAAGGCGAACATCCACTTCACGAGGTCTGCGCGGGTCTTCTGGATCTCCACTCGCAGCTCCGCGATGCGCTGCTCCCACCGGGCGTCCGATTCCGCCAGGCGCTGCTCGAGCTTCGCGTCGAAGCGAGAGAAGTTCAGCTCGTTCAACTCCCGCAGGTCGGCCCGGTACGTGTCGTCTACGGCATTGAACCAGTCCACGAGCTCGTTCGCTATCTCCTCGCCGAACGCGTCATAGAACCGCTTGGACAGCCTTGCCGTGACGGGCACGTGCCCTCCCCACTGTTGGACGGGCCCGAATGTGCGGTGCTGTCGGCGGTCCGGCGTAGGCAAAAGGTTGCGGGAGGGCGCCGATTCTGGCCGAGCATACGCTCGGCGGAGGCGCCGAGTCAACGGCTCCCTGCTCCCTGCTCCCTGCTCCCTCTTCCACGTTCGTGCAGAGGGGGGACGAAGGAGGCAGCGTGTGTCCGCTTCTGTGACAACCCTCACAACAGCAGCGTTTTCAAGGGCCTAGCGGCCGGGCCGGGTGCCGGTATATTCACCGCGCGAGGTCTCCGTCGCCCGCCCTTGAGCGACGCTGACCGGTTGGTGGGTGATGGTGGGCGCAGCTGGCGGTTCTGCAGCGGTAATTCCGGTCGGCAGCGAGCCCGCCCCGGGGGTGTGGGGTCCGAGTCGAGGGCCAAGGGGCTGGCGTGCGGTATCAGTGCCTGCCTGCAACAGAGACTCGGCAGCGGCTTGACGGCACGCGCTGTTCGTGTCGGCATAGTCGTTGCAGTCACGCATCAGTGGTTCCGTAGGAGCGCCTCGGTGTGCGGGTGAGGGCGAGCGCGGATCGGCCGCCTGCCGCATGTCTGAGAGCCATGTGATGGACATCACGCAGGAGGCGGTCGCACGTGGAGCCAGTACAGGAGACGCAGCGCCGGAAGGTGGCGCCGGGCACCGTGTGGTCCGGTCCCCGGCCGGCGATACGCGATCGCGACCTCGCAGCGGAGACCTCCCGCCTGAGAATGGACAGGCCAGCGGAAGTTCGGCTGCATCTGCAGCGCCGCG
>QHUD01000069.1 GCA_003221085.1 Gemmatimonadota bacterium
GGTTCCGTGGCGCTCTAACGACCGTGCCCGATTACGCTACCTCGCAGTGCGTCCGGCCTTGGGGAGTGCTGGGTCGGTTCGCTTTACCCCGCTTCCCCTACCCGGAAGACCGGTCACATGTGGTGCACACGGTAGCGGGGCTGCCGCGCCTGCAACGGATGGTCCGCGGCGGCAGGGGGAAGACGTTGTCCGAAGTGATGGGTCGGTTGGCTGCCATGAGTGTGCTATGTGCGGGATTGCCGGAGTAGTCGGGGCGCAGAGCCCGCCTGAGGCGCTGCAGGCGGTTCAGCGCATGACCCGCGCCCTGGCCCGGCGAGGGCCCGACAGCGAGGGCGTTGAGTGCTGGCCGGGCGCGGTGCTCGGTCATCGGCGCCTCGCCATATTCGACCTCAGCGATGCGGGGCGGCAACCGATGATGTCGCCGGACCGATCCTTGGGAGTCGTCTTCAACGGCGCGATATACAACTTTCGCGCGCTCACCGCAGAGCTGGTCGCCGCCGGCGCGCACTTCCACAGCCGGACGGACACGGAAGTCCTGTTGCATGGGTACCGTTGCTGGGGGATCGACGGCTTGGTCGCCCGCCTGCGCGGTATGTTCGCGTTTGGGCTCTGGGACAACTCCACTCGCACCCTGTACCTCGTCCGCGACCGGCTCGGGATAAAGCCCCTGGTCTACGCCGCACGCAACGGTACCATCGCCTTCGCCTCGACGGTTCGTGCCCTGCGAGCGGGCGGCTCGGCGGGCGAGCTCGACGAGCAGGCCCTGGCCGAGTACCTCGAGTTCGGTTTCGTGACCGATGGTCGGACCATTTACGACGGCCTCGCAAAGGTGCCCGCCGCCTCGATCGTGCGGTGGCGTGATGGGGTCCTCCAAACGGAAGAGTACTGGACCCCACCGGCGGTGCGAGCCACCGCGGGTCCCACGTTCGAAGAGGCCGTGGAGGAAGCCGAGCGCCTCTTCCTTGCGGCAGTACAACGGCGTCTCGACGCCGATGTCCCCGTCGGCACCCTGTTGAGCGGCGGGCTCGACTCCGGCCTCGTCTGCTGGGCCGTGACCAAGCTCGGGGCGGACGTGACGGCCTTCACCGTGGGCACGCCCGAGGACCCGGAAGACGAAACGCCGGATGCGTGTGCGACGGCCAAGGAGTTGGGTATCCGGCATCGCGTGGTCGGTTTGCCCGCGTCCGCGGAGCCCGGCGTCGACGAACTGGTGTCCGCGTACGGTGAACCCTTCGCATGCCCATCGGCCCTGGCCATGTTGAGAGTCTGCCGGGAAGTGGCGAGCTCCGCGAAGGTGCTTCTCACCGGAGACGGCGGAGACGATGTCTTTCTCGGGTACCCCCGTCATCGCCACCTCTTGCTGGCACAGACCCTCGCGAGAATGTTGCCGTCCCAAGCGAGCGCCTGGTGGCACACGGCGCGCGGGGCCTTCGAGGGCAGCGCCCCAGTGCGGCGTGCGGTCCATTTTCTCGACTATGCGACTGGCGGGCTCGGCGCCTTCATCGACGCCCACGACGGGCTGCCGACCTATCACCAGACGGGACTGCTGGGTGAGCGGCTTCGTGGGGTAACGGTCGAGCAACGGCATATCCCGTGGTCCGTCGCGTCCGGCCGCCGAGTGCTGTCGGAGTACTTGGAACACGATCGGCGGACTCAGTTTGTCGCGGAATATTTGACGAAGGTGGATGGCGCCGCCATGCATCACGGGCTGGAGGCGCGATCCCCGTTTCTGGACCAGGATCTCTGGGAATTCGCCTCCACCCTGCCTTTTACCGTCCGCCTGCGCGGCGGTCGCCTCAAAGCCGTCCTCCGGGAGCTGGCCCGCCGAAGGATCGGCAAGCGCATGGCGGCAGGCGCCAAGCGTGGGTTCTCGATTCCGGTCGAACGTTGGCTCGTCGGGCGCTGGCTGCCCCAAATGGAAGATATGCTACGCTCATCGCGGCTGGCCGCCGACGGCTGGATCCGACCGGAGGGCCTGCGTGCGGAGCTCGCGGCTTCGGCCCGGCGGGGCTCGGGGCGCCTCCAGCTGTGGTATCTGTTCGTCCTCGAGGCGTGGATGCGCGCGGAGCAGACGCCCAGTTCATCGCTTTCACCCTGCTTCCAAGGAGCCGACCATTAGCGCCGTCCATCCCGCCGGGGCCCGAACGGCGCAGAGAGCGCGGCGCCCGGAGCGCGAGACGGCGCTCCTGTGGGATGTGTGCCGGTTCGGGATGCTTGTAGGCCTCCGGACGCTCCCCGTCGCACTGCGGCACGGTCTCAAGCGGCTGATCCTCCCCGTCGAGTACATCCGCTACGCGGAGAACGTGTACGTGCTACAGCACCTCGACGTGCGCCCCGGCGCGCTGGTCCTCGATGTCGGCAGCCCGAAGTTGCTTTCGCTGTTTCTAGCCGCGCGGCGCGGCGCGCACGTTCACGCCACCGATCTGCTCGACTACTTCTTTGACGCGTCCGGCGCCTACGCCGATCGCGTCCTCGGCGCGCAGCGCGACCGCTACGTGATGCGGACGGAGGACGCTCGAGCGCTCAAGTACCCGGACGATACGTTCGACCGGATATTCTCGATCTCGACGATCGAGCACATCCCGGATGAGGGCGACTCCGAGGCGATGGAGGAGCTGGCGCGCGTGCTGAAGCCCGGCGGCATATGCTGTCTCACGGTACCGTGGCGCGACACCGGCTACGTGGAGCAGTACAAGTCCGGCGGTGATCCCGAGGCCTACTGGGTCGCAGCAACCGAGCAGCGCGTCTTCTACCAGCGTGCCTACGACCGGCCCACGCTGGAGGATCGCCTCATCAAGCCGAGTGGCCTCGAGGTCGTCGATGTGAGCTTCTGGGGCGAGCGGCACGTACCCGGCGAGCGCCTGCTCCTGAGCCAGCGACTGCTGCGATACGCCCTGCTGCCGCTGCACTTCCCGTTCGCCGTATGGTTCCTCAGGCGCCTGGGCGAGCGGGAACCGTCACGCAAGAAGGTCGCCTGTGTGACGCTGCGGAAGCCGGTCGCCCGCTGACCTACCAGCAGATACCCTGATACCGGCCGTCGTCCTCCCCGCTGCGCCGGTCGAACATCCGAACGAGGTCGATCAAGACTTGCCCGTCGCGTCGCAGCGTTTCGACCCGCCGGTAATCCTCGAGCTTGTTGCCGATCACGATCGTCTCCGCGTGCTCGACGACGTCGGGCAGCGAGTCCCGCATGAGTGACCAGATGTGCGGGATCTCACGCTCGATGTACGCTCGGTTCGCCCCCATCACCCGCGCGGCGGACACGTCGGGATCGTAGATCGCGAGCTGCATGCCCTTGCCGAGCAGCGTCTCGGCAAGCGTCACGAGCGGAGATTCCCGGAGGTCGTCCGTGCCGGGCTTGAAGGTGAGGCCCAGCATGCCCACGCGGCGCTTGCCTGTGCGCAGCACCATGTCGACGGCGCGCTCGACCTGCATGCGATTGCTCTGCAGGACCGCCGCGAGCACCGGCGTCTCCACGTCGAGCTGCCGTGCCCGGTGCACCAGGGCTCGCAGATCCTTCGGCAGACAGGAGCCTCCGAAGGCGAACCCCGGCTTGAGGTAATAGGCCGAGAGGTTGAGCTTCGTGTCCTCGCAGAAGACGCGCATGACCTCCCGGCTGTCGATGCCCAACGCGCGACAGACGTTGCCGATCTCGTTCGCGAACGAGACCTTCAGGCCGTGGAACGCGTTGCAGGCATACTTTACGATCTCCGCCGCCTTGGTATCGACAATCTGAACGGGCGCCGGGACACTCGTGTATAGCGCCGCCACCTCTTTCGCGGCGCTCGGGTCGTCACTACCGATGAGCGTAAACGGGGGGTTATAGAAGTCCTTCAGCGACGTGCCCTCGCGCAGGAACTCCGGATTGACACAGACCGCAAGCGTGTCTCCGAGGGCGCGCTGCGCGGCCCGCTCCAGCGTCGGCTTCACGACGGTGTCCACGGTCCCAGGAACAACGGTGCTGCGCACCACCACGACGTGACGTCCCGGGCGGCCGCGTAGCGCGCGACCGATGTCCTCACACACCCGCTCGACGTACGTGGAATCGATGGCTCCGTTCGGCTTGCTGGGCGTGCCGACGCAGATCAGCGAGAGCGCTGCCTCCGCAACGGCCTCCGCCACGTTGCTGGTCGCCCGCAGACGGCCCGCGGCGACCTGCTCTCGCAGCAGATCGGGCAGCCCCGGCTCGAGGACGGGACTCGTCCCCTGGTTGATCATGTCTACCTTCGTGCCGTTCACGTCGACGCCGATGACCCGCCAGCCCGCCTTCGCGAAGCACGCGGCGGAGACGCACCCGACGTAGCCGAGCCCGAACACCCCAAGCGTCGTCGTCATGACCGCACCAGCTCCTCACCGGCCCCGGCCGCCACGGCCTCACAAATGGCGGCGAACTCGGCCGCCGCCCGGTCCCAGCCGGCGACCTCCCGAACCATGCGGCACGCCTCCGCGCCGAGAGTTCGCGCGCTCCGTTCGTCGGTCAGCAGGCGAACGGCTGCGCTCGCAAACTGCGCCGGTGAATCGGCGAGCACGATGTCCCGGCCGTCAGTGACCGGCAGGCCCTCCGCACCGACGCGCGTGGATATGACCGGCAATCCCATCGCCATGGCCTCGAAGATCTTGAGGCGCGTGCCGCCGCCGATGCGCAGGGGCACGACGTACAGAGCGGCACGCTCCATGTACGGACGTACATCGTCCACACGACCGGTCACGATGACGCCGGGCTGCCGCTGACCCAGCGCCATCAGGGCGGGCGACGGATTCCGGCCGACCACCGTGAGGGTCGCATCGGGCACCGCCTGCCGAATCCGCGGGAGGATCTCCTCGATGTAGTAGCGCACGGCATCCTCGTTGGGGATCCAATCGAGCGACCCGGTGAACACCATCCCGTGCGGATCGGACGGGCGCTCCTCGGTCCGAACGAAATACTCGGTGTCGACGCCCGTGGGCACGTCGGAGACCCCGCGCACGCCGTACTCCCGGGACACGAGCTCCCGATCCTCGGGCGAGACGACCACGACGTGTCCGTAGCGGCGGCATTCGCCGGCCTCGAACGCGCGCATCCTGCGCCACTGCTCCCGCAGATACGTTCGCGACAGGGGGTCGCGCGCCAACGTCCAGTGTCGCTTCCAGATGAGGGCCTCAACGTTGTGTTCGAACAGCAGCGTCGCGCACGGCAGGTCGTCCGGCACGTTGATCGACGGGAACAAGAAGTCGCACACGAGGGCATCCACCGTACCCGCTGCCGCCCGGACGCCGAGTTCGCGCCGCATGGCCGGTGAGCGATACTTGGCGACCGCGTACGGCAACGACGAAAAGGCGTTGACGACCAGCTCGCCATAGAAAGCGGGAGAGCGCTTGGCGCGGGTCCGGAACGGAATCGGCACGACCTCGTGGCAGTATTCAGCAGCTCGCCCGAGCGCGTCGGGCGCGGCCTGCCCGTCGTCGAGCGTCACGTATGTGACATGGTGATCACGCTTCAGGTGCCGCAGCATGTGGAACGTGCGGATCTTGCCGCCCTTGTCCAACGGGTGCAGCAGCTCGGTTTTTGCCCAAACGATTCTCATGCCATCCCTTCCTGGTTCGCCCCTCTCAACCCAGCGCGGTGCTGTACCGAGGCTGCGCGATCTGCGCCTCCTCCTCTCCATCCACGAACCGCCTCAGCCACAGCTCGAAGTTGACGAGCGCCCACAACCGCTCTGTGTGCACCGCGCGCCCCGAGACGTGCTCGTCCACGATGCGCCGCACCATGGCGGGATTGAAGATGTCCCGCGCCCGCGCGCGCTCACCGAGCACCAGGTCCGTGACCATCCCGCGCCACGCCCCACGGAACCACGATCCCACCGGGACCGGAAACCCCATTTTGGGGCGAGTGAGGATGCTCGGCGGGAGCACTCCCTTCATGCTCTCGCGCAGGATGCGCTTGGTCGTGAAGCCGCGAAGTTTGAGCCGCTCAGGCAGCCCCGCCGCGAATTCGATCAGCGGGTGGTCGAGAAACGGCACCCGGCTCTCGATCGACGCGGCCATGCTCATCTGGTCTTGCTTCATCAACAGCTCGTGCAAGTACGTCTTGGTGTCGACGTAGAGCAGCCGGTCGAGCAGCGTGGACCCGTCACTCCGCTTGAGGTAATCGTCCATCACTCGGTACGGGTCGGGCGTCGCTATACGCTCTTGGGCCGCGGGCGTGAGCAGCCCCGCATGCATGGCGCGAGGAAAGACGGCGAAGTTATCGAAGTAGATGCTCGCCAGGTCCGGAGTCAGACAGACGAACGTGCGCTCCAGTTTCCGGCACGCGAGTGATCGCGGCGCGAGCCGCTCGACCACGCGGCGCGCCGCCCGACGCAGGCCCGCCGGAAGCACCCGATGATAATGCCTGCCCCAGCGGACGTTGAAGAGCGTCCTCGCGTAGCGCCCGTAGCCCGCCAGCAGCTCGTCGCTGCCCTCTCCCGTCAACACCACCTTTACGTGCTCCGATGCCAACCGCGCGACGAAATACAGCGCCACACTCGAAGGATGCGCCAACGGCTCGTCCTCGTGCCAGACGAGCTTCGGCAAGGCATCGAAGAACTCGGCGGGACTCACGACGACCTCGTGGTGGTCGGTGCGGCAGGCGGCTGCGACGGTTCGTGCGTGGGCGAGCTCGTTCGCCTCCCGCTCGGCGAACGCAACGGAGAATGTCTTGATCGGTGCCTGGACGAGCCGACTCATGACCGCGACAATGGACGCCGAATCGATTCCACCCGAGAGGAAGACGCCGAGGGGAACATCCGACATCAGCTGCAGGCGCACGGCCTCGCTGAACCGGTCGCCGAACTCCGCGATGAGGTCCCGGTCCGCCCGGTTCGCGTCGGGCGCGCGGGCGAAGCTCAGGTCCCAGTACTGCTGAATCTCCACTGCTCCGTCTCGCCAGCGGAGCGTGTGACCCGGCAACAGCCGCTGCACGCCCGCGAACAGCGTGGCGGCGCCCGACGCAGAGTGGTTCGCGAGATAATCCGGCAAGGCGTCGTAGTTCAGGTGGGACGCCGTCGCCCGGGCCGCGAGCAAGGCCTTGATCTCCGAGGCGAAGTACAGGGAGCCGTCATCCGTGTGCACGTAGTAGAGCGGTTTCACCCCGACGTGATCACGCGCCAGGAAGAGCTCTTCTCGGCGACTGTCCCAGATG
>QHUD01000070.1 GCA_003221085.1 Gemmatimonadota bacterium
CATCCGAAGAGCGGCCCGGCGCCGCCGAACGGCAGCAGCGCCATCCGCCGAGGATCGAGCCCGCGAGCGACGCTCACGCGCTTGAGCGCCCGCGCCATCACGGCCGCCGCCACCGCCACGATACCGGCCGCGATCGAGGCCGGGTCGCTCGCCTCCCCCACCGACCCGAGTGAGCGGAGCGCGCGCTCCCCGGCGTCGCGATCGAGCCGCACCGCGTCCGCCAACGGATGCTGGGCGTCGAGCCAGCGCAGCGCCAGGCACGCGTCGGTGACCGTGGGTCGTTCGCCGCCCCGGCCGTAACACGCCGGGCCCGGGACGGCCCCGGCGCTCTCCGGCCCGACCTTGAGCGCGCCGCCTTCGTCGACCCGCGCGATGCTGCCGCCGCCGGCGCTCACCGTCTCGATCAAGACTGCCGGCAGGGCGAGGGCAAGCCCCGCGACGGTGCCGCCGCTGTCGGCAAGCGGCGTCCCGCCGGTGACGAGGCTCGCGTCGGCGCTCGTGCCACCCATGTCGAGGGTCAGGAGGTCGGACAAGCCCACCGCGGCGCCGACCAGCCGTGCGCCGACGACGCCACCCGCGGGCCCCGACAGGGCGAGTGAGGCCGCCCGCGTGGCCGCCGCCCCCGGGGGGAGCGTCCCGCCGCTCGACGTCATCACACGCAACGTGCCGACCCCGCGGGCCCGCACTTCCCGCTCGAGCCGTCCGAGGTACGCGGCGACCTTGGGACGGAGATAGGCTTCGACGGTGGTGGTGCTCGCCCGCTCGAACTCCCGAAACACGGGCAGCACCTCGTGGCTCGCGGCGATGGGTATGTCGGGGAGCGCGTCGCGCAGGGCCGCGACGAGGCGGCGCTCGTGCCGCGGGTGGCGGAACGCAAACAACAGGGCGACGGCCAGTGCTTCGGGAGCGGGCGAGAGCGCGCGCACCGCGGCGACCACGCGCACGACCTCGTCCTCGCCCAGCGGCTCGAGCACTCCCTCAGGGCCGGTCCGCTCGGCGACCGCTACGACATCGGAGCGCGCGACGAGCGGCGGCGCGTGGTCGCGGGCGAGGTCGTAGAGGGCCGCCCGATCCTGGCGCCGCAGCCACAGCAGGTCTTCGAAACCCTTGGTGGTCACGAGTGCGATGCGAGCACCGCGGCGCTCGAGCAGGGCGTTGGTCGCGATCGTCGTGCCGTGGATCAGCACCTCGATCGCGAGAGCCCCCAGCGCCTGGAACAGCCCGACGGTGGGGTCAGCCGGCGTCGTCGCGACCTTGCGCACTTCGATGGTACCATCCGCCGCCAAGGCGACGAGATCGGTGAAGGTCCCGCCGACGTCCACCCCGACCCTCACGACTCCGCCTCCCCCCGCCCCACCCCAGTGCGGAATGCGGAATGCGGAGTGCGGAATTGAAGGGACCCGGGTCGATCGCCAAGGCGTGTGTCCGGGATCGAACCTCGCGCGATCAATTCCGCATTCCGCATTCCACACTCCGCACTCTCATTGCGGGCCCCTCGATCTCCACACATCCATCGCCAGCACGCCGGCGAATCCCAGGGTTGTCAGCACACAGAGCGTCCCCACCCAGTCGCCCAATCGCACATACAGCGGGATGACGTCGCTGGTCCGGAGCCGGTCGGACACGCTCGCCTCCTGCTCCAGACCGGTCTCCGCGTAGCTGTGCCCCAGCGGATCGAGGAGCTCGGAGATGCCGTCATTGGCAGCGCGGGCGATCCCCATCCGCGTCTCGATGGCCCGCATGACGAGGTGCGCCGCGTGCTGGTAGGGGCCGGCCGTGCGCCCGTACCACGCGTCGTTCGTGATGTTTACGAGGAACTCCGCACCGCTCTGCCGGTACCGACGCGCCAGGTCTTCGAACGCCGACTCGTAGCATATCACCACGCCGAAGCGACCCAGCGCGCTCTCGTACACGGGAAGGGTCAGCCCCCGCGCGAATCCTCCGGACCAGCGTCCGACTCCGGGAACGCTCTGCATCAGCCGCGCGGGAACAAACGGCACCCGCTCGACCACCGGGACGAGATAGTGCTTCTCGTAGATCGGGTAGCGGCGCCAGCTGCCCGATGAATCGAAGTAGAACGCCGCGTTGAAATAGTCGTACGACCCGTCGGGGTGGGGCTCACCGTAGATCCCGCCGGTGAGAATCGGTGTCCGGCTCTCGCGCGCGAGCCGGGCGATGCTCGAGTCCCAGGACGGCTGCAGGTACCCTGGGACCGCCGCTTCCGGCCAGACCAGGAGCGCCACGCGGCCGTGCGCCTCGAGCGCGCGCGACATGGCGACGAGCTTCCCCACCACGCTGTCGGCGTGGCGGGGATCCCACTTCTCCCGGAAGCCCTCGTTCGGCTGGATGAGGCCGACGGTGCCAACCTCGCTAATCGGGAGCGTCCGCTCGCGCCACGCGCCATATGCCCACGCGCAGAAGACCGTCGCGAGCAGTGCGGCGAGCGGACGCCAGCGGAAGGTGCTCCCCAAGATTCCTTCAACGAGCATCACGCTACACCAGGACAGCCACCAGGTCACGCCCCGTGCGCCCGCCACGTCGGCCCACTGCACCAGCACGGAGGCGTCCGTGAGCGAGCTCCCCAGTCCGAGCCACGGGAAGCGGATGTCCCCCTGGTGCCCGATGGCCCACTCGACCGCCGTCCAGGCGACTGGAAACACGATCGCCAGGGGCACGAGGGGCAGGCGGAGCCGCACGCGGACGACGAGCCAGAAGAGCACCGCGTGCCACAGGCCGAAGATCGCGATCGTGGCGACATAGCCGAGCGCCGACAACGAGGTGAAGTGCCACAACGCCACTACCAGCCAGTAGAGCGCGGCACCCTGAGACACAAAGCCGTACCAGAACCCCCAGCGCAGCGCGCGGCGCGGGTCGCGCTCGCCTTCGAACCGACGCACCAGCACCACGGCCGGCGCGACGGTCAGGAAACTCAGGAGGGGGAGATGGAACGGGGGGTAACTGGTGGTAAGGAGGACGGCGCCCAGCGCGACGAGGCCCGCGGCTTGCCGTGTCGGCATCGTCACAGGAGCACGTCGCGCCCTTCGTCGGCCGAGCGATAGACGGCATCCAGTACGCGGTGCAAGGCGAGCTGGTCGCGCGGCGGCGGGGCGTTCACATCCCCCTTCATCACGGCCAGAAAATACGCTCGCCCCAGTGGGCGTCACGTCGGTTACCGTCCCGTGCGTCTCCTTGAAGACGCGCAGCGGCTGGACTCGGGCCGAGCCTTTGGTACCAACCAGGTCGAACCAGAAGCGCTCGGCCTCACCCATGTGACGCCAGCTCACGTCGATCGACAGCGACACGCCGTTCTCGCACACGATCAGCGCCGTCGCCATGTCCTCCACGCTGTCCTTCCCCTGCCCCATCGTGTGCGCCGCAATCCGCTTGGCCGCCGGCCACGCCGCGAGCCAGAGCCCCAAGTCGAGCAGCTGAAGGCCGAGGTCGAGAAAGGCCCCCCCGCCGGCCTCCTGGCGCCGCAGCCGCCACGCTACCAGGTTGCGGCTCGGCTGGAAGGTGTACCAACCGCACCGGATCGCCTGCAGCACGCCGATGTCCCCACCGGCGAGGAAGCCCCGCACCGCCTGCACGTCGGAGCGAAAGCGGTGGTTCATCCCGACCATCACCCGCCGGCCGTACTTCTCGCTCGCCTGAAGCACTCGCTCCACGCCAGCGAGCGTGAGGGCCAGCGGCCGCTCGCACAGGACGTGCGCGCCGGCCGCCAAGGCAGAGACGACGTGGATCTCGTGGAGGTGATTCGGAGTGCAGATGGCGACCGCGGTGGGCCGCGCGTACTTGAGCACTTCCTCGATGTCGTCGAACGTCTCCTTGACGTCGAACCGCCCCGCGAGCGCCTGGGCCTTGCCGATGTCCGAGTCGCAGATGGCGCAGACCTCCACCCCCGGGAGGCGTCGCAGGACCGGGAGGTGAGCGACCTGGGTGATCGCGCCCGCCCCGATCACCGCGACGCGGACCGGGTCGCTCACTTCCCCGTCCCCCGTCCCTTGTCTCTCGTGTCCGCCCAGCGGTACGCCACCCCGGTGCGCAGCGAGGCGGTCGAGACGCCGCTCGACAGCACGCCGCGGGCCTCCACGATGAAGCGCCAGCGCTTGGCGCCGACCTCCGTGCCGATCGTCCCGTTCAGACCCGCCGTGATCGAGTTGAGCGCGTCCTGCACGAAGGTGCCGTTGATGGCCGGGCCGCTGCCGTGCCGGATGTGCGCGCCGAGCCCGATCCCCAGATAGGTCGTCACGGCATGCCCTTGCGGGATGACATACTGCAGGTCCACATCCCCCGTCACGTCGCTCCACGTGATGCGACCCAGCCGGATCGTGTCGTCCGCCGTCGGGTCGATCACCACGCTCCGGAGGCGCTGCTCGAAGCGCGCCCGCGCCGCGGAGCTAAAATCGGCCTGGTAGTAGGAGAGCCCGAGCAGCACGCGCACATGGGGAGCGATGCGCCCGTAATCGAGCCGGAGACCGGTGGTGAGTGTCCCCCGGATGTTGTTTCCGCCCATCGGCCCGAGATCGAGCTGGAGGGCGCTCGGCTTCAGGTTGTCGTACGAGAATTGCGAGAGAAAACCCTGGGCGGACAGGCGGTCTGGCCGTCCGACGGCCAGGAGGATCGCGACCAGACAGACCGCCCGTCCGCCTGACCGCCTGACCGCCTCAGTAAAGGCGCTCGACATTTGTCCCCGGAAAGTAGGTGGTGACGATCCTGCGGTAGTCCTGACCCGCGCGGGCCCGGCCCACCGCGCCCCACTGACAGAACCCCACACCGTGGCCCCATCCCGCGCCCGCCGCGACGAGCCGGCTGACCTGGCCGCCGTCCTTCGTCACCGAAAGCGCGAAGGACGTGCTGCCGAGCAGCTGATCGGCCTCGGGTCGCAGGACCGCGCGCACGTCGGGGCCAGGCACCCGCACATCGCCGTGCTCGAACACGATGCGCAGCTCGCCGACCCGGCCCGAGGCCGTGGTCCGGGTCACTTCGATGTCCGTAATGCGTTGCAGCCCGCCCCCGCCCCCGCCCCCGCCCGTGTTCGTCATCTCGGGGAGGGTTCGCGACAATATAGCGCGCAGCTTGGCGCCGTCCCATTCCTCGCGCCAGCGAAAGCGAGGCGAGAGCTCGCAGTAGTAGTGGCCGCTGCCGGACGCGTCCGAGACCGGCCGCAAGTACGGTTGGCTCTGGGCCGCCTTGAACGCCTCGTCGGCGCCCGCGGTCGAGAAGCCACAGGTCGAGTGGAAGTAGGCGTAGATCAGGTCGCCACGATAGTGGAGCACCTCCCCGCGGGTGGCGCGCAACGCGCTCCACACCTCGGCTGTCTCCCCCACGATCCCGGTGTAGACCTGGTCCCGCACATCCGCCCACGCGTCAAAGCCCTGCAGCTCCCTGCGGCCCCGATTTTTAAGCGCGAACGTCCGCGACACCACGGCTTGCGCGAGCATTGCCTGCCGCTCGTCGGCCCGCCGGGGACCCATTTCCCCCCCGATCACACCGGCGAGGTAACTCTCGACCGGCACCCGGTTCATCACGGTGAGTCCCACAGGATCGCGCAGCACGTTCAGCCGCCCCCGATACCGGCGCCCGTTCGCCATCGCGAAACGGTTCTGCGTGACGCTCACGGCGGATATGCCGGTGCGCCGCTCGCTCCGGGAGCCGTCCGGTTTCACGAGGCTCACACCCGGCGTATCGACCACGACCGTCCATGTCGTCCCCGCCGGGATCGAGCCGATCGACTCGCCGTTCGCGTCGTCGGTGACGAACAACTCGCCATCGCCCCCCAGCGTGACGCTGGCCGCCCCGGCCACGAGGCCGACGCGCAGCTCCGGCTCGGCCCCGGGTGTAAGGGGAGACGGATGCGGCCGGCCACAGGCCGCCGCGAGGGCGCTAGCGACCGCGAGCTTCGCCCAGCGCGGCGTCGAGTTGCGTGATGGTGGAGTCGATGTCGGCATCGGTATGCGCGCTGGAGACGAATCCGGCTTCGAACGCCGAGGGCGCGAGGAACACACCGCGCGCCAGCGCGGCCCGATGCCACCGCGCGAACAGGGCCGTATCGGCGGCCTGCGCCTCGGCGAAGTTCCTGACCAGGCCGGGCGCGAAGTACATCCCCCACATCGAGCCCGCGTGCGCCGCGGTCACCGTGATCCCGTGGCGGCGCGCGGCGTCCCCTATACCCGCGATCAGCCGCGCGGTTCGCCGCTCGAGTGCCTCGTAGAACCCCGGCCGCTCCGTCTCCCGCAACGTGGCGAGGCCCGCGGCCATGGCCACCGGATTCCCCGCGAGCGTCCCGGCCTGGTAGACCGGCCCCTCCGGTGCGACGAGGCGCATCAAGGCCGCACGCCCACCATAGGCTCCCACCGGCATCCCACCCCCGATGATCTTGCCCAGCGTGGTGAGATCGGGGCGCACGCCAAGGCGCTCCTGTGCCCCGCCGGCCGCGACGCGGAACCCCGTCATCACTTCATCGAAGATCAGCAGGGCGCCATGACGATCGCACAGCGCTCGCAGCGTTTCGTGGAATCCGGGCTCGGGCGCGATGAAGCCGGCGTTCCCGACGTACGGCTCGACGATCACCGCCGCGACCTCGTCACCGCGCCGGCGGAACAGATCCTGCACCGCGCCGGTGTCGTTGAAGGGCACTGTGACGGTCAGCTCGGCCAGCGCGGCCGGCACGCCCGGGCTGTCGGGGAGGCCCAGCGTCGCGACGCCGCTCCCCGCCTTCACGAGGAAGCCGTCGGCGTGCCCGTGGTAGCAACCCGCAAACTTGAGGATGACGCTGCGCCTGGTCGCAGCGCGCGCCACCCGGACTGCGGCCATCGTCGCTTCGGTCCCTGAATTCACGAAGCGCACCATTTCGACCGCCGGCATGCGGCGCCGCACCTGCTCGGCGAGCTCCACCTCCGCCGCGCACGGCGCGCCGTAACTCCACCCCGCGGCCGCCGCCGTGCGGATCGCGTCGAGCACCGCCGGGTGCGCGTGTCCCAGAATCAGGGGACCCCACGAGCAGACGTAGTCGAGGTAGGTCCTCCCGTCGACGTCGGTGAGGCGCGCCCCGGCCGCCCGGGCCACGAAAAAGGGCGTTCCACCGACCGCCCGGAACGCCCGCACCGGCGAATTCACTCCCCCCGGCAGCACCGCTTTCGCTCGCTCGAAGAGCTCCTCCGAGCGGCTCACGTCAGGGCGACCGCCCGGAAGTCGTAGTCCTCGCTCGCCGTCAGTCTGGCCCGGAGGAAACATCCCGATTCGGCCCAGCCGCCCTGCTCCACGTACGTCACGCCGTCGACGTCATCCGCCTGCCATGCCACCCGCCCCACATGCGTGGCGCGCTCCTCGTCGGGGTCGGCCACACGGTCCACCAGCACGCGGACGTCCCGCCCCACGAACCGCGCGAGACGCTCGGCCGAGATGGCGCGCTGTACCTCGAGCAGCTCCTCGAGGCGCTCGCGCTTCACCGCGTCGGGGACGTCGTCCGCGTACTGCATCCCACGGGTGCCCTCCTGGGGCGAGTAGGAGAAGGCGCCGAGCCGGTCGAACTGAGCCTCCTCGAGAAACATCAACAGCTCCCGGAAATCGTCGTCCGTTTCGCCGGGAAAGCCCACGAGGCAGGTCGTGCGGATCGCCAGGTCCGGGATCGCCCCCCGCAGCCAGCCGAGCTTGTCCCGCAGCGTGCGCTGACGCTCCGGACGACGCATCCGCTCGAGCATGCGGTCGGCGGCGTGCTGAATCGGGATGTCGAGGTACGGCACGATGCGTGGATTTCGCGCCACGAGCTCCACCAGCCGGTCGTTGAGGCCCGCCGAGTAGACGTACAACAGGCGGTACCAGGGCACGGACGTCCCGGCGAGCAGCGCTGCGAGCAGGTCGGGGAGTTTGGGTCCGCCCAGCCCCAGGTCACGGCCGTAGTGACCCAGGTCCTGCGCCACGAGATTAATTTCCTGCGCCCCCTGCGCCTCGAGTGCCTGCGCCTCGCGCACCAGGCGCTCGAGCGGCTCGGAGCGGTGCTTCCCGCGCATCAACGGGATGGCACAGAAGGCGCACGTGTGGTCGCAGCCTTCGGAGATCTTGAGGTAGCGAACGTGGCTCGACTCACCGAGGAACTGGCGGACGCCCGGATGGGTCGCGAGAGGGTCGTCGATCAACCCACGCTCGGCGAGCGCCGGCACCAGGTGGTGGAGATCGGAGAACCCGAGAAACAGGTCGACCTCCGGGATCTCCTGCTGCAGTTCCTGCTTGTATCGCTGAACGAGGCATCCGACCGCCACCACCGCCTTCACGTCGCCTTGCGTCTTGAGCCTTGCGGCTGAAAGGATGGCGTCGATCGACTCCTGCTTGGCAGCGTCGATGAAGCCGCAGGTATTCACGAGGATCACGTCGGCGTCCGGCAGGTTGGGGGTCACCACGGCACCGTGGCCCACCAGTTGGCCGACCAGCCGCTCGGAGTCGACGGTCGCCTTATCGCACCCGAGCGAAACGACTCCGAGCTTCATCCGCGGTAGTTCCCGAACCGGAGCTCGATGCCGAAGTCTTGCGTGCGCAGGAAGGCAATCACTTCCTGGAGCTCGTCCTTGGCCGGCGACTGGACGCGGATTTCCTCGCCCTGAATCGATGCCTGGGCTTTTTTGAATTTCTTGTCCTTGATCGCCTTGACGATCGCCTTCGCCTTTTCCTGCGGGATGCCTTGGGTGAGTTTGATCTCGCGCCGTACGGTGTCGTTGGCCGCCGGGGTGACGGGTCCGAGGTCGAGGTTCTTCACCGGCACGTTGCGCTTGATGAGCTTCGCCTGCAGCACGTCGAACAGGGCCTTCATCTTGAAGTCGTCGTCGGCGACGAGCGTGAGGACGGCCTTGGCGCGGTCGAACGCGATCGCGGCCTTCGAGCCCTTGAAGTCGTAGCGCTGAGCCACCTCTTTGGTGGCTTGATTCACCGCGTTGTCGACCTCCTGGAGGTCGGCACCGGTGGAGATGTCGAAGGATGCAAGACTGGCCATGGTGAGACAATATAAATGCAGGGTACGTGGTGGAGTGGCTACACCAAAGGCGTGGTGAGTGGTGCGTGGTCAGATCGTCGGGTACCACTCACCACGCCCTACGCCGTTCGTCTTAGAAGAGGAAGCTCTCCAGCGCTCGGGCGCGACTCACGTGGCGGAGTCTGGCGAGCGCCTTTTCTTTGATCTGCCGCACGCGCTCCCGGGTAATGCCCAGCAGCGAGCCGATCTCCTCGAGCGTCATCGGCTCCTGGCCCTCGAGCCCGAAGTACAGGCGCAGGATCTTCGCCTCGCGCTCTTTGAGGGTCGCCAGCACTTCCTCGATCGATTCGGTGAGGGCGTGCTCGAAGATCTCGTCGTCGGGACCGGGGTTGGTCGTGTCCGGCAGGTAGTCGAGGAGCTTGTTGTCCTCCCCGGGGGTGAGGGGTGCGTCGAGGGAGAGGTGGGCCTGCGAAATGGATAACGTCTTCGCCACCTCTTCTTCGGAGATGTCCATGCCTTCGGCGATTTCCTCCACGGTCGGCTCGCGGCCGAGCTCCTGTAGGAGCGACGCCGAGCGCTTGCCGATGCGATGCAGCGTGCCCGCCCGGTTCAGCGGGACGCGCACGATGCGCGACTGCTCGGCGAGCGCCTGGAGGATCGCCTGGCGGATCCACCAGACGGCGTAGGAGATGAACTTGATGCCCTTGGTCTCGTCGAACTTATGGGCGGCCCGGATCAGACCGAGGTTGCCCTCGTTGATCAGGTCCGAGAGCGAGACTCCCTGGTTTTGGTACTTCTTGGCCACCGAGACGACGAACCGGAGGTTCGAGCGCACCAGCTTGTCCAGCGCCTCCGCGTCGCTCTGCTTGATCCGCTGGGCCAGCGTCACCTCTTCCTCGCGGGTAATCAACGGATACTGGCTGATCTCCCGCAGGTACTGGTCGAGCGATCCCTCGTCAAACGAGGCTCGTTTCGCGGTATTCAGTTGCATGGCCGAGTCACCCCTCCAGGCGCGCACGACGCCGCCGCACGAGACACCGGACTCCAGTCGCCGGCTCTTACCGGATAATCGATCCGAGCCGGTGCCAGCGAATATCGGTCAGCCAGGGAAGCGCATCCCGGGCCTCCCGGTCGTAGCTGAAATACACGACGAGCGGCCGTCCCTTGACCGCCGCCGCGTCCACAAAGCCCCAGTACCGAGAATCCGCGGAGTTGTCGCGGTTGTCGCCCAGTACGAAGTACTTGCCGGCAGGGACGCGCAGGGGCCCCCAGGTGTCCCGCGTCGGGTGATAGTCGCGATAGGGCTCCGTCAGGCGGCGGCCGTTCACCCGCACTTCGCCGCCGCGCATTTCCACGGTGTCCCCCGGAGCCCCGATCACCCGCTTCACGTAGTTGAGCTCGGGATTCTTCGGGTACGCGAACACGATGACGTCGCCGCGTCCCGGCGACTCGAAGCCGGGAAGCCGGGCGTGGGTGCCGGGGATTTGCGCGCCGTAGACGGCTTTGTTGACGAACAGGAAGTCACCCGCGAGCAGCGTCCGCTCCATACTGCCGGAGGGTATCTGAAAGGCTTCGACCAGGAACGTGCGGATGATGAGGAACAGGACCAAGGCCATACCCAGCGAGCGCATCCAATTGTCGAACCATCGCGCGAGCCGGGAGCGCCGCTGAGGGGGGGCGAAGGGCAGCGGCGCGGTGCGCGCGCCCGTACCCGGCCGAGGGGCCCCCAAGTCATGCATGGCTTTTACTTTAGCCAAGCCGTCCGCCAGAAGCAACAGTGACCGCCCATCCGCGCGCCCCAGCCCAGCGCCGAACCCGGTCCCGGAACTCGTCCGGGGGGTCGTCATGCAACACCCGGGCCGCGAGGCACGCGGCGTCGCCCTCACGTTCGACACGGACCCACGCCACTCGGACGTCTGTCAGCGTCCCGAGCGCCGATCCATCGAGCGGCGACCCACCGGTCGCGAGGACGATCACCAGAGATTCGTGATCCACCGGCGGCACTGTAATGCAGCCGGCGTGACCCGCATCACCCGATTATCGCAGGACGGAACGATCCCATGCGGTGCGAGGTGAGTAGTGAGCGGGGCGTCCCCGCTTACGTCTGACCGCTTACTGGCTTTCGGTGTCGATCTGCGCCCGCTGCAGCTTCCCGGAGAAGTCCACGTAGACCACCTTGGTCTCCGAGTAGAAGTCGTAGACCTCCCACCCACCCTCGCGATGCCCGTTGCCCGTCTGCTTCACGCCGCCGAACGGCAGGTGGGCCTCGGCGCCGATGGTCGGGGCGTTGACGTACGTGATGCCGCTGTCGAGCTCCCCCATTGCCCGGAAGGCGGCGTTCACGTCCCGCGTGTAGAGCGAGCCCGACAGCCCGTATTTCACGTCGTTGTGCACGCCGATGGCCTCGTCGAGCGAGCCTACCGTGATCACCGAGAGCACCGGGCCGAAGATCTCCTCCTGCTCCACGCGCATTCCGGCCCGGACCCCGTCCACCACCGTCGGCTTGTAAAACCACCCGCGCTCGAACCCCTTGCCCGTCGGCCGCTCGCCGCCGATCAGCACTTCCGCGCCCTCGTCACGCCCCACGTCGACGTAGTATTCGACCTTCTTGCGAGCGTCCTCGTTGATGAGGGGGCCGACGTCCGTCTGGGCGTCGAGCCCGGGCCCGAGGTGCAGTCGCTCCGCCCGATCGCACAGCATCTTGACCAGCTTGTCGTGCACCCGCTCGTGCACGACCAGGCGGCTCGTGGCGGTGCAGCGTTGCCCCGTGGTGCCGAACGCGCCCCACAGCACGCCGTCGAGCGCCAGATCCAGGTCCGCGTCGTCCATCACGATCATGGCGTTCTTGCCGCCCATTTCGAGCGACAGGCGCTTGTGCATCCGCCCGCAGGTCGCGCCGATGACCGACCCCGTGTCCGTCGATCCGGTGAACGAGACGACCGGCACCTCGGGATGCTCCACCATCGCCTTGCCGACCACCGATCCTTCGCCGTGCACCAGCTGCACCACCTCCGGCGGCAGCCCCGCCTCGAGGAGGATCTCCACCAGCAGGTGCGCGGTGTGGGGTACATCTTCGGCCGGCTTGAAGATCACCGCATTCCCGCACAAGAGCGCGGGGAACATCTTCCACGTCGGGATCGCGAGCGGGAAGTTGAAGGGCGTGATGAGTCCCGCGACGCCGATCGGCCGACGAAAGCTCATCGCCCACTTGTTACGTAGCTCGGAGGGCACGGTGCGACCGAACAGCCGCCGGCCCTCGGTGTGGGCGTAATGGGCGGTGTCGATCCCCTCCTGCACGTCGCCGCGGGTCTCGGCCAGCACCTTCCCCATCTCACGCGTCATGGCGCGCGCGATCGCGTCCTTGCGCTGGACCAACAGGTCACCGACGCGGTGCAGCACTTCGCCGCGGATCGGCGCGGGCGTCCGGGACCACTGCGCGAACCCCCGCTGGGCCGACGCGACGGCGCGCGTCACGTCGTCGGGACCGGACCGCGGGAAACAGCCGATCACGTCCTCCCAATCGGCCGGGTTGCGGTTCTCGAAGTACGCGCCAGTTCGCGGGGCGACCCACTCGCCGGCGATGAAGTTCTTGAAGGTCTCGGGCATGGGAGGTGTCAGGTGTCGGGTGACAGGTGTTCAGCGCGGCAGCGGCACATCGGGACACAGCCACAGGGCTGCCGCCTGGGCGCCGACGCGCGGCAATACTTCCCGCGTCATGAGCAGAATCCCCCAGACGATGAGGACCTGCGAAACCACGTGGGCGAAGCCGAGCCGCCGCTTCCAGGACGAAATGCTGGCCCACAACCCCGCAGCGATGACGGTGGTCACGCCGAGGAGGTAGAAGATCAGCCGGAGGCCGCAGCCGTGTGAATACGGCCAGACGCCCGGGGCGATGCCGATGCCCACCAGCACGCCGAGTGCCACTTTCGTCCAGGTCCCGATTCGCTCGCGCGCACTGGCCGCCGTCGCGCCGGCGCTCCCCTTGCCGCCGGGCGCCGCGGCGGTCTTGCGGACGGTCGGCTCTCCGCCGCTCCGTCGGCCGAGCGTCGGGTCGGCCGCCGGCAGCTTCTTAAGGAGGCGGTCGACCTCGGCCATCTCCTTGTCCCAGTCGCGCTCCTTTTCGATGTCCGCCACTACGCCTCCCGAGCCAGTCCATAGCGCTCGATCTTCTTGTAGAGATTGCTGCGCGGCATATCCAATGTGCGCGCGGTCTCCGACACATTCCAGTCGTGTTCTTTCAGCTTCGCGAGGATGTAGGTCCGTTCCGCCACCTGCTTGAATTCCTCGAATGTGCCCGCGCGCATCCACGGCGCCCCAGCGAGATCGGCGGGACTCGTCCCCCCGCCCCCGCCCCCGTCGCCCGTCCCCATCCCGGCGATCCGCTCGACGTCCTGTGCGGTCACCGCCGGGCCCGTGGCGAGGATGAGGAGGCGCTCGATCGCGTTCCGCAGCTCCCGGATGTTGCCCGGCCAGTCGCGCGCGGCCAGCTGCTGCACGGCTTCCGGGTCGAACGGCTTGGGGGGAAGCCCGCCGCTCCGCGTCATCTGGCTCACGAAGTGCGCCACGAGCTGCGCGACATCGGCGCGCCGCGCACGCAGCGGCGGCACCTCGATGGGCACGACGTTGAGCCGGTAGAGTAAGTCCTCACGGAACCGTCCCGCAGCGATCTCGGCCTGCAGATCCTTGTTGGTGGCGGCCAC
>QHUD01000071.1 GCA_003221085.1 Gemmatimonadota bacterium
CGCTCGGCGGTGCGCTCCAGCGCGAACTCCCTGCGGACGAGCTCACGACCCCGCCGCGCGATCCGCGCAGCGAACTCCGCATCGTCGAGCACGCGCGCCAGGGCCTGCGCCCACGCCCTCGGGTCGAGCGGTGTCACCAGAAGTCCCGTGTCACCGGTGGTGATCAGGTCGGGGTTGCCGCCGGCATCCGACGCGACGACCGGCAGGCCGAGGGCCATCGTTTCGAGCAGCGCGATGGAGAGCCCTTCGATGCGCGAAGGCAGGGCGGAGACCGCCGCGAGGCGAGCGAACGCGAGCGGGCGTTCGGTGAAGGGTACGTACGCCACGCGGTGGCGCGTCGGGACGGTCCGCTCGACGGCGCGGAGCTCCGCATCAGGCTCGATTCCGACGCACGCGACGACCACCGGCCGCTCGAGTGCAGCGAGTGCCCGCAGCAGGATGTGCTGGTCCTTGCGACGCGCGAGCACCAGGACGACGGGGCGTCCCCCCAAGTCGCCCAGCGCGGCGCGCGCGGTCGCCATGTCACCATCGGACGGCTGGGCATCCACCCGCGCGAACTCGATCCCGTTCGGGACGACGCGGAGGCGCCCGGTGGGATACAGGCGACGGCGCAGCGCGCGGGCCACCGCGTGGCTCACGGCAATGGTGCGGTCGGCGGAGAGGCCCACGGCGACGAGCTCGGCAGGAGACGTGAGGGGCATCGTGTGCCGGGTCACGACGAACGGCCGTCCCAGACGTCGCGTCCACCGCAGCCAGGTGAGCGCCCGGCGGTCGCCCGTTCCATGGCTGTTAACCACATCGACCTGCTCGCGCGTCAGCAGGGCGTCCAAGTCCCGCGCGAGCGTTGGTAATCGACCGAAATCGAGTGGCACGTGGGGCAGCCTGGCATCCCGCTCATCATCGTCGATCCGGCACCGTGTCCTTCATGTGTGAGTTGCAGGATGGTGAGCGGCCGGTCCGGCATGGCCCAAAGCTAGTTATACTATTTCGCCCATGCACATCGCCGTCGCGTGCCAGCAGCCGCTCCCGGCGAAGGGCTACGGCGGCCCGCAACGGGTCGTCGTAGCGCTGGTGCGCGGGCTCGCGGCGCTCGGTCACCGTATCACGCTGCTCGCGCCACCGAGCACCCGGGTCCCCGAGGCGACCGTGGTGGCTGTGCCTCCGCGCAAGCTCGCGGATCCCGCGACGCTGGCACCGTATGTCCCGCGCGACGCCGCGATCGTACACGCGCACTTCCCGCTGCCCCGAGCACCCGGCGCGTTCCCCTTCGTGCAAACGATCCACCGCAACTTGAAGGCCGGGACTCCGCCCTATCCCAACTGTGTTTTTCTCTCCCGCGACCATGCGCGCCGTCACCAGAGCGACGTCTTCGTCTATAACGGGCTCGATCCCGCGGACTACGTGTTCCGACGTTTCCCCAGGCGCCAGTCGCAGTACGACCTGTTCCTCGGGAAGCTGCACAGCGCCAAGGGCTATCACTGGGCAGTGGAAGCCGCGAAGCGCACCGGGCACCGTCTCATCGTCGCAGGCGGCTGGCGGCCCAGCTTCACGGGGTCCATCAGTGGAACCCGGCCGCGTGGGACGAGCCCTTCGGCCTGGTGACGATCGAGGCGCTGCTCTCGGGCACGCCGGTGCTCGGGACCCATCGCGGCGCGCTCCCCGAGCTGATCACGCCGGATGTGGGCACCCTGTGCGACACCGTAGACGACATGATTGCGGCGGCGGAGTCGATCCATACCCGCAGCCCCGCGGCGTGCCGGGCGCACGCCGAGCGCCACTTCACGCACCTCGTGATGGCCCGGGAGTACGCGCGCATGTACGCCCACGTCCTGGAACACGGCGCGCCACCGGCCGGTACCCCAACGCTACACGCCGCGGTCTGACGGGCGTGCACGTCGCGATCGCGTCGCATTACCGGTTGCCCGTAACCGGCTACGGTGGCACCGAGCGGGTCGTCGTCGCGCTGGTGCGGGGGCTCGCTGCCCTGGGCCATCGGGTGACGCTGCTGGCCGCCCCGGGCACTCGGGTGCGGGAAGCGACCGTGCTCGAGATCGAGCTCGGCCGACTCACGGACCCTGCCGCCAATCTCGCCGGGCTCATCCCCCGCGATGCCGACATCCTGCACACTCATTTCCCGGTGCAGCAGAGGCTCGAGCGTCCGTTGGTGCAGACCTTCCACGGCAACATGCTCCCCGGCAGCGCCGTGCCGCCGAACACCATCTTCCTCTCACACGACCACGCACGTCGCTTCGGCAGCGAGGTGTTCGTTCACAATGGACTTGATCCGGCGGACTACGTATTCCGCTCCGAGAAGGACGAGTACGACTTGTTCCTCGGCCGCCTCCACCGTGCAAAAGGGTACCGCTGGGCGATCGAGGGAGCGAAGCGCAGCGGACGCCGACTGCTCGTCGCCGGGGCCTGGCGCCCGAGCTTTCGGCGCAACATCCGCTACGTGGGCCGGGTGGACGGACGCCAGAAGGCCGACCTGCTCGCGAACGCGCGCTGCTTGTGGATGCCCGCCCTGTGGGATGAGCCGTTCGGCCTCACCACCATCGAGGCGCTCTTTTCCGGGACACCGGTGCTCGGGACCCGGCGTGGGGCGCTACCGGAAGTGATCACGCCCGACGTGGGCGCGTTGTGCGACACCCTCGATGAGATGGTCGCCGCCGCGGAGACCATTCATACGCGGGATCCGAACACCTGCCGCGCGCATGCCGAGCGCTACTTCTCACACCTCGTAATGGCGGAGCAGTACGTGAGGATGTACCGGGGCCTGCTCAGTGAGGGGACGCTGCCACGGGGCCGGCCGACGCGCTGAGCGGTCGGGGGGCGAACGCGACCACGACCAGTAGCAGCAACCCGCCCCAGGTGTAGAGCGACAGTTTGAACACGGCGTCGCGCAGGGAGAGGGACCACATCGTCGCGATTCCGGATGTCGCCACGCCCGCCAGCCACAAAGCGATGGACCACGCCGGCGTCCGCTCGTGCGACGGCAGCCGCAGCGCGATGATCCACAGCGGGAGCGCGAACAGGAAGTAGTGCACCCACGCGATGGGTGAGAGCAGCACCGCCACCAGCCCAACGACGGCGAGCTCTTCGAAGGCCGCATCCGCGACCTTCGGCCGGCGCAGGGCCACGATGCCGAGCGCGATGCAAGCGAGGTCGAGGAACGCCAGCCCCGCACCGGGGAGGTGTAACCGGGTCGCCAGCGTGGACAGCGACTGGTTGCTGCCCCCTTGGGTCCAGGCCACGGGCGAGCTGTTCGCCAACCAGTCGCGCACCGCGTCGAACGCTCCCGGCACTCCGTACCGCAGCAGCGGCGCGAGGCTCAAGCCGGCCGCGACGGCGATTCCGACGGCGAGGCCACGCCACTGCCTGCGGTAGGCGAGATAGACGAGCCATACCGCCGGGAACACCTTGAGCGCGGCCGCGGCTCCGATCCACGCACCTGCTCGACCCTCACGTCCGCGCCCCACCTCGTAGGCGGCCGCGACCAGCAGCGCGAGCAGCACGGCGTTCAGGTTCAGGTCCTCGAAGTTCCGATTGAGCGGCGCGGCGACGGCGGCGAGTGCGAGTACCACGGTCCTCCAGCGATCCCGAGGCAGACGGGTGATACTCCAGCCGAGACACACCAGGCTGCCGGCCGCCCAAGCGCCCTTCGCCACCGCTGCGCTCAGCTGGGCTGCGAGCGCGAACGGGACGACGAGCAGCACCGCCAGTGGAGGCCACCACACCCCGACCCTGGGCGGGTGCGCATACATCTGCGCGCCTTGGAGCCATAGTTGCGCGGCGGCGAAGTGCGCCTGGAGGTCGCCGCCCCGGCGGATGCCCGTGGGGATGGCGACGGCCGCGTAGACGAGTCCGGCGAGCAGGAGGAGTCTCATCTCCCGCGGCGTCATCCGTGTCATCAGTCTTCCCTCTCCGGCTACCGCAGGGTGACGGTCAGCAACTCCTCCAGACGGTGGCGCCACGTGTGCTCGCGCACCGCTCGCTCTCGCGCCGCGGCGCCGAGCCGGTGCCGCAGCGCGTCCTCCGCCAGCATGGCGCGGGCGCGATCGGCGAGCTCGGCCACGCTCCGGTACAACACGATCTCCCGATCCGGCGTGAAGTGGCGTACGATGTCGGCTTTTGCGTCCGAGAGCTGCGGCGTGCCTACGGCAGCGAGCTCGAACACCCGCATGTTTGCGCCGGTCCCGTAGCGCGTGGGGTCGCCGCGCTCCCCGAACTGCTGATGGACGTTCACCCCAACTTTGGCACCCGCCAGCGCCCTGACAAAGTCTGCGCCGTACAGCGGCCCGCGCGGCCAGCCGGGCCCCCACGCGACGAGGCCGGCGTCGGCGAGCGCGCGCAAGATGGGCTCACGCACGTCGTCACGAGACCCCACAAATACGAGCGGCGCCGACCAGCGCGGGTCGCGCTGCACGGATGGCAGCGGCTGTAAGTACTCGGGGTCGCAGCCAAACGCGAGATAATGGGCCCTGGCACCCGTCGCGCGGTGGCGCGCGAGGCTCGAGCTGTCGTGCGTGAAGAAGCAGTCGTACGCGGGAGCCAGCCGCGTGGACAGCTCGAGCTGGTGGGGGTCGTCGGGGAACCAGTTGACCCAGCGACTGCCGAACCGACCACGCAGCCCGTCCACGTCGGCGGGCGCGAGGCTCGGGCCCTTGAAGACGAGCACGACATCGGCCCGCTTGCGACGCAACAGAGCGGCGAGCCGCGTGGTGAGCGAACGTCGCAGGATGGCGTTCCAGCCGCGTGGCCGCTCCTCGCAGCGGCGCACCTCGCATCCCAGCGCGGCGAGCGCGGCAGCGAGGGCCAGACCACTTCGGTGGTAGCGGCGATTGAATGCCGCGACCAGCACGACGCGCAGACCCGCAAACTGATGCGTAGGCGGGCGGGCCGTCATACCTCGACGTAGTTCCGGTACTCGAAGAGGCGCGCGCCGGTCAGACGCTCGATCCAGTCGGACAGATAGAGGCGGAGGTGCGCCAGCTTGAAGTGTCGCGGCCCCACGGCGCGCCCGCCTCTCCCCGCCGCCCGCCGCGCCGCGATCCACGATTGCACCGCGCGCGGGTGCGAGCCCACGAAGCGGCGGAGCAGTGGCGTCCAATAGAGGGCCTCGAGCTCGGCGTGCGCCTCCAGCTGTTCGACCCTGTCGTGGAACACCTCCTTCGACGCAACGAACTTCTGGCGCATGGACTGCGGCGGGCGCGCCCACCCATAGTGAAACATGAGCGCACCCGTCACGCGCGCCTGCACGCGTCGCTCGTCCGGGCCGACGCGAAAGCCCTGCGCGTCCTGAAAGGAGCGGATCTCCCGGCCGAGCCGCACCACGCGCGCCTCGCGGCGATACCAGTGCCGGTCCGTGGCGAGCGTGTCGAAGTCTCCGTAGAAATGCCGGTACTCCACGAGTAACCCCTCGACCCGGAGGTCCCCATCCCACTCGCGTAGTGCCTCGCGCAGGGTCGCTACGCCGGTTTCGTGCAACACTTCGTCCGCCTGGATATAGACGCCCCAGGCGCCGCGGCAGGCGGCCAGCGCGCGATTGGTCTCGAAAGCGAGCGTCCCGCCGCCGCGCGAGAAGTCCCACACGCTGTCGAGGATGCGAATCCGCGGGTCGCCGATCCCCACGACCAGCTCGCGGGTCTCGTCCTCAGAGGCTCCCACGTTCACGATGACTTCGTCGCACAGGTCGAGGATCGAGCGGATGGCCGGCACGATCGGGTAGTCGAGCTTGACCGCGTTCCGGACGATGGTGAACCCGGAGATCACGTCAGGTGCGGAATTGCATGTCGTGCAGCCGGCGGTACAGCCCGCCCGCGGCGTACAGGGTGGCGTGGGTGCCCCGCTCCACGATCCGTCCCTCGGCGAGCACCACGATCAGATGGGCGTGCTGCACGGTGGCGAGGCGATGCGCGATCACGAACGTCGTGCGGTGCGCCATCAGCCGGTCGATGGCCTCCTGCACCAGCCGCTCGGATTCCATGTCGAGCGCGCTGGTCGCCTCGTCCAGAATCAGGATGGGTGGATCGCGCAGGAGCGCGCGCGCGATCGCGATCCGCTGCCGCTCGCCGCCGGAGAGCCTCGTGCCCCGCTCGCCCAGCAGCGTCTGGTAGCCCTCCGGCAGCTGCGACACGAAGTCGTGCGCATTCGCCGCGCGCGCGGCGGCCTGCACCTGCGCCAGCGTGAAGTCGCTCCGCCCGTAGGAGATGTTCGCGAGCACGGTGTCGTTCAGCAGGATGGTCTCCTGCGACACGATGCCCATGAGCCCCCGCAGGCTGGTGCGCGTGAACTGTGAGATGGGAACGCCGTCCATCAGGATGTCACCGCGCGTCGGCTCGTAGAAACGCGGCAGCAGGTCAACCAGCGTCGTTTTGCCGGCCCCGGACGGACCCACCACGGCCACCACCTGCCCGCGTTGCACGTCGAAGTCCACGCACTCGAGCACTGGTGCCTGGCCGTTGTACGAAAACGCCACACCGCGGTACTCGATCCGCTGCTCGAACCGCGCGGGCTCCTCGCCCGGCCGGTCGCGCTCCTCGGAGGCGAGATCGAGCACTTCGAACACGCGATCCGCGGCGGCGAGGGCCCCGGCCATGGCCGTGGGGTAGTTGGCGACGGACTTCACCGGTGACATCAGGCGGAGCGCGACGGCGATGAATGCGATGAGCACCTCGGGGGACAGGGCGGCCGCGTCCCCCAGGGCCAGGCGTGTGCCGACCGCGAAGATCAGGACGATCACCGCGCCGCCGAAGACCTCGCTCACCGGACTCGTCAGCAGGGCGTAGCGCTGTGCCCGGAGCACGCCCTTGCGGTAGCGGTTAGCGAGCGCGCGGAAGCGATCGGCCTCGAAGGCTTCCGCGACGTACGCGCGCACCAGCTTGATCGATCCGACCAGCTCGCTCACCAGGCTGGTAAGCTCCCCGCGCTGGTCGGCCTGCTCGCGCGAGCGCCAGCGCACCCGTCCCACCACCGGGCGGACGATCAGGACCAGCAGCGGTGCGCACACGAGCGCGACGAGCGTCAGGCGCCAGGACAGGCCCACGAGGATCGCTACGTAGACCAGCATGAGGCTGACGTTCTGCACCAGGGACGCGAGCGCGGCGGTGACCACCGTCTTCACCTGATCGGTGTCGTTGATGACCCGCGACAGCAGCTGGCCCCCGCGCGTTCGCTGGAAGAAGTCGAGCGGCAGCGTCTGCAGATGCCCGAACAGTCGCACGCGCAGGTCGCGCACCACGTTCTCCTGGATCACCACGCTCGACAGCGCCGCGAGGTAGGCGAGCACGTTCTTCAAGACCAGCGTACCGACCAACACCCTCACGACATTGCGGAGGGCCACCCCTGGCGACGCCGCCGCGAGCAGCGGGCCCACGACGACGGCGAGCAGCCGCTCGACCGCCGAGCCGCCGACCGCCGGCAGGGCCTCATGCCCGAACAGCGCCCGCAGAAACGGGATCAACAACACGAACGTGGCGCCGTCCAACACGGACGCCACGAATGTGGCTACGAGATTGCCGACGAAGAGGAGTGCGTAGGGACGGAGCAGCAGGAAGAGCCGGCCGCTACGGCCCATTCAGCGCGCCCCACCCTTCCCCGCCGGGGCCGTGCCCGCGCGCCGGGGCGTGAGCAGGGCGACGGGGAGGATCACCTCTTCGGGCGTGACGCCCCCGTGCAGGAACGATCCGCGATAGCGGGCCTGATACTCGCGCAGCTTGGTGGGATAGACGAAGAACCGGTCCGATGTGGCGAGCAGTAATCTCACCCCGAGCCCCATGCCCGGCAGGCCGAAGCTCTTCAGGTCCTCGACGAGAATCGCGGCCTCCGGGTCCTCGCTCTTCAGGTCCTCTCCGAATTTGTAGCGCAGGTTCGCCGTGGCGTCGCGCTTGGCGTACACGGTCGCCGGGGTTTCGCAGTGAATCGAGCCGTGGTCGGTGGTGAGCAACACCGTCACGCCCCGGCGCTCGGCCTCCTGCAGCGCCGCGAGCACCGGCGAGCGCTCGAACCAGGTGCGGGTGAGGCTGCGGAGCGCCGCCTCGTCGCGCGCCACCTCGTACAGGATGGCGCTCTCTGAGCGCCCGTGCGTCAGCTGATCGACGAAATTGAACACCAGCGCCGTCACGCCGTCCTGGGCGAGGTGGGCGGGCAGCCGCCGCACCAGATCTCCCTCCCCCGAGCTGAACACCTTTTCGTAGCGCACGGGGACGGGCCGGCCGACCAGCTCCTGCAGCTGCTCCGTCAGGAGCTCGCCCTCATGGGCGTTGAGGCTTTCCTCGTTGGACGCCTGACCCCACCAGGCAGGATGGCGCGCCGCGATCTCCATCGGGAAGAGCCCCGAAAAGATCGCGTTGCGCGCGAACGGCGTCGCGGTGGGCAGGATGCTGTAGTAGTGCGACTCTTCCACGTCGAACAGCGGGGTCACGAGGTCGCGCAGTACCTCCCACTGATCGAGTCGCAGGCAGTCGATGACCACGAAGAGCACGCGCCCCGTCGACCGCAGGACGGGGACGAGGAATTCGGCGCCCACGTCGACGGACAGCGGCGGCCGGTCTCCTTCGGGGCCGGCGAGCCACCGCGGATATTGCCGG
>QHUD01000072.1 GCA_003221085.1 Gemmatimonadota bacterium
GTCGAGAAACGCCGCCGCCGCGTGTACGTTGTCCTCGAGCAGCCCACGCGGCTCGGCTCGCCCGATCACGTGACTCATCCCGCGTCCCTCGTTCCAGGCCTCGCTCCATATCCGATTGAGCACCTTGAGGGCGAGCGTGTTGCATTCCGGCCGATCGAGCACCGCACCGGCGTGCAGAAACGCCGACGCCATCATGGCGTTCCAGTTGACATATGGGGTCGTGTCGACATACGGCGCTTTTCGTTTATCGCGGGCGGCTTTGAGGGTCACGAGGGCGTTCTTGAGCACCGGCCACTCGTCGTCACCTGCCGGGTCGCGCTTCCACCACAGCACGTTCTTGCGCGGGTTGTGGTGCATTTCGCCGGCTTCCTCCACATCGAACGTGCGACGTGCAACGTGGAACGCCTTATCGGGCAACGCCTCCCGAAGTTCATCAAGCGTCCACGTCCAATAGTCACCATCATCACCAAAAGCGACGTCCGCGTCCTGCGACGTGTAGAAGGCGCCCTTGTTCTGGTCGGAGAGGACTTGCAGCACCCAGCTGACGATGCCCTGGGCCACCTCCTTGAACAGTGGATTTCCGAGTCCCGCGTAGCCGTCCAGGTACGCGTGCAGAAGCTCCGAGTTGTCGTACGCCATCTTCTCGAAGTGCGGCACGATCCAGCGCTCGTCCACGGCATAGCGGTGGAACCCGCCACCCACGTGGTCGCGGATCCCGCCGTTCGCCATCCCGGTGAGGGTTTTCTCCACCACTTCGCGCATCCAGTCCTCGCGCGTGTCGTGCCAGCGCGCGAGCAGGAATTGCACCGCCGCGGGGTGGGGGAACTTGGGCGCGGTGCCGAACCCGCCGGAGCGGATATCGAACAGGCGGGCCATCTCGCTGGTGGCGCGCTCGAGGGTGGCCGGGGTGACTTCGCCGCCTTTCGCCTCGTTGAGCGACTCCGTTACATGGCGGCGGATCGCGGTCGCGTTCTCCGCCACCTTGTCGCGCTGCTGACGATAGAGGTCTGCCACCTGTTTGAGCACCGAGAGAAAGCCCGGCCGGCCGTAGTGATTCTCTTCGGGCGGAAAGTACGTGCCGCCGAAGAAGACTTCGCCCTCGGCGGTGAGGAACGCCGTGAGGGGCCAGCCTCCCTGCCCAGTGAGCGCCTGCACGGCGCGCTGATAGCGCGCGTCTACGTCGGGCCGCTCGTCGCGGTCGACCTTGATGCAAACGAACTCGCGATTGAGGGTTTCCGCGACGCCTGAGTCCTCGTACGACTCGCCGTCCATGACGTGGCACCAGTGGCACCACACGGCGCCGATGTCCAGCAGGATGGGCTTGTCTTCGGCGCGCGCGCGCGCAAACGCCGGATCGCCCCACGGGTGCCAGTGCACCGGCTGGTGGGCGGCGGATTTGAGGTAGGCGGAGGGTTCGGAGGCGAGGAGGTTCGACATCGAGTGAAATGTACCCGGGTCAGGCACCCTGTTCGAGATATTTCACCGCCGTCCTGGTCAGCAACTCGGCCCCGATCACAAGGCTTGCTTCGTCGATATCGAACGTCGGGCTGTGGTGCGGCGAGCCTTTCTTGTCGGGTGGCGCGGAGCCGACGAAGGCGAACGCGCCCGGGACTTTCGCCAGAAAGAACGACATGTCTTCGCCACCCATGGTGCGGACGCCGGCGATCACGCGGTCTCGCCCGACGATGTCCTGGGCCACGCCTATCATCAGCGAGGTCATTTTCTCGTCGTTGACCAGAGGTTTCGACAGCCGCCGGTACCGCACCTCGGCCTCGGCCCCGAACGCCCGGGCGATCCCACGCACCGTTTCGTCGATGAGCTGCGGCGCTTCGTCGTAGAACTTCCCGCCGAATGTCCGCACGGTGCCCCGCAGATCAGCACGCCCGGGGATGACGTTGAAGGCGTGCCCCGCATGCAGCTGCGTGACCGAGACTACCCCTTCCTCGAACGGATTGCGGCGGCGCGACACGAGGCTCTGCAGGCCGGTGACGACGTGCGCCGCGATCAGTACCGGATCGATCGCCTGATGTGGGGCCGCCGCGTGACCGCCGCACCCCAGGATCGCGATCTCGAACTCGTCTACGGAGGCCATGACCGGGCCGGGCATCAGCGCGATCGTGCCCGCCGGGAGGTCGTTCCACAGATGAATGCCGAACGCGGCGTCCACCTCGGGCGCGTCGAGCACGCCGTCCCGGATCATCGCCTCCGCCCCAAACGAGGTCTCCTCGGCGGGCTGGAACGCGAGCTTCACGCTGCCCGGGAGAAATGCCGCGTGCAGCCGGCGCGCGACCTCGAGTCCGATCGCGACGTGCCCGTCATGGCCGCAGGCGTGCATCTTGCCCGCGTGTTGGGAGCGGTAGGGGACGTCGTTCGCTTCCTCGACCGGGAGCGCGTCCATGTCGGCGCGGATCAGCACGCAGCGGGTCTTTCCACCGGGCGCGCCGTCGCGCAAGCCGACCACGCCCGTCTTGCCGACGCCCGTCCGCACCGCGTAGCCGAGCCGCTCGAGCCGCTCCGCGACGATCCCACTGGTACGTCGCTCTTCGAAGCCGAGCTCGGGGTGCTGGTGGAGATCGCGCCGGGTGGCGATGAGGCCGGAGCGGTCGACTGGGGGAAGGTTCATGACTCGTTGCACGTTACACGTCGCACGTTACACGTTGGGCGCACATGCAACCTGTAACGTGTAACATGTAACGCCGTATCATACCCGCGAGCTCGGACACAACCGGTTTATTACACAGATCTCGCACTTCGGCCGCCGCGCGATGCACACGCGGCGCCCGTGTTGGATCAGGGCGTTCGAGAACCAGGTCCACTTCTCGCGCGGCACGAGCGCTACCAGGTCTCGCTCGATCTTCACCGGGTCCTTCTCCTTCGTGAGGCCGAGCAGCGTTACGATTCGCTGCACGTGTGTGTCGACCACGATTCCTTCGTTCTTCTCGAACCAGCACCCCAGCACGACGTTCGCAGTCTTGCGGCCCACACCGGGCAGCTGCACCAGCTCCTCCATCGTGTCGGGCACTTGGCCGCCGTGGCGCTCCAGCAACGCCTGCGCCATTCCGATGATCGACCTGGTTTTACTGCGGAAGAATCCGGTACTGTGGATTTCCTGCTCGAGGACCCGCTGGTCGGCGCTCGCGAAGTCCCGCGCCGTCTTGTATTTCGCGAACAGCGCGGGCGCGACCATGTTGACCCGGGCATCGGTCGATTGGGCGGAGAGAATCGTGGCGACGAGCAGCTCCAGAGCGCTGCTGTGGCCGAGCGCACAGGTCGCGTCCGGGTAGGCCTTCTCGAGACGGGCGACGATCTTGCGGACGCGTGCCCGCCGCTCGGCGTCGTTCTCGCGGGCCGAGCGCCTGCCGGGTGCGGCTTTTGTTCGGGTGGGCATCAGCCCGCCGCGACGAGGCGCGCCCGCGCAAACCCGAGAAACCCCTCGGCGTCGCGGGTGTTCAGGACCCGATCGGGCTCGAGCCAGCCCTTGCGGGCGATCCCCAGACCGACCGCCACGTTGGTCATGCCGGCCGTGGAGTGGGCATCCGCGCCGATTGAGAGCGTGACACCCAGCTCGCGCGCCCGCCGCACCATGCGCCAGTCGAGGTCGAGACGATGTGGATCCGCGTTCACCTCGACGGCGATACCGCGGGCGACAGCCTTGGCGAGAATCTGCTCCAGATCGATGGCATACGGCTCGCGCTGCAACAGCAACCGGCCCGTGGGGTGGCCGAGGATCGCGAGGTGGGGGTCGTCCATGGCGCTAAGCACGCGCCGTGTCATCTCGGCCTCGGACATGCCGAAGCGCGAGTGGATCGAGCCGATCACGAAGTCGAACCGGTCGAGCACGTCGGGACCGTAGTCGAGTGTGCCGTCCGCCAGGATGTCGGCCTCAACGCCCTTGAGCACGCGGACACCTGAGACCCGGGCGTTCACGGCGTCGATCTCGACATGCTGCTGGGCCACAGCCGCGGTCCCGAGCCCGCCGGCGTACGGGGCCGACTGCGAATGATCGGTGATCCCCACCCAGCCGTAGCCTGCGGCCCGGCACGCCGTGGCCCAGTCCGCGATCGTCACGGTGCCGTCCGAATAGTTCGAGTGGCAATGGAGCAGGCCGCGGAGGTCTCCCTGCTCGACCAGACGCGGCAGCCCCTCGTTGGCGGCCGCTTCCAACTCGCCGTCCCCCTCGCGCAGCTCGGGCGGCACCCACGCGAGGCCGAGGGCGCGGTACAGGCTGGGCTCATCGGGAAATGGGGTGGACCATGAGACGCCCATGGCACGGGCGCGGGTCTCGAGCGCCAGGACGTGGGCGGGACCGCCGGTCGCGCGGACCCAGTCGAGCCCGAACCGGTCGGGCGTGGTGAGGAACACGTCCACGACGGTGCCGGACGCGAACCGCAGCGTCACACACCCTTCGCGTCCTGCGATCTCGGTGACACCGGGCGCCTGGCCCAGGCGTCTGACCAACGTTTCGCGCGCGGCCCCGCCTTCGTGCACCGCGACGAGGTCCAGCGCTCCGATGACCTCGCAGCGGCGTCGCACCGCGCCGGCGATCTCGACCCGCAGTACGCCCGCGTTCTCGAGGCCGGCAAGCGCGCGCTGCACCGCTTCGCTCTCGTCTAGGGCATGGTGGAACAACCGCAGGCCGCTCGCCCGGCGCAAGGACGCGATCCCACGGCGCACGTTCTCCGCGGTCTTGGCGCCGAAGCGCGGCAGGGTCGCCAGGCGGCCGTCGCCCGCCGCCGCCTCGAGCTCGGCCAGTGAGTCGATCGCGAGCGATTCGTGGATCTGGCGCACCTTGGCGGCCCCCAGCCCGGGAATGCGGAGCATCTCCGCGACGCCCGGCGGCACCTGCTCGCGCAGCTCGTCGAGCGCGCTCGAGCGCCCGGTGGCGAGGAGTTCCGATCGGGCGGCGCGCTGCACCGCCCGGACGCGAAACGCGCTCTCCCCCTTGAGCTGGAGAAACGCCCCCAGCTGCTCGAGGGTCTGACGGACGGCTTGTTTGTCCATGCTCAGCGGAACGTAATCCGGTTTTCGGACCGATTCCAGCCGCGCGGGATTTCGGCGATACTTGGTGGATGAATGGCTACAACTTCACCGATCGTGTGCGTAGGGTGCTCCAGCTGGCGCGGGAGGAGGCCGCGCGCCTGCACCACGAGTATGTAGGGACGGAGCACATCCTGCTGGGCCTGATTCGGGAAGGTGAGGGTGTCGGCGTGGCCGTGCTGACAAACCTCAGCGTCGACCTGGAAGAGATTACCCAGAGGATCGAAGAGACAGTCAAGCAGGGGAAAGCAGCCCCGCCAGCCGGGCCGGACCTCCCGTACACGTCCCGTGCCAAGAAGGTTATCGAATTCGCGATGAGCGAGGCGCGCGCATTGAATCACGCGTACGTCGGGACCGAGCACCTGCTTCTCGGCGTGGTGCGGGAAGAGAAGGGCATTGGCGCTCAGGTTCTGACCGACGCGGGTGTGACGCTGGAGGCGGCACGTAGCGAAGTTTTCCGACTGCTCCGCACGGAAATGCCGGAGGCCTCGGACACAAGGCCACCAACAACACCGCCCGTACCCTACACACCCGCCGCGCGGGGTAGCCTGCAACTCGCGCTACAGGAGGCGCGAGACTTGAAAGCGGCGTCTTTGGGACCGGAACTCCTGCTGCTAGGAGTGCTGCGCGTCCTTCTGACCGCCCCCGCGGGATCGGCGAGCGCGACCCTCGCCACCCTTCTGAGCGCCGCCGGGCTGACGCCCGAGCGCGTGCGGGAAGTGATCGCGCGAGGCGATCAATAGTAGATCATCGTCGCGGCAGGAACCCGTCCAGCGCGCCCACGAAGGCCTCTGTCGCCTCGACGTGCGGCGCATGCCCTGTGGCCAGCTCGATCACGCCCGTGGAGAGAAGCGCCGCGGTCTCGCGCGCAGCTTCGATGGGCATGGGATCGTACACACCATGTAGCAGCAGGGAGCGGGGAGCAGTCCCGTTCGGAAAAGCCCGGCGGATCCGCTCGCGCAGGTCGTAATCCCCCAGGCTGTCCCAGACGGCTTTCCGGGTCCGCTCGGTCACGCGAAACGGGGTCATCTCCCGCGCGCGGCTCGGATCGCGAAAGTAGCCGGCGACGGATAGCGCGAACGCAATGCGGCGGTACTTTTCGGGATTGGTCCGGGAGAGGCCGGACGCCGTGAGGTCGGCGCGGCTGCGCGCGATCCACGGCTCGGCCATGCGGGCCGCGAAGCGGCGCTCGAATTCGTCGCGCCACGCGGCCGTCACCGGTGCCGAGGAGACGAGCGCCAGCCGGGCGATCCGGTCAGGGTGCTCGAGCGCATAGAGCAGGGCGAGCAGGCCCCCCCAGGAATAGCCGACGATGGTGAGGCGGTCGAGCTCCCAGTGGCCGCGAAGGGCCTCGAGGTCGGCCACCTGCTCGCGCCACCCCACCGGTACGTCACGCGGCACCGGTGACCGGCCGCCGCCGCGCTGGTCGTAATAGAGGAGGGCGCGACCTCCCTCCGCGAGATGATCGTACTGGGGGAGCAGGTAGTCGTGGTGGGCGCCGGGGCCGCCGTGCAGGACGACCACAGGTGGGCCATGTCCCACCCGTCGCGTGTAGAGGCGGACGCCGTTCAGCTCGACCGTCGTTTCCGTCGCCGTCTCTGGCATCGCGTCTCAACTTACACCGTGCGCGAGGATGAAGCCGCTTCGCTTACCACCCGCCCCACCCGGGCTCGCCGACGTCGCGATCCTCTGCCTTCTGGGCGGCGTCATCGCGACGGTGGTCGCGTTCGCGCGGGAATTCCAGGCGCCCTTCGCGCAGGCGGTGCAGATCGATCTGCGCCCGGCGGCGCTGCCGCGGTACACGCTGTATTCGCTGTCGCGCGGCGTCACGGCGCTCGTGATCTCCTATGTCTTCGCGCTGGCGTATGGGTGGACGGCCGCCAAGTCGCGCGCCGCCGAGCGGCTGTTGCTGCCGCTGCTCGACATCCTCCAGAGCATCCCGGTGCTGGGCTTTCTACCCGGCCTCGTGCTCGGACTGATGTCGCTGTTCCCGGCGCGCAATATGGGG
>QHUD01000073.1 GCA_003221085.1 Gemmatimonadota bacterium
ACTCCTTGCTGCGCCTGGTGCTCGATCATGTCGAGCAGGTCGTCCGCGGTGAGATCCTCGACCTGCTTGACCTCGGTCACGGCCTGATAGATCGGCACCGTGCCGATGGGCACCGGTGAGGCGCCGACGATGGCCTGACGGATCGCGTCGATGTCGCCCCCCGTGGAGAGATCCATCACCGTGTCCGCGCCGTAGTGGACGGCGTGGTGCAGCTTCTCGAGCTCCTGGTCGATGTTCGACTCGACGGCCGAGTTGCCGATGTTGGCATTGATCTTCACGTGAGCGAGCTTGCCGATGGCCATGGGATCGAGTCGCTTCGCGAGATGGTTCACATTCGCGGGGATGATGAGCCGCCCACGGGCGACTTCGTCGCGCACCAGCTCGACCGGGAGCGCTTCGCGCTCCGCAACGCGCTGCATTTGGGGGGTAACGGTGCCCTGACGGGCGAAGTGCATCTGTGTGAGGCAGGTCATGCGGAGCTCCCTTCGCCGGTGCGAACCGGATCAGGTTCAAAGGGTGTGATCTCAGCCCGCACTCGGCCTGCGGGCACCCCTGTCAGCGGTCAATCTAACGAGGGAACGGCCGGTTCACACCTCCCGCGGCTTGGGCGGCCCGTAGCGCTCGGCCGGTTTGTGCAGCTTCTCCCATTCCGAGCGGAATGCGAACGGATCGACCCCACTGGCCCGGTCGAGCGCCAAGATGCCATCCAGGTGGTCGATCTCGTGCTGCAGCAGCTCCGCCATCGGCCCCTCCAGCTCCATCGTGTGCTGCTTGCCCTTCGGGTCGGTGTAACTGAGCGTGATCTGGTAGGCCCGAGTCACGCGAACCAGCAGGTTGGGAAACGAGAAGCAGTCGTCCCACACGACAAAGTCGTCCGGCCCCACATCCGTGATCTCGGGGTTGATCATTGTCCAGCGCTGCTTGTCCATCTGGACGAACACGATCCGCACCGGCGCGCCGATCTGGGGCGCCGCGAGCGCCCGTCCCATCTTGTACTTCTTCCTGGCGACGGCGAGCGAATCCCGCAGATCGTCCGCGACGAGCCGCGTCGCGGCGGATTTCGGGTTCAGGACCCGCTCGCAGCGGACTCGCAGGATCGGGTCGCCCAGCTGGCGGATGCGTCGTACGGCCATGGGCCGCCAATTTGGGGGTTTGGCGGCAGGGTGCAACTCGCGATAACGTAACTGCATGGGTCTCGCGGGGGTGGTGCTGGCCGGCGGGGCCTCGGAACGAATGGGTAGGCCCAAGGCACTCTTGGACTTCCGAGGTCGGCCCTTCGCCGTCCGCATCCTCGAAGCCCTCGAGGCGCTGGACGTGAAAACCCGCGTCGTGGTGCTCGGCCCCGACGCCGCGCGGGTCCGACCCTCCCTTGCCTCCCATGAGTGCATCATCGTCGAGAACCCCGATCTCGCCGGCGAGGCGATCGGGTCGCTCCGCGCCGCCCTCGCGGCCCTCGAGTCGATCCGTCCTTCCGCGGTAGTCGCGTGGCCCGTGGACCTGCGCGGCCAGCCGGTGATCTGGGACCAAGCCCTGTTCGCCGAGCTGGCGTCGAGCGCAGCTGCCACGACGCACGGCGCGGGCGCGGTGCTCGCAGCCCACGAGCGGGACCTCGTCACGCTGGCGGTGGACGACCCGGCGGTAATCGACGATCTGAATACGCCGGAGGACTACGAACGACTGGTGAGGGAGCTGAATAGAGACATCTACTGAGAGGGGCTAACACCTGCTTCTCACGTTGACAATCCCGAGTAATTCCTGTAGGATTCGCTTTCGCCATGGTCATTTCTTCGCAACTCGCGATGCGCAAAGGACTTCGGGAGTCTCAATGAGCAGCGGCATCGAAGCCCAGGTGCTCCAGCCGTACAAGTACGGCTTCGTCACGGATATCGAGTCGGAGACGGTCCCTCCCGGTCTCGGCGAGGACGTCATCCGGCTGATCTCCGAGAAGAAGGGTGAGCCGGCATGGATGCTCGAATGGCGGCTCAAGGCCTATCGCAACTGGCTGAAGATGTCCGAGCCGCACTGGCCGAACGTGCAGTACGGCCCGATCGACTATCAAGCCATCAGCTACTACGCGGCTCCCAAGCAGCGGCCCCAGCTGGACAGCCTGGAGCAGGTCGATCCCAAGCTACTCGAGACGTTCGAGAAGCTCGGGATCCCCATCGAGGAGCGGAAGCGGCTCGCGGGTGTGGCGGTGGACGCCGTGTTCGATTCGGTCTCCGTGGCGACCACGTTCCGCGAAGAGCTCAAGAAGCACGGCGTGATCTTTTGTGCGATCTCGGAAGCGATCCGGGAGTATCCCGAGCTGGTGCAGCAATACCTCGGTTCCGTCGTGCCGTACAACGACAACTTCTTCGCCGCCCTCAACTCCGCCGTGTTCACGGACGGCTCGTTCGTGTACGTGCCAAAGGGCGTGCGCTGTCCGATGGAGCTGTCCACCTACTTCCGTATCAACGCGGAATCGACGGGCCAGTTCGAGCGCACCCTGATCGTCGCGGACGAGGGAAGCTATGTGAGCTACCTCGAGGGCTGCTCGGCGCCGGTGCGCGATGAGAACCAGCTGCACGCGGCGGTGGTCGAGCTCGTGGCGTTGGACCGGGCGACCATCAAGTACTCGACCATTCAGAACTGGTACCCGGGCGACGAAGAAGGACGCGGCGGGATCTACAACTTCGTGACCAAGCGCGGGGCGTGCCGCGGCCGGGGCTCCAAGATCTCGTGGACCCAGGTGGAGACCGGCTCGGCGATCACCTGGAAGTATCCCGGCTGCATCCTGCAGGGCGACGACTCGATCGGCGAGTTCTACTCGGTGGCCGTGACCAACCACCGCCAGCAGGCGGACACGGGCACCAAAATGATCCACATGGGGAAGAACACCCGCTCGACGATCGTGTCGAAGGGTATCTCGGCCGGACGCGGCCAGAACACCTACCGCGGCCTCGTGAAGATCCTGAAGGGCGCCGATGACGCCCGCAACTACTCGCAGTGCGACTCGATGCTGATCGGCGACAAGTGCGGAGCGCACACCTTCCCGTACATCGACGTTCGGAACAGCACCGCGATCATGGAGCACGAGGCCTCGACGTCCAAGATCGGCGAGGACCAGATCTTTTACGCGAAGCAGCGCGGTCTGTCCGCCGAGGATGCCGTCTCGATGATCGTGAACGGCTTCTGCAAGGAAGTCTTCAAGGAGCTGCCGATGGAGTTCGCCGTCGAGGCGCAGCGGTTGCTCGGCATCAGTCTCGAAGGGAGCGTGGGATGACGGGAAAGGGGAAACGGGAAACGGGAAAGGTGTTGCTCGAGGTCCGCGACCTACACGCCTCGGTCGAGGGTCGCGAGATTTTGCGCGGCGTCGATCTCACGGTACGCGCCGGTGAGGTGCACGCGATCATGGGGCCGAACGGCTCGGGGAAGAGCACGCTGGCCCAGGTGCTCGCGGGTCACCCCGCGTACGTCGTCACCGCTGGGCAGGTGCGGTACGAGGGCAACGACCTGCTCGCGCTGGCGCCGGAGGCGCGGGCTCGCGAAGGTGTGTTCCTCGCGTTCCAGTACCCGGTGGCCATCCGGGGCATCACCAACGCCTACTTCCTCCGGTCTGCAGTGAACGCGATCCGCAAGCACCGCGGCGAGGAGGAGCTCGGGCCTGTCGAGTTTATGGACGCGCTCGAAGAGAAGCTCAAGGTGATCGGCTGGGACTCGAGCTATCTGACCCGGCCGGTGAACGAGGGCTTCTCGGGAGGGGAGAAGAAGCGCAACGAGATCCTGCAGCTCGCGGTGCTCGACCCCAAGCTCGCGATTCTGGACGAGACCGATTCCGGGCTCGATATCGATGCCCTCAAGACGGTCGCGCAGACGGTGGACAAGTTGCGGCGGCCCGACAACGCGACCGTACTCGTGACGCATTACTACCGGATCCTCACGCACATCCAGCCCGACGTCGTTCATGTCCTGGCCGGCGGGCGGATCGTCAAGTCGGGGGGCAAGGAGCTCGCGCTCGAGCTCGAGGAGAAGGGGTACGACTGGCTGCGCGAAGAGGCGGTCGTGGCATGACGGACGTGGCCGACCGGACCGAGCGCTACGTCGCGGCCTTCGAAGCGTTCGCGCGCAACGGCGCGTCGGGAGCACCCAAGTGGTTGCGGGAACTCCGCGAGGGCGCGATCGCCCGGTTCGCCGAGCTGGGATTCCCCACGATGAAGCAGGAGGAGTGGCGCTTCACGAGCGTCGCACCGATCGCGGACCAACGATTCATTCTTGCGCATGCTCCCCGCTCCCCGCTCCCCGCTGCGGCAGACATCGAGCGCCTGTGCGTCGGCGTAGGCCCGCGCGTCGTCTTCGTCGACGGGCGCCACGCCCCGACCCTCTCCACGCCGGGAGAGCTGGCCGGTGGCGTGTGGGCGGGGAGTCTCGCCGCCGCGCTTCGAGCCAACGCGCGGCGCGAGGAGCTGGCCCGCGCGCACCTGGCGCGTCACGCGCGCTGGCGCGAGAGCGCGTTCGCGGCGCTCAATACCGCGTTCCTCGCGGACGGGGGGTTCGTCCACGTTCCCGCCGGCGTGACGCTGGAGCACCCGCTCGAAGTGGTCTTCCTCTCGACCGGCCGCGCGGCATCCGACGGCCCGGTCGTCTCCCACCCGCGCAGCCTCATGGTGGTCGATCGGGGAGCACATGCCTCGGTCGTCGAGACGTATGTGAGCGCGTCGGACGGCGTCTATTGGACCAACGCGGTCACCGAGGTCGTCGTGGGCGAGGGCGCGTGGGCGGAGCTGTATCGCGTGCAGCAGGAAGGCCCGCAGGGCTTCCAGGTGGCAACGACACATTCGCGACAGGAACGCGACAGCTACCTGGGTTTGCACGTCGTGACGCTGGGCGCGGCGCTCGCCCGACATGACATCAACGCGGTGCTCGACGGTCCCGGTGCGGAGCTGGTCCTCAACGGGCTGTACCTGTTGAGCGGCGCCCAGCACGCCGATCATCACACGGTCATCGACCATGCCCAGCCGCATTGCGCGAGCCACGAGTTCTTCAACGGCGTGCTGGCGGACCGGGCGCACGGCGTGTTCAACGGACGTATCATCGTACGGCCCGGTGCCCAGCGCACCGACTCGAAGCAGACCAACAACAACCTGCTGCTCTCCACCGAGGCGCGCGCCGACAGCCAGCCGCAGCTCGAGATCTACGCCGACGACGTGAAGTGCACCCACGGCTCGACGGTGGGTCCGATCGACCCGATGCAGCTCTATTATCTGCGCAGCCGCGGGCTCTCCCCCGAGGCGGCCCGCAGCATCCTCACCTACGGGTTCGGCGCGGAGATCCTCGACCGGATGCGCCACGCCGAGGTGCGCCATCGGCTCGACGGCCTGGTGCGCGCGCGGCTCGCCTGATGCTCGACGTCGCCCGCCTCCGCGCCGATTTCCCGTTGCTCGCGCAACAGGAGAACGGCCGCCCGCTGGTCTACCTCGACAACGCCGCGACGACCCAGAAGCCCCAGGCGGTGCTCGACGCCATTACCGACTACTACCGGACCACCAACGCCAACGTGCACCGGGGCGCGTACGACCTCGCCATCCGCGCCACCGAGGCATACGAGGCGGCGCGGGCGACGCTCGCCGCGTTCGTCAACGCTTGGGCGCCGGAGGGCGTGGTGTTCACGCGAGGCACCACCGAGGCGATCAACCTGGTGGCGGGCTCTTATGGCCGGGCGAACGTGAAAGCCGGCGACAGTGTCGTGGTTACCGCTATGGACCACCACTCGAACCTCGTCCCGTGGCAGATATTGTGTCAGGAGAAGGGTGCCACGCTGCGGATGGTCGAGATCACCGAGGACGGGCGCATCGATCTTGCGGACTTCGGCCGGGCGCTCGAGCGGCGGCCCAAGATCGTCGCGTTCCCCTACGTATCCAACGCGCTCGGCACCGTGAATCCGGCAGGGCAGCTCACCACGCTCGCACATGCCGCGGGCGCGGTCGCGGTGGTGGATGGCGCCCAGTCCACCCCGCACCTGAACGTCGACGTGCAGGCGCTCGACTGCGACTTCTACGCCCTGTCGGGTCACAAGATGCTCGGGCCGATGGGCTCGGGGGCGCTGGTCGCGAAGCCGGAGCTGCTCGACGCAATGCCCCCCTACCACGGCGGGGGCGAGATGATCTCGCGCGTGTGGGACGACCACTCCACCTACAACAAGATTCCACACAAGTTCGAGGCCGGGACGCCGAACGTAGAAGGAGCGGTCGGCCTCGCGGCGGCGATCACCTACCTCGAGCGCATCGGCCGCGAGCGGATCGCCGAGCACGAGCAGGCCCTCGCGGCCGCCGCGATTGAGAAGCTCACCCAGATCGAGGGTGTGACGGTGTACGGGCCGCGCGGGAGGAGCGACCGGGCGGGCGTCGTGTCGTTCACGTACGGCGATATCCACCCGCACGATATCGCGACCATTCTCGACCAGGACGGGATCTGTATCCGGGCCGGACACCACTGTGCGCAGCCCCTGATGCGGCGTCTGAACGTGGCCGCAACCGCCCGCGCGTCCTTTTATCTCTACAACGGGTTGGACGAGGTGGACGCCCTCGCCGGCGCGCTCGTCAAGGCGGGAGCCCTGTTTGGATACGTCCCCGCCTGATCCGCAGCTCAGCGCCCTCTACCAGGAGCTGATCCTCGATCACTACCGGCGCCCCCGCAACAAGGGGACGCTGGAGCAGGCGACCCACACGGTGTCCCTCAACAACCCGCTGTGCGGCGACGAGATCGATCTGCAGCTGCGGGTCGACGACGACATTATCAAGGAAGTGCGCTTCATCGGCCGCGGCTGCTCCATCAGTCAAGCGGCGGCCTCGATGATGACCCAGCTCCTCAAGGACAAGTCGCTTCCACAGGCGCTCGCCCTGGCCGACCGCATGAGCGCCATGATGCAGGGGGACGAGGGCGCCGCGCGGGACAAAACCCTGGGCGAGCTCCGCGCCCTGGCCGGCGTGTCGAAGTTCCCCGTCCGCATCAAGTGCGCCCTCCTTCCGTGGAACGCGCTGACCGACGCCATCAAGTCGTAACGGGGCTAGATTAGCCTCGCCCATGGCGTCCGCATCCCCCTCCCCTACCCCGATCCTGATCCTCGACCGGGTCAGCAAGCGCTTCGCCGGTCACACCGCTGTCGATGACCTCTCGCTGTCCGTGCCGCGTGGCGTGATCTACGGCCTGCTGGGCCCGAACGGCGCCGGGAAAACGACGACCCTCCGCATGATCATGGACATCCTGGAGCCGGACGCCGGTGCGGTGCGGTTGTTCGGGGACCCGGGCGGCGGACGGCGGCACTCGGAGCGGATCGGCTATCTCCCGGAGGAGCGGGGTCTGTACCGCAAGATGCGCGTACTCGATGTCCTGGTGTTTCTCGGCGAAATGAAAGGGATGGACCGGCGGCGGGCGGGCCAGCAGGCGGGCGACTGGCTCGCACGGCTGGGTCTCGCCGACTGGCGGCTGCGCCGTATCGATGAGCTGTCGAAGGGGATGCAGCAGAAAGTGCAGTTCATCGCGACGGTGCTGCACGACCCTGACCTCGTGATCCTGGATGAGCCGTTCTCGGGGCTCGATCCCGTCAACACTCAGGTAATAAAAGACGTGGTGCTCGATCTGCACGGCCGTGGCAAGACCATCCTCTTCTCGACGCACATCATGGAGCAGGCCGAGAAGCTGTGCGAGCAGTTGTGCATCATCGCCCGTGGACGGAAGCTGGTGGACGGTGCGCTTAGCGACATCAAGCGGACACACGGCGGACACCATCTCGTCATCGGGTTCGAGGGCAACCCCGGTGCGGCGGCACACGTGTTTGCAGATAAAGAACTCGTAAGCAGGGTCGACAATTACGGTCAGTACGCCGAGCTCGAGCTCGCAGCCGGCGCGGACGCGCAGCGCGTGCTCGCGGGGTTGGTGTCGTCGGGCGCCCGGCTCTCGCGCTTCGAGCTCCAGGAGGCGTCGCTCCACAAAATCTTCATCGATTTGGTCGGCCCGGAGCCGGCCGGCGACGGATCGTCCCGTGAGTAGAGTCGGGGCCGTCATCCGGCGCGAGTTCGTCGAACGCGTGCGGAGGAAGTCGTTCTGGGTGATGGCCATGCTCGGACCCGTCTTCTTCGCCGCCGTCTTCCTGGTGCCGGTGTTGCTCTCGCAGGGAGGAGGCGTGCGGCGGCTCGTAGTGGTGGATCGGACGACGACGGCGTTCGGTGCAGCCGTCGCGGCGCGACTCGACTCGACGCGAGGCTTTGTCGTGGTGGGGCGCATCCCGGGCGCCCCCGGGGTCGAAGACTCGCTGGCGGGGGAAGTGAGCGCGCGCCGTATCGAGGGATTCCTGTTGCTGTCGGACTCGCTGCTCGACGCGGGAACGGCGGAGTACCGGGCATCGAACGTATCGTCGCTGGACGACGTCGGACTGTTGCGCGAGACGCTGGGCCGCGTCGCCGAGAACGCGCGTCTCGAGCGGGCAGGCGTGAACCCGAGGGTGGTGGCGCAGGCCCAGCTGCGGGTGTCTCTCCAAACCAACAAGATCACGCGTGGCC
>QHUD01000074.1 GCA_003221085.1 Gemmatimonadota bacterium
GTTCGTGACGTGGAAGAATCACCGCGCCTACAATCCCGTCACGCCAGCGGCGGCACCGACGCTGCGAACGCCTGCGGCGAAGCCCCCCGCAGAGCCGAAGTTCACGCCCGCATCGGCGAAGCCTCAGCCGCCCCCACCGCCCCCGCCGCCCCCGCCGCCTCCAGCCCCGCCGCCGCCGCGGGCCGACGATAGACACGAGCTGAAGTTTCTCACCGCTGCCGAGGACATGCCGCCGCCTCCTCCACCTCCGCGGCGGCACACTCCTCCGCCGCGTCCGGCGCTCCCGCCGGACCCCGAACCCGAGCCCGAGCCAGAACCGGAGCCCGAGCCCGAGCCTGAAACCGTCGAGCCGGCGGCTACGGAGGACTTGGGCGCGGCCGCGCCCACATGGCCTGACGAGTTCGAGGACCGCGAGCACGCCGACCAGGTGGAGGCACCCGAAGAGCTAGTCGAGACCAGCCCACGCGCGCGGCGGCGCGGGAAGCGCCGGAGGGGACTGTGGATGACGTTGCTCGTGCTGCTCGTCGTCGGTGGCGGCGCCGGGGCATACTGGTGGTTCCAGCCGGAGCTGCCGATCCCCGAGTGGTCCACGATCACCAACAAGTGGTCTGCGATCACGTCCGCGATCAGCGGGCAGGTGTCCGCGCTCAAGGGTAAGCTGCGGCGCTCGCCACGGACCACCCCCCCGCCACCGCAGCCGCGCACTCGAGCTGCATCGCGTCCGGCAACCGAGCCCCCGGCTGCGCCGGGGCCCACGCGTCCCGCGCCGTCGCAAGCCGCGCCCTCACAGCCGGCGCCGCCGGCACCGCGCGCGCGCCTCGATGTGGTCGCCGACTCGCTGACGCAGGTCGTGCGTGCCTTCGGCGAGCGGACCACACTGTTTGCGCGCGGTCAGCTCCTCTGCGCCGGGCTGGCGCGCAGTCTCGCGACCGTGGAGAGCCGCTGGCTCGCGTACAACGGCGTGCGGCGCAGCGCCGGGGTCCTCGACGCGGCCCACGCGGCCCGCGACCAGGCCCTCTACGCCGGCGTGGACTCCGTGGAGCGGCGGTTCGAGCAAACGGGATGCCCGCGGCCGTAGCGGTTGGGTGACTTCTGGTCACCTGTGTGCGTCTGTCCCTGTCGTCGCCTTCACCGTCCTACTAGCTTTCGGTGCCCCAGGTCCGCAGGTCGTCCACTCGTGAACCGCGTCAGGCCCTCGCAGGGAGCAGCGCTAAGCGATGTCGGGCGTCGCTGCGGGGTGCCTGGGGCATTTTACTACGATGCGGAGTGGGGAATGCGGAATGCGGAGTGGCAATGCGAGCTCGTGCCGCATGACGCTTATCCTGACATTCCGCACTCCACATTCCGCACTCCGCACTGTCGTTAGATTCACCAGATGATCGCTCTCGCCCGCAAATACCGTCCCAAGCGCTTTTCCGACCTCCTGGTCCAGGATCACGTAGCCGCCGCGCTGCGCGGGGCCGTGGCGGCGGGTCGGGTGGCCCACGGCTATCTGTTCGCCGGTCCGCGCGGCGTGGGAAAGACCACGGCGGCGCGCATCCTGGCGATGGCGCTGAACTGCGAGCGCCGCGCTGCCGGGGAGGGCGAGCCGTGCGGCGAGTGTGACTCCTGCACCCGCGTCTGGACCGGCGCCGCGAACCTCGACGTCGTCGAGCTCGATGCCGCCTCGAACCGGGGCGTGGACGACGCGCGCGACCTGCGTGAGCGGGCCATGTACGCCGCCTCCGCCGAGGGCCGCCACAAGGTGTACATCGTGGACGAGGCCCACATGCTGACGCGCGAAGCATGGAACGCGCTCCTCAAGATTCTCGAGGAGCCGCCGCCGCGCGTCGTGTTCGTGTTCGCCACGACCGAGCCGCAAAAGATCGCGCAGAGCGCGGCCCCGATCCTTTCACGCCTACAGCGTTTCGACTTCCGGCGCATCGGTCCCCGCGCGATCGCCGATCGCCTGCGGCAGGTGGTCAGCGCAGAGGAGCTCGTCGCGGACGACGAGGCACTGCACCTGATCGCCAAGAGCGCCGACGGCGGGATGCGCGACGGGCTCTCGATCCTGGACCAGGTCGTTTCGTTCGGCGAGGGGCCCGTCACGGCCGTCCGGGTGCGCGAGGTGCTCGGCCTGATCTCGGACGACGTCTACGGCGAGCTCCTGCGACTCGTGTCCGAGCGCGACCCGACAGCCGTGTTTCCGCTGGTGGAGCGCCTCGTGGACGCAGGCGCCGACCTTGGCGAGTTCGTCGCCGGAGCAGGTGAGGTTCTGCGCGCCGTGCTGCTGGGAAATCTCGGCGGCAAGCCGGAGGGGTTCACCGAAGCGATGCTGGCGTTGATCGAGCGGTACCGCACTCCGCTTCCGGCTCCCGATGTGGTGCGACTCTTGGCGGTGCTGTCGGAGATGGAGCCCCAGCTCCGCGCCAGCGGCAACGTGCGCCTCGGTGTCGAGCTGCTCCTGCTCCGCTGGGCGATGATGGCCCGAACCGTCGAGCTGCAGACGGTCATCGAGGCGCTCGGGAAGCGAGATGCGGGAGGCGGGATGCGGGATGCGGGAAGCGGCCCCGCCACGCCGCCCGTGTTGCGCGACGCGAGCGCCGGTGCGCCAGCCACGCCTCCCGCATCTCGCATCCCGCATCCCGACCCGCCCGAGAAGGGTCCCTTGACGATCGACCGCCTCCGCTCCCTCTGGCCTCGGATCGTCGCCGACGCTCGCGCCAAGACACCGATGCTCGGCGCGCTACTGCAGGTCACCGAAGTTGTCGGCGTGGAGGGCGGGACGGTCACGATCCGGCTGCTCGACACGAATCCGGTCCATGCGGAAGGGCTCGAGCGCCAGCGGGAGGTGCTGGCGCAGCTCGTGGCGCGTTACGTCCCGGAGCCGGTCCGCGTCAAACTCCAGGGGGCGGAGAGCCGGGAGCGCTCCGCTCCGCGACCCAGCCGGCTGACGGAAGAGGGCGCGCGCGCCGAGCGCCTGAAAACGCTGCGGGCACAGGATCCCAGCCTCAACGCCGCGGTAGACGCGTTAGATTTAGAGCTGTTGGAATAGCTTGCCACCTGTTTCGGCGAGGGGTAACTTTCGACGTATGGCGGATTTATCCAACCTGCTCCAGTTGGGGCAGCAGATGCAGTTCCGGTTGTCGGAGATCCAGTCTCAACTGGCCCAGCAGACGGTCACCTGCACAGCGGGCGGCGGGATTGTCGCCGCCACGGCCGATGGCCGGGGCCAGATCCGCGCCATCAAGATCGACCCTCAGGCGATCGCCCAGGGGGACGTGGAAATGCTGGAGGACCTCGTGCTCGCTGCCGTGTCGCAGGCGCAGCAGCGCGCCGCCGAACTGTACCAGGCGGAGGTGAAGAAGCTCGCCTCGGGCCTGCCGTTCCCGTTTCAGCTGCCGCTATAATCCGCCGTGTCGGCTATCGAAGATCTCGTGACGGAGCTGGCGAAGCTCCCCGGGATCGGACGGAAGACGGCGCAGCGGCTCACGTTTTACCTGCTGAAGCAGCCGGCGGAGACCGCCACGCGACTGGCGGAGGCGATCCGCACCGTCCGCGCGCGGGTGAGGGCCTGCGGGGAGTGCGGCACGCTCACCGATGAGGACCCGTGCGCGATTTGCCGGGACCCGCGGCGCGACGCCAGTCTGCTCTGCGTCGTGGAGGAGGCCTCGGATGTGACGGCCATCGAGCGCGCCGGGCGGTTCCGCGGCCGCTACCACGTGCTGGGCGGGCGGCTCTCCCCGCTCGAGGGCGTGGGTCCCGAGGCGCTGCACCTCGACCGCTTGATGGAGCGGGTGGCGAACGGGGGGGGAGCGGCGTTGCGGGAAGTGATCATCGCCACGAACCCATCGATGGAAGGCGAGGTCACCGCGACCTACCTGCAACAGCTGCTCAAGCCCACGGGCGTCCGGGTGACTCGCATCGCGCGCGGGATCCCGGTGGGCGGGGATCTCGAGTACGCGGACGGCGTGACCATCGCACAGGCGCTCTTGGCCCGGCGGGACATGGCCGACTCCGATAGACCCGAGGGGACGTAATGGCGGGTGCGGCGAGCTGGTCGTTCTCCGAGAGCGACTTCAAGCAGATCCAGCAGCACCTCCAGGCGTTCCTGCGGGACTCGAACGCGCGCTGCGCGCTGCTCGTCGACCGCACCGGACAGCTGGTCGCCACCGTCGGCGAGCCTCCGCAGTTCGACGCCACCGCCTTCGCCTCCCTCACCGCCGCCGACTTCAGCGCCAACGACCAGCTCGCCAAGATGATCGGTGAGCACGAGTTCGCCTCCCTGGTGCATCAGGGGGAGAAGGAGTCGATGCTGCTCGCCGACGTGGCGAAGCGTGTCATCCTCGTGGTGCTGTTCGATCAGCGGACTACCCTGGGCCTCGTGAAGCTCAAGGGGAAAGGCGCCGTGGAGAAGCTGAACAAGGTCTTCGAGGAGATGTTCAATCGCGTGGGCGCGGGCCCGACGGCGCCCGAAAAGGGTCTGCTCGAGGGGGCGGAAGACGAAATTGACAAACTCTTCGGTTGAGAGGACGCGCGTCCCATGTCGATGATCAACTACGCGTCCCGCGAGATCAACTGCAAGCTCGTGTATTACGGCCCAGGCCTGGGCGGCAAGACGACCAACCTCGAGCACATCTACGGCAAAGTGTCGCCCAACACGCGCGGGAAGATGATCTCGCTCGCGACCGAGACCGAGCGCACGCTCTTCTTCGATTTCCTGCCGGTGGACCTGGGCACGATCCGCGGCTTCAAGACCCGGTTCCATCTGTACACGGTGCCGGGCCAGGTGTACTACAATGCGAGCCGCAAGCTGATTTTGAAGGGTGTGGACGGGATCGTGTTCGTCGCCGACAGTCAGATCGAGCGCATGGAGGCGAACGTCGAGTCGATGCAGAACCTGTACGACAACATGTCGGAATACGGCTACGATCTGACCAAGATCCCGTTCATCATCCAGTACAACAAGCGCGACCTGCCCAATGCCGCACCGATCCGCGACCTCCAGGCCTCCTTGAACCCGGGGTGGCCGGTTGACGACGGGGTGCAGCAAAAGGTCACCCCCGATCCGATGCACGCGGGCGAGAACCTGGTGGACCGGATTGACAATCAATGGATCGGCCGCGCGCCGTATCTCGAGGCCGTGGCGGTCCGCGGTGACGGCGTGTTCGACACCTTGAAGACGGTGAGCAAGCTGGTCTTGAAGACGCTGAGCTAGGGGCGGTCGCAATGCGCTGGACCCTCCCCAACATCCTCACGCTGGCGCGTATCTGCCTCACGCCAGTCATCGCGCTGCTCCCCTTCATCGAAGGGTACTGGCCCAAGGTCATCGCGTTCCTGATCTTCCTGGCGGCCAGTGCGTCCGACGTGGTGGACGGCTACCTGGCGCGTCGCCGCAACCAGGTCAGCGAGCTCGGCCAGCTGCTCGACCCGATCGCGGACAAGCTGCTGTTGTTCGCCACGCTCATCCCGATTTTCTGGCTCACGCGACACCCCACGATTCTGGTCGACTACCGCATCCCCTGGTGGGGCAGCTTTCCCGTGTGGGTGGCCTTGCTGCTGGTGGGGCGCGAGCTCCTGATTACCGCGTTCCGATTCTTCGCGAAGCGGCGCGGCGTCGTGATCCCGGCAATGGGGGCGGGGAAGCTCAAGGCGGTGGTCCAGAACACGTTCATCGGGGCGACGCTGTTCTGGTTCGCGTGGAAGGACGCGCTCGCCGCGCATCCGTGGGCCGGGTGGTTCCGCAATTTCTGGGACCAGTTCCACGGCGCGGTCGTGGCCGTGACGCTCGCCGGCGCCATCCTCCTCACCGTGTACTCGCTGATCGTGTACCTGTATCGCTACCGCCGGCTCCTCAGGGGCGGGTGAAGCTCGAAGTCCTCACCATCGGCACCGAGCTGCTGCTCGGCTACACGGTGGACACGAACGCCGCCGAGCTGGGCCGGGCGCTCGCCGCCGCGGGCGCGGAGATCACTCGCCGCACTACCATCGCCGACCGGCCCGAGGCGATCCGTACTGGTGTAGCCGAAGCCCTGGACCGCGCGGGGTTCGTGATCACGACCGGCGGCCTTGGGCCCACGCGGGACGACATGACCAAGACCGTCGTGGCCGAGCTGTTCGGCAAACGGCTCGTGCTCGACGAGCGCCTGCTCGCGGGTATCCAGGCACGGTTCGATCGGATGGGCCGCCCGATGCCCGCCATCAACCGGACGCAGGCCGAAGTCCCCGAAGGCGCCGTGATCCTGCCGAATGCGCGCGGCACCGCGCCGGGGCTCTGGGTCGAGGACGCGGGCGGGCGCGTGGTTGTGCTGCTCCCCGGCGTGCCGCGGGAGATGCGCGGGCTCCTCGTCGAAGAGGTGCTCCCCCGGCTCGTCGCGCGGCAGGGCGGCGAGCGCCGGGTCGTGCTCTCACGCACGGTGCGTACGACGGGCGTGTCGGAGTCGGCGCTCGCCGAGCGAATCGGGCCGATCGAGCCCGACATTGCGCCGCTCACACTCGCGTACCTGCCTTCGGTCGAAGGCGTCGACCTGCGGGTCACCGCGTGGGGGCTCGAGCTCAAGGACGCCGAAGCACGGCTTGCCGCCGTCGTCGAACGCCTCAAAGCGGCGGTCGGTGAGCATGGCTACGGAGAGGACGACGCCGATCTCGCTGCCGTCCTGCTCGAAGCGTTACGCGAAGGGCGTCACCGGCTCGGCGTCGCCGAGTCCTGCACCGGCGGGATGGTCGGGGAGCGGATCACCAACATTGCCGGCGCTTCGGACACCTTCATCGGGGGCGTAGTGGCATACGCCGACGTGATCAAGACCGCGGCGCTCAAGGTGCCGCTCGAGACCCTCGAGGCGTACGGCGCGGTCTCCGAAGCAACCGTGCGGGCGATGGCCGAAGGCGCGCAGCGCCTCTTCTCGGCCGACTGTACGATCGCCGTCACGGGGATCGCAGGTCCCGGAGGTGGCACGCCCGAGAAACCCGTCGGGACGGTGTGGCTGGCGGCGCGGGTCCACACGGCCACGCGTGTGCTGAAGCGGGTGCTTCCGGGCGACCGCGACGAGGTGCGCCGCCGCGCCGCCCAGGCGGGCCTGGACCTGCTGCGCCGACTGCTGGCGGAG